>JBDHKG010000073.1:0-15413 GCA_039586495.1 Gemmatimonadota bacterium | reverse complement strand
GCACGACTACCTGAAAGAGCGATACGACTTCAGCCCGGCGCCCGAGTGGTTCGAGCACGTGCGGCTCGCCTCCTTGCGCTACGGCCGCGGCTGCTCGGCCTCCTTCGTGTCGCCCGACGGTCTGGTGATGACCAATCACCACTGCGCCCGCGGCTGCATCGCGGCCGTATCGGACGAGGAACACGACTACATGGTGCAAGGCTTCTACGCTGCGACGCGCGATGCCGAGCCGGTCTGCCCCGGCCTGTATCTCGATCAGCTGGTCGAGATCGAGGATGTGACCGAGCGCGTCGACGCGGCGGCGCCCGCTGGTGCCTCGGAGGAGGAAGCGACCCGGCTCAAGCTGGAGGAGCGCGAGCGCATCAGGGAGGCGTGCGAGGCGGGGACCAGGCTCAGATGCCAGGTCGTATCGCTGTACCACGGCGGTATCTATTCGCTGTACAAGTACAGGCGTTACGGCGACGTGCGCTTGGTGTTCGCGCCTGAAGGTCAGGCGGCCTTCTTTGGCGGTGATCCCGACAACTTCACCTATCCGCGCCACGACCTGGACGTGACGTTCGTGCGCGCCTACGAGAACGGCGAGCCCGCCCAGCCCGAGCACTACTTCGAGTGGAGCGAGGCGGGAGCGGAAGAGGAGGAGCTCATCTTCGTGACGGGTAACCCGGGTACGACGCTTCGCCTCCAGACCTTGGCGCAGCTCGAGTACCTGAGGGACGCCGTCTATCCCCGGCGGCTCGAGGACTATCAGGATCGCCTGAGCGTGCTGCGTGAACTGGCCGCGGCTGACGAAGATCGGGCGGTAGCATTGCGGAACGAGATCTTCGGCCTCGAAAACTCGATCAAGGCGTACGAGGGCTACCTCGGCGGCCTCAGAGATCCGGAACTGATGACCAGCAAGCAGGCGTTCGAGCGGAGCTTCCGGGCCGCGGTGTTGGCCGATCCCCAGCGTCCTCGCGCGGGACATCGTCCGTCATGTCGACGAGATGGCGAGACCGCTCGAGGATCGTGAGTACAGCGAAGAGGAAACGGCGGAGGCCCTGGAGAGGATCAACTCCACGACACCCATCGATCAGGACTACGAGGAGCACCTGCTGGCCATCCGGCTGCAGCGTGCCTGGGAGGTGCTGGGCGCTGACCACCCCTGGGTCCAGGCTGCCCTGCGCGGGCGAGACCGGGCCAGCGCGGCGCGGGTGCTCATTCGGGAGACGGCGATGACGGGTGTGGAGGCGCGTCGGGCGCTGGTGGACGGCGGCGTCGCCGCGGTCCAGATGTCCAACGACCCGGCGATCGTCTTCATGCGCAGCGTCGATGCGCGGGCTCGTGAGCTGGCAGGGCGGATCGAAGAGCTGGGCGCCAGGGAGTCCGTGCATGAGGAGCGCGTGGCGAAAGCGCTGTTCGAGGTGTACGGCACGATGCTGCCGCCGGACGCCACCTTCACGCTCAGGCTCCAGGACGGCGTGGTCCGCAGGTACCCGTACAACGGGACTTACGCGCCCTGCAAGACGACCTTCTACGGACTCTATGATCGTGCGGCCTCCTTCGAGTACAAGGAGCCGTGGAGCCTCGCGCCGCGCTGGATCGAACGGAAGGAGCAGCTCGACCTCTCGACGCCGCTCAACTTCGTATCCACTGCCGACATCATCGGCGGCAACTCGGGCAGTCCTGTTATCAACCGCGACGCCGAGGTCGTCGGTCTCGTGTTCGACGGCAACATCGAGTTCCTGCCCGGCAGGTTCCTGTTCCGGGAAGCCGATTCGGGCCGCACCGTGTCGGTGCACTCGATGGCGATCATCGAGGCGCTGCGAAGAGTGTACGACGCCGGGGCGCTGGCCGACGAGCTCCAGGGTCGGTGACGCTGGCCGAGCGTGCGGCAACCTGGGGCGGCCAAACAGGGGAGCGGACCGGCGCGGCACGGCCTCGATCGGTCCGCTCTCCATCTTGGGCACGGCTTCATCCGGCCGCCGGATCCGTCGGTGGGCTAGCGTTGCCCGGGCCCAGGCGGGCGTGTATACTGGCGGCCAATCAGGCGGCGGCTGGCTGACGCCGGCACTCTCCCACTGAGGTCAACGCCAACCGGCTATCCAGATATGGCTGAAGCGACTCGACGACGCGGGCTCTCTCCCAAGGCTTACGAGGAAATCCCCGGCGAGCAGTACGAGCCGTACATCGCGCCGGAGGTCAGCATGCGGGCCTTCACCCTGCGTGCGATCGTTCTCGGGTCGCTGTTCGGGATCATGTTCGGCGCGGCAAACGCCTACCTTGGGCTGCGCGTGGGGCTCACCGTCTCCACGTCGATCCCCATCGCCGTGATGTCAGTGGCTGCGTTCCGCATGCTGCAACCTGTGCTGGGCCGGACCACGATTCTGGAGATGAACATCTCCCAGACGGTGGGCTCGGCGTCGTCGAGCCAGGCGTCCGGGATCATCTTCACGATTCCCGCGCTCTTCCTCTGGGGATTCAGCCCGGGCGTCGCCAAGCTGCTGGTCGTCGCCTTGGCCGGCGGTATGCTCGGCGTGCTGTTCATGATCCCGCTGCGGCGCTTCCTCGTGCGCAACGAGCACGGCAAGCTGCCGTATCCGGAGGGCACGGCGTCCGCCGAGGTCCTGGTGGCGGCGGACGCGGGAGGGACGCACGCACGGAACGTGTTCATGGGGCTGGGCGTGGGAGCGCTCTACAAGTGGCTGATGAGCGGGCTAAACCTCTGGCCACGGGACGCTTGGGCGAGAGTGCCGTTGTTGCCCAAAGGGCAGATCGGGGTGGACGTGGCGCCGGCACTGATCGGCGTAGGCTACATCCTGGGCGCCCGCATCGGCCTGGTGATGGTGGGCGGCAGCGCTATCGCCTGGTTGATCATCATTCCGATCATCGAGCTGATCGGTCGCGGCATGACCGAGCCCCTCTACCCTGAGACGGTACGGTTGATCACCGACATGGACCCGGAGATGATCTGGACGCGGTACATCCGCTATGTCGGGGCCGGTGCTGTCGCGACAGCGGGGATCGCGACGCTGATTCGCTCGACGCCCATGATCGTCACCTCGTTTAAGGAAGGGATGCGCGGGCTGAGAACTCGCGCGGAGGGCAACCCTGCGGTGGTGGCCTTCAAGCGGACCGACTGGGATCTTCCCCTCAAGGTGGTGGGCATCGGGGTAGCGATCGTCGTGCTGTTCCTGGCGGTCGTCCCCCAGGTATTCGGGTTCGTCGAGTTCTTCTCGATCAGGATTCTGGGCGCGCTGCTGGTCGCGATCTTCGCCTTCTTCTTCGTCACGGTATCCAGTCGGATCGTCGGGCTCGTCGGGGTGACCTCGAACCCGACGTCTGGGATGGCGATCGCCACGCTGCTGGGCACCAGCCTGATCTTCGTCGCGCTCGGGTGGACGGACGCCACGGGGAAGGTGGCGGCGCTCTCGGTCGGTGCGGTCGTGGCCGTTGCGGCTTCGGTGGCCGGCGACATGTCGCAGGACCTGAAGACCGGGTTCCTGCTGGGCCAGACGCCACGCTATCAGCAGGTGGGCGAGATGGTGGGGCTCCTCGCCGCCGGGTTCTTCATCTGCGCCAGCGTTCTGGCGCTCGAGCGGGCCTACCACTTCGGCACCGCAGAGCTTCCGGCCCCCCAGGCCAACATGATGATGCTGGTGATTGATGGTGTGCTACAGGCGGAGATCCCCTGGGCCTTCGTTCTCGTCGGTGTCGGGCTCGCGCTGCTCGCGGTGATCTTCCGGATCCCGGCTCTGCCCTTTGCCGTGGGGATCTACCTGCCCATCACCACGATGACGCCGATCTTCATCGGTGGGATGATCCGCAAGATCCTCGAGGGCCGGCAGCGCAGCGACCAGGCGAAGCGTGACGTGCGCGAGCAGGGCGTGTTGTACGCTTCCGGCCTCATCGGTGGCGACGGGTTGATGGGCGTCGCCATCGCCTTCTGGGCGGGCGCAGTGGGCATCCCCAGGGGCATCGGTCACGAGTGGCTGGGACCCGTGGCCAGCGGCCTGGCGCTCGCCATGATGGTGGCGCTGGCGTATCTGATCGTGAGAGCCGCGAGGTACCGCGCTCACTGATGAGAGCGTCGCAGGCCGGATCGGCCCTACCTTGCTCTCAGAATCGGCTCCAGCCTAGCTTTTGACTATGAGCGAAGAGGAGAAGGAACAGCCGGTCCAGCCGCCCAAGAAGCCAGCGCCGGAGCTGGAGCGGGTCGGAGTGCTGAAGCGCGTCTCCGACGGCAAGGAGTACTCTCTGGGCTTCGGTAGCCTGCGCGTCGGCCGGCAAAAGCGTGCCGAGCTCGTCATCGTCGACAAGACCGTCTCCCGGCACCACGCCGACATCTGCTACGAGAGCGGCCGCTACGTGCTCTACGACCACAGCACGAACGGAACTTGGATCAACAACCAGCTCGTGGCCGTCGCGCAGCCGCTGCGGGACCGGGATACGGTCAAGTTCGGCAGGGCGGAATTCATCTTCATTTTGAAGTCCGTGCCGAAACACGTGGCCGCGCGCATGGCTGAGCAAACTGCGCCCAGAAAGATACCGCAGTCATCCACGCAGGTCATGAAGGGAGGGAAGGGGCGCGGGAGAAAGCGTGCCGGGAAGGCCTTGAGGAGCGTGTTCCTACTCGTGCTGCTTGTTGTCTTGGCGCTTGTGGTAGTCTATTCCTTCTTCCCCGATCTGGCCGATCGCTTGACCGCGCAGCTGCCATCCGCACTCCAGGAACGACTAGGCGGCCAATAGGCAGGCCGTCGAATCATCCTACTTCTGCCTTCTAGGCGCGCGAACTGAACGTGGGGCGAGCTCGTAAGCGTCTGAGTCCGTGGCCTGGCCAGTGGATCGGTCAGCTTAGCGGCGGCTCGGCGGCGGCGGTGGAAACTCGATCTCCACCGGTTCACCGTGCAGCGATGATCGAGCGTCGGAGCCGTACCGCACCAGCTCCATCTCGCCGTCAGGCTGTACCAGCTTGACCATGCCAAATGGCACATCCGCGATCCAAACCTCCCCGGCTTGCTCGTCGCCGCCTCGGAAGTGACGGGCGCGGAAAGTGCCGGCGGCTACCGTGATCTCCTCAGTGCCGAGGTCTTCGGCGGCGGCACACTGTTCTCTCCAGCTCGGCCCCGGCGCGGCCTCGGCACCCATCATGTCAATGATCTCCTGCGGCATCCTGCGAGGGGGCTGGCCTGGCATCTCGACGATGTAGCCCTTGATGTCCTGCTGCTCGAATGGGTAATACGGGACTAGCATCTGCGCTACCACCGTTCCCCCGACGGCCGGCGGCGCGCTCACGACCTCCATCCAATAGTACGTCCTACCTTCTATCTGCTCTGAGCTGACAATGGCGAAGCGGATGATCATGCTCGGTTGCTCGGGGCTGCTGAACCTCAAGTCGGCGTACTCGCCGACCTTAGGTGCGGGATAGATGTACGGACAGGGGCCGCCCGGCTCCTGAGCGAAGAGTTCGCCACGCGTTGTAGCAGCAAACATCAAGGTGAGGAGCGCTATGTGCCTTTTCATGACGACTCTCGATAGTGGATCGCGGCCCGTTTCAGTCACTGCGGTCTCGGCTTTGCTGCGGTGGCGACCATGGCAAACTAGATCGGTGTTTGTCCACGGGTCAACAATCATTCTTATTTGAGCCGAGCTAAGGCAGAAACGGAAGCGGGCGGCCGAGGAGGCCGCCCGCCAGGTGTCTGCTGCGGGACGCGCGACTAGACGAGGAACGACAGGCCGATCAAGCCGATGCCGAATGCGAAGATGTGCTGCATCACGAGGAACGCCTGCAGCAGGCCGCCGAAGATCTGGGCCAGTGCGTTGATCTCCTCGTCCGTGAGCGGGTCACCTTCGGCGTTGGTGATGGTGACGGTGTCATCGTCAACGTTGCCGGATATGATCGCGACCAACACGTCGTTGACGGTAATACCGCTACCCGCCTGGACCTCGCCCGTCTCGTCCACACTTATGTCGAAGACGATGCTGTTGTCATTCTGGGTATCCACGATGGTGATCGTGATGCTCTCCGTGCCGGTCGGCTGTTCGGACAGCTCGAGAGCCAGGCTCAGATTCTCGAACGTGAGCGTGAAAGTCGCGTCCCAGCCGGTCGCATCCTCGCCGACGACTACGAAGTCGAAGAAAAGTGTCTCGGTGCCATCGGACAGATAGCCGTCGAAGGTAACGTTGCCGCTCCCCTCAAAGGCGGTTCCTGTGACTGTGTAGTCGAGCACCGTGCCGACATCGGTGAGGAAGACCTCAAGCGAAACGTCGATCACCCATGGCTGAACCCCGAAATCGCTCTCATCGATGAAGTCGAGGTAGCCGATCCTGTTCAGCGTGGTGGGGCTGTCATAGAGGACGAAACGCACGCCGTTCGGCGGCGCCCCCATCTCGTCCGAGGGGGTATAGGCACTCTGCCCCGGGTTGTAGACGAAGGTCACGCCCAAGAGATCGGGCGGGATGGTAGCCCTGGGCGCGCGCAGCTCGTCGAGGCTGGCGCGGACACCTCTCGTCAGACCGGCGATCGTGTTCGACTCGGGGGCGAGAGCCGGGCCAACCGGCCCGACCGGGGCCAGAGCGTCGGTGATGAAGGACGCAAAGAGCTCCAGGCTCTCGAGCCCCTCGTTCTCAGTCATGAACTGGTTGATGACGGAGCTCACACTCGCCCCGGTGTCAGACAGGCTCGGGCCTGTCTCGTCCTCGTCGCAAGCGATGAACACCGATAGCGCCAGGGCGAGCACAGCGACGCGGGCGGGCCAGAACGGTTTCGCTCTTCTCACACTTACCTCCTGGTTTGGTGACACGTTTCCACGGCAGCTGTTGAACGAAACAGCTGACTAGACACAGCGATTGCTCAGCTTGGACAGGGAATCGGGGAGTTGAGGGACTGCGGGGGGGACTTAGGTAGCTCGAAAGCTATTAGATCCGGGGGCGTAGTTCAAGCCTCGCTCCACGGCTACTGGGGATGCAGCTAGGCGGCGCTGGAGCACGGCGTAGGACACAGTTCCCGGTTCGACAGGCGTGACAGGTTAGCTGGAAGGCTTGGTGGCGGAGATCCGGAAGCTGAGGTAGATGGCAAGCGCCACGGCCAAAAGGTCGAGCGGTCGATAGTAGGTCCGCACCGCCGCCAGCGCCGTGTCCGGGCTGGAAAGCACCGAGAGGAGGCCGGAAAGCCCGACGGGGTGGTCCGCTAGTATCTCTTCCACACCCGCCCCCGTGATGGTGAGGGCGGCCGCGGCGAGTGCGGCGCCGAGCAGGCAGCCGATGAGCGTGGTGACGACCCCGACCAGCCGGAAGGGTAGCGTCTGTCCGTTACCCTGCAGCCGCACGCTAATGCTCACCATGAGGGCCACCGCCAGCGCTAGCGGGCTGGCGCCCTGTCCGGCTGGCACGGCCAGCAGGCCCCAGATCACAGCCCCGCCGATGGCGGCGGCGATGCCTGCGCCTACGGCGCGCGCCAAGCTGGGCCGAACCTCGGCGATCGCGGCGTCGAATCCACCGTCCCGCATCTCAGCCACCTCCAACCGAATCTTCTTCCCGGAGCTGGTCTCGATCACGGGGGCCTCGGCCGGCGCTTCAAAGATGGCCTCGACTTCGTCCATGTCGGGCATCGCGCGCCCGAACTCCTCCTCGGGGAAAAACGCTCGATATCTGGGTTTCGTGCCTGGAGGTGGCTGTGGTTCGACAGGTGCCTCCTCGCGCGCCTCGATTCCGAGGAACTCCAGCTCGTCCTCCTCACCCTGGATCAAGCGCTCCAGCTCGCTGATCTCCTGGTTAGGCTCCTCCGACTCCGCGCCCAGCCACTCCCTGGGCATCGCCGGCTCCAACTCCAGCGGCTCGTCGGGGACAGCTGACGGCTCGAAGCCCTCGATTGGCGACGGCTCGACTAGGGGCTGCTCCACCGGCGTCGGCTCTACTGGTGGCGGTGGCGCTGGCCGTGGAGGCTCGACTGGCGGCCTCTCTTCCACCGGAGGCGGTGGCTGCGGCGCGCCGGTGGGTGCCTCTGGCTCAGCTGGGGGCGCGGCCGGCGGAAAGGTCGCCTCGGTGCTGGGGGTCAGGGGGACAGGGATCCCTTCCGCACCCACTTGGTGCTCGAACACGACCCCGTGCTTGCCCAGCTCGTAGCAGACCCTCTGGAAGAACTTCAGCGATCCCTCGCCTGGAGGATGGGCGCAGATCAGGCGGACGATGGTGCCCTGTGGCTTGCGACCGTGCTCGACGGTGAACTGCGGGCTGCGTATGTAGCGGACGTAGTGCTTGACCTTAGCGGTGAGCTGCCGGTGCATGAGGTCGGTCTCGTGCCACGCGCGGTTCTCCTCGATCAGGAGGACGAGCCTCCCCGTCAACTCATCGACGGTGGTTCGATCGACCGTGGTTGGGTCGGACATCATCCTCCCACGTCTCCTGCTTCGCGTCGGCGCAATGGCATTCCGGCGACTACAGCACGGCGGGGTCGATGGAGGTACTTGGGACTGCTCTCGTGCAGCCGCAACTCGCGCTAGATCTGGCCATCTGGGTCACTCGCCAATTCCCCCCATATGGGCTGTCTACTCGGCGTTGATGACGCCCACGAGCGTGGCCAGTCTTGGGCACTGATTGCGAGTGCAACCTAGTGGCTACAAATCGCTGCCCGCTTCCGCGACGGGTGACTCGATTCGGTAGACGATACTACCCGACTCGCCCGGCTCCACCGCCGCTCGCCCCTCCGACACGAGCGACATCAGAGCGTGCTCGACCTCCACCTCCGGGAGACCTGCGTGTGCGGCGGCCTCCGCCGCCGTGATCCGCCCACCCTGAGCTAGGGCCCGCCAGACGATCTGGTCCTTGATACCGGCGAACCGCTCGACCTCCGGGTCCTGCTGTCGGCTCGAACTCCGGTAGCTGGCCCAAAGCATAGCCACGCCCACCACAGCAGGCACGATGCCGAGCAGGAAGTTGGCGACAATATCAAGGCCGCCCGGCAGGTCCACGACGAGCGTGAACAACCCAGCATCACGAGGCCCAGAACCAGGAGCAGCCCGCCTAAATGGGACCTTGACACGGTAACAACGTAATAGTTACGGGGACTTCAAGCCAGCCAAGTCATTCGGCGGTAAGCGAACCTACCCCGCCGTCGTACTACCCGAGCGAGCCCCCTAAGCTCCACAACCCCTTGGGCTTGAGGGTGGCGTAGAGCGCGAAGGCGAGGGCGTAGGCAACCACGAACCAGGCAAGCCGGGCCGCAGACACAATGGGTCGGCCGGCCTCCTGACGGCGCCAGATCTCTGCGAAGGCCACGGCGAGCTGCAGCGCGACGATGATGATCGTGCCTGGGCGCAGGTAGTCCGCCCAGGGGTAACCCAGCAGCAGGCCAGCCGCGAGGAAGCCCAGGTCCTCGCCGACGATGAGGTTCACCGTGAGCTCGAAGCCCCGATCGCGGCGCATAAGCCAGGCGCTGATGGCATAGCCACCGCCGAGCAGCACCGAGATGGCGACAGCCGGCAGCAGTATCGGCATCGTGCGCAGATCGGCCAGCAGGACATAGGACAGGTGGGCAGCAGAGATGAGGACGAGTATGATGGGTGTGCTCAGGGGACGGAGTGTGTGTTCTTCCGGACGGTTCATGGGACCTCGAAACCACTGTGCAGTGTTATTACTGCACTCGATGGTAGGTGCACGATGAGGTCGACACAAGGACGACAGCGCGATGCTGGCTTGCCGGGCGAGCGCTCGATACTTTGGCGGACCGTGAGTGCAGCCACGTCCACGTCCAGGCGTCGCCCCAGGCGAACTTGGGCCGTCTGCCGGCTCCGGCGACCCTCCCTCGGTCTCTGCGCGCTGCTCTGGCTCCCGGCGGCTACGATGGCGCAGGAGGTCGTGGATCCCGAGCATGGCATCGTTGCTGTAGAACGGCTGTTGCGGGGTCTGGGGAGCGTGAAGCGGGTGCTGGTGATCGGAGCGCACCCGGATGACGAAGACACAGCGCTCCTCACCTGGCTCGAGCGCGGCTTGGGGGCTGATGCGGCGTACCTCTCCCTTACTCGAGGTGAGGGCGGGCAGAACCTGATCGGCCCCGAGCTGGGTGTGGGCCTGGGCTTGTTGCGTACCGGGGAGCTGCTGGCGGCCCGGCGTCTGGACGGGGCGGACCAGTTCTTCGCCCGGGCGTATGACTTTGGCTACTCGAAATCAGCGGAGGAGACGTTCCGGTTCTGGTCGAGGGATTCGCTGCTCGCCGATGTGGTGGCCATCGTTCGCCAGTTCCGGCCCCAGATCATTGTCTCGATCTTCACGGGCACGCCGCGCGATCGGCACGGTCAGCACCAGGCGGCCGGAATACTGGCGCGCGAAGCCTTCTTCGCTGCCGGAGATCCACAGCGCTTCCCTGGCCAGCTGGCGGACGGGCTGCGACCGTGGTCGCCACTGAAGTTGTACGGCTCGACTCGCTTCGATGAAGATGCGGCGACGCTCACGATCGAGACCGGCAGCCTCGACCCGCTCTACGGCCGCTCGTATCACCAGATCGCCATGGTCAGTCGCAGTCGGCACCGCTCGCAGGACATGGGTCGGATCGAATCGCTGGGCCCGCGGCGGACCTCGGTGCAGCTACTCGAGAGCCGATTGGATACAGGTGTGCCAGAGCGAGAGCGCTCATTCTTCGGTGGGATCGATACGATGCTGGTGGGCATGTTGCCAGCGACGGGTGATAGCGCGACCCGCGAGAGGATGAGTGGCGCGCTCAAGGAGTATCAGGAGCGTGTGGGCGGTGCGCGTGAGATGTTAGGCGGACGGCGTTGGTCCGGCGAACTCGTATCGCGCCTATCCTCGGCACTGTCCAGTCTGCGGCGGTCTATCAGACTGGCCGAGGAGGCGGGAGCGGAGACTGACGGGTTACGCTTAGTGCTTGCCGAAGAGGAGACAAAGCTGGAATCGGCTCTCAGCGAAGCTGCGGGTCTGATCGTGGACGCATTCGCCGATGACGATCTGCTCGTGGCAGGCCAGGAGCTTGAGGTCGAGGTGCAGATCTGGAACGGCGGCGGCCAGGCGGTTGAAGTGCGGGGCGTGGCGCTGCGTACGCCGGCGGGTTGGCTCGAGGCAGCCGCTGGCGCATTGTCACCTGCTAGCCTCACCCGACGGCGCTTCCGTTTGACGATCCCTGCCGATGCGGAGTCTACCCGCCCGTACTTCTTGCGTAGCCCCCGATCGGGTGCGGCGTATATATGGCCGGCCGCCTGGACGGCGCGGGGCCGGCCGTTCGGCGACCCGCTGATCGAGGCACGGGTCGATGTTGCGATAGCCGGCCAGGTTGCACGCCGTCAGGTGGAAGCGGTCCATCGTCTTGCTGATCAGGCACGGGGGGAGGTGCGTCGGCCGCTGCACGTGGTGCCGGCGGTGGCCGTGAGCCTGGAGCCGACCACTGCGGCCTGGCCGCTGGGCCGGTGGGAGGCGCAGACCGCTAACGTCAGTCTGAGGGGGGAATCTCTGGAGGAAGTCCGCGGGCGGCTGCGACTCGAGGCGCCGGCGGATTGGACGGTCACACCTCGCGAGGCTGCCTTTGCTTTCGGCGCGCCGGGCTGGACGACGGTGATCGCGTTCCAAGTAATGCCACCCGCAGATCTGGTGCCGGGCACCTACACCCTCGCGGCGGTGGCTGAAGCGACGCATGGACAGCGCTTTGCGGAAGGGTACACGGTCATCGATTATCCCCACGTCCGTCGCAGCATCCTTTTCCGCGAGGCGACTGCCGTTGTGGTAGCGTTCGATCTGACTGTGGACAGAGACCTGCGCGTCGGCTACGTGCCCGGTGCTGGTGATGCCGTCCCCGACGCGATCGCGGCGATGGGGGTTAGTGTGGAGGTGCTCGACGACCGGGCGATCGCGAGCGGAGACCTGTCGACCTACGACGTGATCGTTCTCGGGATCCGCGCTTACGAGACGAACGCTGCATTGCTGACTGCTAACGAGAGGCTGCTCGATTGGGCGAGAGCCGGCGGCACCCTCATCGTGCAGTACCAGCAGTATCGCTACTTCAATGAGGGCTATGCGCCGTACGGGCTGCGGGCTCGCTCTCCGCATGACCGCGTGACTGACGAAGGGGCACCTGTTCGGCTTCTGGTTCCGGATCACCCTGTCTTCAATCAGCCAAACAGGATCGGGCAGCAGGACTTCGAGGGTTGGGTCCAGGAACGCGGGCTCTACTTCGCTCACGAATGGGACGAGCGCTATTTGCCATTGCTGGAGAGCGCGGATCCGGGCGAGGAACCGCAGCGCGGCGGTCTGCTGATCGCGCCACTGGGCGATGGGTTCTACGTGTACACAGGCCTGGCGCTGTTCCGGCAGCTGCCGGCGGGCGTGCCTGGCGCCTACAGGCTGCTGGCGAACCTACTGAGCCTGAAGCGATGAGGATGGTGAAGCCCCTGCGCAGCGACCTGCTGCTCATCGGGTTGATCATGGTCACGGGCTGTGCCGAGCCGGGCGCCGTGCTGACCGTCTACTCGCCGCACGGGCGCGACCACCTCGTCCTGTTCGAGGATCGTTTCGAGGCCCTACATCCAGACGTAAATGTTCAGTGGGTAGACATGGGATCGCAGGAGGTGTTCGATCGCGTTCGCTCGGAGCGTGCCAACCCGCAGGCCGATGTATGGTTCGGCGGGCCCGAGGTGTTCTTCGCGCGGGCGGCTGCGGAGGGGCTGCTGGAACCGTATCGCCCGGTTTGGGCGGATTCGGTGCTGCCGGCGGCGCGCGGCCCAGACGACCTCTACTTCGGTGTCTACTTGACACCGGCGGTGATCACCTTCAACAGCGACGCGGTGTCGAGGGACCAAGCTCCGCAGGACTGGGACGACGTGCTGGATCCCCGTTGGCGGGGTCAAGTGCTGATCCGCGATCCCCTGGCCAGTGGAACCATGCACACAATCTTCGGCATGATCATGTATCGCGGGCTGCAGGCGACCGGCGATACCGCCGCCGGCTACGAGTGGCTGCGGCGACTCGATGCACAGACGAAGGAATATGTGCTAAACCCGGCTATCCTCTATCAGAAGCTTGCCCGTCGCGAGGGTCTATTGACGCTCTGGGATCTGCCCGACGTGCTGCACGTGCAGGGTCGCGGCTTTCCACTCGACTACGTTCTGCCGAAGAGCGGAACACCTGTCCTGGTGGATGGGATCGCCGTGATCAAGGGGGCTGAGCAGCCCGAACTGGCCCGTGCTTTCGTCGATTACGTAGGCTCTGTGGAGGGACAGCTGATCGCGGCCCGGCGTGCTTTCCGCAATCTCACGCGGACCGATATCCCGGCCGATTCGTTGCCTGAGTGGTTGGTCCAAGTGACGGGTGAGCTCAAGCCGATGGATCTCGACTGGGATCTCCTGGAAGCTCACGGTCGCGAGTGGATGAGGTACTGGGATGCCCACATCCGTGGCCGTGGCCAGCGCTGAGGTGCGAGCAACGAGTTGAGCGAGCAGGCCTTCCTCGAGCTGGATCGGCTGACCCGTATGTACGCGGGCACACGCGCCGTGCACGATCTCTTGTTGCAGGTCAGTGAGCACGAGATCGTCACGCTTCTGGGGCCGAGCGGCTGCGGCAAGACCACGACGCTGCGCATCGTCGCGGGCTTCGAGCAGCCTGATTCTGGGCGCGTCGTGTTGCGCGGGCGCGATGTGACCCGTGTGGCGCCGCAGAAGCGCGGATTCGGCATGGTGTTCCAGCACTACGCGCTCTTCCCGCATCTCAGCGTCGGCGCCAACGTCGCCTTCGGCCTGGAGACCGCCGGCCTCGCCAAGGCGGAGATCGGGGCCAACGTGGCCCGGGCTCTTGAGCTCGTGCGCCTGCCGGGTACGGAAGGGCGATCCGTCGCGTCGCTGTCCGGCGGCCAGCAGCAGCGGGTCGCGCTGGCACGGGCCCTGGCGCCGGAGCCGCAGGTACTTCTCCTCGACGAACCACTATCCAATCTGGATGCCGCGCTGCGCGAGCGGACGCGCCGCGAGTTGCGGGCGCTGGTGAAGGGGATCGGCATCACCACGATCTACGTGACGCACGATCAAGAGGAGGCTTTCGATCTCTCTGACCGGATCGCGGTGATGCGAGACGGCCGACTGGAACAGCTGGGCCCGGCGGAAGAGCTCTACCATCAGCCGGCCACCGAGTTCGTCGCCACGTTCCTGGGCCGTGCGGGTCAGGTGGAAGGCGTAGCCGCTAGCGTTCGGGGCGATCTGGTGAACTGTCGATTGGCCGAGGGCGTCAGCTGGCCGGCGCTGGTGCCCCCGAGCGCCCAGATCGAGCCTGGCGCGGCGGTGAGGGTGCTGACACGGCCGGAGGCGCTGACGTTCGCCGCTGACGACGCTGAGGGCGTGCTCAGCGGTACCGTGGACGAGACGCGCTTCGCCGGCTCGGTCTACGTGTACACGGTGACGGTCGAGGGCGGCCAGCTCGAGATCCACGCGAGATCCGCCCAAACGCGAACGGGTCGGCGGGTCGGCGTGCGGCCGCTGGATCCACCGAGGGGACTGCACGCCTTCGTGCTTTCCACGGCCGAGTGAGGTTAGAGGTCCCGCGGATTTCAGGTCGACCCTGCCCATGCTGAACCGCACCAGGTTACTCACCGCGATCGTTTTCGCCCTGCTGCTCTGGGCGGTGGTCTATCCGAACCTTGTGGTCATCGGCGAGAGCGTGCGCGGCGACGGCACCATGACGGTCCGCCACTACGCCGAGTTCTTCGGGACTCCGTCAGAGCTGCGGGCGCTGTGGTCGAGCGCCTGGATCTCGGTGGCCACGGTGCTTCTCTCGGCGCTCATCGGCGTGCCGCTTGCCTTCCTGTTCGCCCGCTACGAGTTCCCCGGCCGCCGCGCCCTGGGCGCGCTCGCCGCCATGCCAGTGCTCCTGCCGCCGCTGGTCGGTGTGATCGCGATTCTCTTCCTCTACGGCGAGAGCGGAATCGCCACCCGGCTGGTGCAGGAGGCTCTGGGACTGGACTCGCCACCATGGCGACTGCGGGGTCCGGGCGCTATCCTCGCCGTGCACGCCTACTCGATGTACGTCTATTTCTACCTGTTCACACTAGCAGGGCTGGCACGTCTCGACCTGGCGGTTCTTGAGGCCGCTGCATCGCTGGGCGCGGGTCGCCTGCGCACGCTCACGCGTGTGACGTTGCCGCTCCTCACGCCGGCCTTGGCTGGTGCGTCGCTCCTCACCTTCATGACCTCGATGGCGTCGTTCAGCGCACCCTACGTGCTGGGCGGCGGCTTCCGTGTCATGACGAGCCAGATCTTCAACAGCAAGCTGCAGGGTGAGACTTCGATGGCGATGGTCGAGACCGTCATGCTTGCGGCTGTCTCGTTGCTGGTGCTCTGGCCACTCGCGCGCTGGGAGGGAAGCCGCCAGTACGTGGCGCCCGGGAAGGGCATGGCGCCGCTGCGCGTCCCGCTGCGCTCACGCTGGGCGTCGGTCGGAGTGCCGTCTCTGGC
>JBDHKG010000004.1:0-51657 GCA_039586495.1 Gemmatimonadota bacterium | reverse complement strand
GCCGGAGAGTCCTGACTCGACTAGCCCCAGGGCAGCTGAACTCCATAGCCCGAAGATCGTGATGTTGGCCAGGAAGTGGCCAGGGAACGAAGAGGGCTCCTCGGCCAGCAGCAAGCCGAGGCCTAGCCTCAGCGTGGCGTCGCCCTTGGCCACTTGCAGCGCGAACACGACCAGGTTGCCCACCACGAGAATCCACCACGCGGGGGATAGGGCACTCAAATGCTGCTTGTAAGTGAGTTCCGACTGCCCGAAGAAGACGCTGACGACGAGGTAGAGAATCCCGGCGACAACGGCTGCGAAGACGAATCCTCCCGCGAATGCCGCGCCGGCGCCGATGGCGCGCATCGTTGCCGCCGATGGTAGCGGCTGACCCTCCGGACGGCCCCTGACCTGTGCCTCGGCCGCCTGCCGGAGCAGCTCCTCAGGGGTGATCAACACGATGAGCGTCCCGACGACCACCACGATCGCCAGCGCCCACAACCAGGGCGAGCGGCGTCGCAAGGCTTCACCCAGCTTGCCCGGTGCTGTGAAGACCAGGATCACCCGCTGTAGAAGGTTCGGCGCCGCTGCGGCGCTCACGCTTTCAGGAGCAACGCTTTCATTGTTCATGAGATCCTCCCTTGGCCTGTCTCGTCGCTTGATCCGTGATGTCTGACCGGACCGCGAGGAACCCTTCCTCGGGAACTTCGACCCTCATCACCCGGTCGCCGTCCAGCCAGATGTGGTGTACTGTCCTGGTGTCACTAGTGATCGCCAGGTGACGCAGCTGGAGCTCGCGTTCGCCGATCCGGACGGTTTCCATCCCGCGGTTCTCCATCGTGGCCTGCTGCTGCAACCTGTGCTGGGGCACGATGAGGACGAGCTCGCCGGATGCGGCGTTCCCAAGGACCTTCGACGCGAAGAAGTAAAGGTGGGCGATGTGCCTCTCCAGGATAGCCGCCTGGCCGCGTACGAGGAATTCCTTCATCTCGTCGCCGCGCGGGGAGCGGATGTCCAACCGCATCCGCTCACGGACGAGCCTACCGGTGATCGAGGTGACCTCGGGGCCGTTGACCTGCAGCTCGTACCGCCGCGGTCGGCAGCGCGCTCCGACCGTCTCCAGCGCCACGCTGACTCGCATCGTCCGGCCATCGAGCTTCAGGTTGAGCTCGGCGCCCGCCCGGTAGATGGGACCCGCGGTGCCCGCACGTTCCTCGCGGATCACGAAACGCTCCTCGCCGATCCGCGCGTCATTCAGGAAGAGCGTGAATGTCCCGCTGTCGTATACCTGTTGCTGGACGGGCGCTGTGGGACGCGGCGCCGCCGCCAGCGCGCACAGCAGCGCCAAGAGGGCGGCACAAGGCCGCCAGACCCTACTCCTCGTCCTCCAGGAAGATCTTGACGCGGATCTTGTCGAGGATGTGCTGATAGATCTTTTCACCCTTCTCCGCTGTGGCAGCTGACGGATGCCCGATCGCGCCCTCACACCCGGCGGGCGGCCGTGGCATCCGGCCGCGAAGGTAGCGCCGAAGCTGCTTCGCGTCGAGTAGGTAGTCGTGGATATCGTCGTTACGGACGAGGTCGGGCGCGAGGAAGAGCATCAACGAGGTCTCGGCTTCTCCCGCGTGCTCCGCCTGTGTCTGCTTCTCCAGGAACTGAGAGATCTTGACACTCTGGATGTCGATAACGCGTGCCCGGGCGTGCTCGGTGACGACCGTGGTCACCGCATCGAGGTGCGGATCGTGAAAGTGCGCCGTGATCAGGACGAACTCGTCGAAGCCGTGGCCTTCCCACGCGGCCAGCAGGTCGTTCAGAGTGCGGTGGAGCGTCTTGCGCCTGATCGAGGCGGTGCCGGCATACGCCTGTTCGGTAGCGACGTTCACCCCGTAGGCCACCGTCGGGGCGACGAGCACTCCGAACTCCGCCGACAGGTCGTGGGCCAGCCGCTCGGCGATCAAGGAGTCAGTGCCCAGCGGGAGATGCCGGCCGTGCTGCTCGCAGGTTCCGATTGGGATGATCAGTCGCCGGTCGCGTTCCAGGTACTCGGCGACCTCGGGCCAGGACAGCTCCGCGAGCAGCAGAGGCCGCTTACTCTCAGACCTGCGTGACGCCGTCACACGCCTCCAGTGTGTAGATCCTGTGCCACGTTGCGGCCGCCTCCCGGCGGCGTCAAGGCTGGCTGGGCTCGTGTGCTACTCTACGACTCCGGCGCGACACCGGTTTCGGCGACAGCTCAGTCTAGCGCTGGACCTTCCGCCGTAGCTGGAGACCGCCCGCACATCGCTTGGTTGATCTTTCGTTGATCCCGATCGGCCAACCTCGGGTTCGGAGGCTCGCAGGGGGTCCGACTATGCTGGCTTGTGCACGAACCGCAGCAATTCTGGGAATCGACGCCTATGTCGTCGTCGTGGAGGTGGACGCCGCCGCCGGCCTGCCGGCGATGGCGACGGTCGGTCTGGCTCAGAGCGCGGTGAAGGAGGGAAAGGAGCGGGTGCTGTCGGCGATCCAGAACTCCGGGTTCGACGTGCCGCCGCGGAAGATCACCATCAACCTGGCGCCCGCGGATATCAAGAAGGAGGGCAGCCACTTCGACCTGCCGATCGCCTGCGGCGTGCTGGCGGCGACGGGTCAGCTGCCCGGAGATGGCTTGCAACGCTTCGCCCTGGCTGGGGAGCTGGGGCTGGATGGCGTGTTGCGGCCCATCCGCGGCGCCTTGCCTATGGCGCAGGCGGTAGCGGCTTCCGGGGTATCGGGCTTGATCGTCCCCGCCGTCAACCTCCCGGAGGCGTCGATCATCGAGAGGCTGGACGTCCGCGGCGCCAGCACGCTCGGCGAGGTGGCCGGCCACTTTCAGGGACGGGTGGAGTTGCGCCGCGAGCGCCTGGATCCTGCCGCGCTGCTGGTGCGGCGGTCGGGCACAGCGGTGGACCTGGGCGACGTGCGCGGCCAGGGGCACGCCAAGCGCGCGCTGGAGATCGCCGCGGCGGGTGCTCACAACATCCTGCTGGTCGGGCCACCTGGCGGCGGCAAGACGATGCTCGCTCGCCGCTTTCCTTCCGTGCTGCCAAAGCTCAGCCTGGCCGAGGCCATCGAGGTGACGCGGGTCCACTCGGTGGCGGGCCTGCTACCTGCGGATCAGGCGCTGGTCAGTGAGCGGCCGTTCCGCGCTCCACACCACACCATCAGCGATGCGGGGCTCGTGGGTGGCGGGGCGATTCCACGGCCGGGCGAGGCCTCGCTGGCGCATCACGGCGTGCTGTTCCTGGACGAGCTCAGCGAGTTTCGCCGCAACGTCCTCGAGGTGCTGAGACAACCGCTGGAGGACGGTAAGGTGACCATCGGCCGCGCGTCCCGCACGCTGACCTATCCGGCCCGCTTCGTCCTTGCGGCGGCGATGAACCCGTGCCCGTGTGGCCACCTGGGTGACCGTCGGAAGAGCTGCCGTTGCACGCCGCGGCTGATCCAGCGCTATCGGGCCAAGATCTCGGGCCCGCTGCTTGATCGCATCGATTTGCACATCGAGGTGCCGCCGGTCGCGACTCCCGATCTACTGGGCGCGGGTGACGGTGAGAGTTCGGCGGAGGTGGCCCGGCGCGTGGAGCGCGCCCGGCATATCCAGCTGGCGCGCTTTCAGGGTCGCGACGGACTCTACGCTAACGGGCAGATGGGAGCGCGAGATGTCCATCGCTATTGCCGGACCGATGACACCAGCCTCTCGCTCCTCCGCGCGGCCATGGCCCGCTTCAGCCTGTCGGCGCGCTCCTATCACAGAGTGCTCAAGATCGCCCGCACCATCGCCGACCTCGAGGGGACCGAGACTATCCGGCCCGCTCACGTGGCGGAAGCGATCCAATATCGGGGGCTCGATCGCAACGCACTGGAACACATGGGCCAAGCACCCTAGGTGGCCGGATTCGGCCGGGCGACTTATCGTGAGATCATAGCCGAGGTCAAGGTCACACGGCGGGAGATTATCTTTCGACCGTGTGTGAACCAGCGGTCACAGACTATGGGAGACCGGTGAGGCGACTGCTTCTAGTCCCTGCTTTCCGCGCAGCCCTCCGCGCGCGGTACCGACGTGCAGCAGTCATGACGCGAACCGGGGTTGCGCTGGGTCTCGCGTGCGCGGCCGTGATCAGCGCGCTCGCCTGCGACGAGGGGCGCGGACCGACGCGCCCCGAGCCGATGCCCGGCGAACTACTGGTCGCCGTCGTTTCGCCCAACGGCGCCGAAGGGGCCGCCGTGCTCGAGACCGCCGCCGAGGGGATCGTCGAGGCGGCGGCGGAGGACGGCGACGCGTACCTGTTCCGTGCCGGCAGCACCAGCCGGATCGTCGTTCTCCTCGATGATCCATCGGAGATTCGCTTCACGCTCCGGGTGGAGGACATACATGTGCCGCCGGCGCTGCGGATCGTCGAGGTGGCCGATGGGGAGAACCGTCTGCGCGCCACCCTGTCGGGGTATCGAGTCGAAGTCGAACCCGCGAGCGGTCCGTGATATGACGGCGGCGCGTAGCTGGGTCTCGCTCGTCCTCGGAGTCGCGGTCCTCGCAGCCAGCAGTGCCACGGCGCAGGACATCGAGGTCGTCGCGCAGCTTGCCGGCCGTGAGTTGCCCCGGGGCTATTATGAGCTGATTCAGCGGAATCCGGAGTTCTTCCGTCCGTCGGGCGGTTGGATCACCCGAGCGGAGCGAGCCATCGCGGCGGCGCAACCCGTCGCCGGTGAGATGCCCGTCGTGGTCATCCCGGCGCTCTTCGCTGACTCGCCGGATCCGTATCCCTACGTGACGGCTGACGAGCTTCAGCGCGTTCTCTTCGACGGGCCAGCCGAGGAGGGCACGCTGGTGGAGTACTACGCCGAGGTATCAGGCGGACGGCTCAGGCTGTACGGGGAGGTGCTCCCCTGGGTGAGTACGAGCCTCACGCTGGCGGAGGTGGTGGGGGGCAACTACGGGATCGGTGGCGATTCCCGGGTCAGCGACTACCTGGTGGAGGCGCTGACGCTGCTCGACCCGAGGACGGACTTCGGGCGCTTCGACAACGACGGTCCGGACGACCTCCCGAACAGCGGCGACGACGACGGGTTTGTGGACGCGGTGGCGTTCGAGTTTCTGGAGATCGCTGCGTCGTGTGGCGGGCCCGGCATCTGGCCCCACTTCTCGCGGATCTCCAACTGGCGTGGCGACCCGTTCGTGACGGACGATCCACGGCCCGGCGGTGGCTTCGTGCGCCTCGACCCGTACTTCATCCAGAGCGCCGTCAACTGTGACGGGACGGACGTTCAACCGATCACCACCATCGCCCACGAGCTCGGCCACCTGCTCGGCCTGCCGGACCTGTACCATCCGGTCTACGGCATCCTTCCCGAGCAGCGGCGCTGGGTGGTCGGCTGCTGGTCGCTCATGGCCGCGGGCGCCTGGGGCTGTGGCGATGTCGCGCGCAGCGAGTGGAAGCGGCCGACACACATCGGGGCGTGGGAGAAGCGGCAGCTCGGCTGGCTGAATCAGGTTCGAGGCGTTCCCGCCGGCGAGCTTCAGGAGCTGATGCTGGCGCCTGTGCAGACGGCCAGGGAGATCCTCGAGATTCCGCTCGCTGAACCGGAACGTCTGCTGGTGGAGTACCGGCAGCGCATCAGCTTCGATCGCGACCTGCCGGCCGAGGGCGTCCTGATCTACCGCATCAACGACACCATCCCCTTCCGCCCCTGCAGGGACTGCGCGCCTCTCTACCGGGTGATGCTGGTCGAGGCGGATGGCAACGGCACGCTGGTCCGCACGGCGCCGGAGGGTGGGAATCGCGGCGAGCCCGGCGATGCGTTCGCGGCGTTCCGGCAGGGCAAGTTCACAGGCTTCACCAACCCCTCCACGCGCCTGAATGCTGGGCTGGGTGACGAGTCGGATGTGAGCATCTACCGAATCACGCTGGAGGACGGTACGGCGCGGCTGGTCCTGTCGACGGCGCCGATCTCGCTGGCGCGCCTCCTGGGACCGTTGCTGCTCGATGGTGCGAATCGACTCAGCGAGCTGGAGGAGAGGTTCCTGGACGCACACAACAACCAGAACAAGCGATACGACGTGGGGGACCTCCGGGCCTACCTTCAGTGCCACGCCAACCGTCAGCCCTTACCTTGACACTCCCCGCGGCCGTCCCGAGTATTCGCTGAGGTCAGTTGCCAACGGCTAGCGCATGGATCTCTCGACGGACAATTTCGAAGCGAAAGAGCGAGCGCTGCACGATCTGCTGCGCCGCTGCGGCCCGGCGGTGATCGGGTACAGCGGCGGTGTCGATTCCACCTACCTGGCGAAAGCGGCGCTCGACGCGTTGGGCGAGGACCATGTGCTCGCGGTCACGGCCCTCTCACCTAGCTACCCGCAGTCTCAACGGGAGACGGCGGAGCGCGTAGCGCGCTCCGTCGGTCTGCCGCATCTCGAGATCGAGACGAACGAGACCAGCGATTTGAACTACCTCGCGAATCCGAGGGATCGCTGTTACTTCTGCAAGACGGAGCTGTACGGCCAGCTCGTCGCTGTGGCCCGCGAGCGCGGTTTCGCCAGCGTTCTCGATGGCTCGAACGCCGATGACCTGGACGACCATCGGCCGGGCCTGCGCGCCGTCCGGGAGCTGGGCGTCCGCTCGCCGCTTCAGGAAGTGGGGCTCGGCAAGAGCGAGATTCGCGAGCTGTCCCGGCGCGCCGGCCTGTCGACCTGGGAGATGCCGGCCTCGCCCTGTCTGGCCAGCCGCCTGCCGTACGGGACGCCGGTGACGCCGCAACGGCTACGGCAGGTCGAGGAGGCGGAGTCGCAGCTACGAACGCTGCACGGCTGGGGCGATCTGCGGGTCCGTCACCACGGCGATCTGGCACGTCTGGAGGTCGCCGGCGCGGATCTGGCATTGTTTGAACGGCCCGGCTTCCGGGTCCGGGTGGCCCGGGCCCTGCAACAGGCCGGGTACTCCTGGGCTGGTTTGGACCTGCAGGGCTACCGGCGGGGCGCGCTGAACGAGGCGGCGGGCAGCGTCCTCACCCGGAACGGCCGATCGACGTTAGAGGTGGAACGACGCCTGGCGCCGTATGGGATCCGCGCGCGTGTGGACAGCGCGGGCGCCGACGGCGAAGTCGCGGTGATCCGCGTGGCGTCGGGAGCGGGAAGGCTCGTTGGTGAGTTGCGTGCCGCCGCTGTGGAGGCGTGTCGTGCGGCGGGATTCCGTTATGTGACGCTGGCGCTCCTGTAGCGTTGGGCTATGCGGCTGTTTATCGCGATCAATCCGACGTCGGAAGAGAGGGCGCGGCTGGCCGAGGCGGCGCACGCGCTCCGCGAGTCGGACTACCCGGTTCGCTGGGTGCCGCCCGAGGCCGTGCACCTGACCCTGAAGTTTCTGGGCGAGGTTCAGGAGCAGCGCGTCGCCGAGCTGTCTTCGGCTTTAGGTGAGGCGGTGACAGGGAGGGGCCGTTTCGAGATGGCGGTCAGCCGTTTCGGCGCGTTCCCGTCGCCGAGTCGCCCCCAGGTTGTGTGGGCTGGCGTGAAGCCCAGCTCGACGCTGGAGGAGTTGCAGGAGGCGATCGAGGAAGCAACTGCGCTCCTCGGCTTCGAGCGCGAGACGCGATCCTTTCACCCGCACCTCACGCTGGGCCGCGCGCAGCGGCGCGCGCGACCCGCGGAGTTTAGCGGGCTCGATGAGCTGATCGGGCGACTGGCGTACGAGGATACCTACGAGGTTCACTGCGTCGATCTGATGCGGAGCACGCTCAGGCCAAGCGGGGCGGTCTACGACGTCATCCACAGAATGGAGCTGGTGTCTCAAGCGGGGTGAGGGCGGATGCGTGGTTGCTTATCGAGGATAGGTTGTGGGATGTTGCTGGTGGCAGGGATCGTTGTCGGCTGGTTCGCTGGTGACGAGATCAGAGGGTTCTTGGCGCGCGTTACCGACAGGGCGGGGGAGAAGGTCGAGCTGGCGGCGTCGCCAGCGCCGAGTCTTGCCCAACGCGCCGAGGCGAAGATCGTCGCGCTGGGGCAAGGCGAGGTCGATGAAGCGGCCCTGACTGCCGAGGAGCTGGACGCCTGGATCCGCTACGGGCTGAAGGGGTTCTTTCCCGAATACGTCACCGACGTCCAGGCGGACATTGAGGACGAACGGCTCGTCTTGGCAGGCCGGGTGGCGACAGAGCAGGTGCCCGGGATCGAGCGACTGGGCTCGGTAGCCGCCCTGATAGGTGACACGGCCAGCGTGGCGGTGCGTGGCCGGCTGGATGGCCTGCGGCCGGGCTGTGGCGTGTACTACATCGATATCGTCCAGGTTGGACTGGTGCCACTGCCCGAGTCTGTGCGCGATAGGTTGTTGGCTGAGCTCAAGCGTGGGGCTGAGGACGACTTACCGATCAACGCGGTGACCTTCGAGTTGCCGCGCTTCGTGACCGATGTCGGGGTGCGCGGCGCTCATGTCGTGCTGAGGAGCTCGCTTCAAAGTAGGCGCTGACGCCGCTTGGTGGCAGGCGCTCGCGCCGCTAGGTTGAGCAGGCGGTACGGCGGGCGTAGCGAAGGAAGAGGGTGTCGAGATAGCTTGTAGTGGAAAGCATACCACGGCGAAGGTTGCCCGTGTGCGGTGTCGCGAGCGCGCGACGCGCGCGGAACGACACCGACGGTGCATCACAGACCGAGAGGATGCGTCGTTACGGAAGGATCCTAGAGCTTCCTGAGAGGTAGGACAGCAGGGATCTTGGAACATCGAGTTGCCCTGGACAGAAGCGCCGCTGCGGGAGCTCATGTCGAAAAGGCGAGTCAAAGCAGCGAGGAGTCGGAGGCGCGGGCAACAAGGTGCAGAGCCGAAGGATCGCTCCCGCGGACAAGCTCAGGGCTTCGGTCGGTGGCTCTGGGATTGGGTGAAATCGATCTCGGCGGCGATCCTGCTGTTCCTGGTCATCCGTACCTTCGCCGTGGAGACGTTCACGATCGACAGCGGTTCTATGGAGAATACCTTGCTGGTAGGGGACTTCCTGATTGTGAACAAAGCCGCGTACGGGGCGGAGGTGCCGTTCACGGACATTCGCCTTCCCGGCATCGGGGATCCAGCACGGGGCGACATCGTTGTGCTGGAGCCCCCGCTCGAAAGATGGCAGGCTCCGTACGTGAAGCGAATCGTGGGTCTGCAGGGTGACGAGCTTGCGATGCGCGATGGAGTGTTGTACGTGAATGGGGCAAGCCAGTACGAGGAATACGTGCAGCGGATAGAGTCGAGTGGCGACTACTATGATCCCCGGTTCGAATGGCAGCGGGACTACCTGGCCCCAAACGTCGATATTGGCGAGTATCGGCCGACGCGCGATCGTTGGGGTCCGATCGTCGTCCCCGCGGGGAAGTACTTCGTCATGGGCGACAATCGGGACAACTCTGAGGACTCGCGGCACTGGGGTTTTGTCGATCGGGCCTTGATCAAAGGGCAGACTTTATTCATCTACTATTCGTTCGACCGTAGCAGGCTCCGGCCCGTACCGTGGTTGACTGACGTGCGGTGGAGCCGCATAGGTGACCTGATAAGGTAGGCCTACGGGTACCGCCGCCTGAACCGGAGCCGATTAACAGGGAAACGCATCTAATGGCGAAGAAGCGAGATCGATCAGGAGACAAGCAGAAGCAGAGGGAGCAGGAGCTGCAGCAGAAGGGCCGTCACCGGGGGGAGGCTGCGGGCACGGGTCGCTGGCTGTGGGAATGGATCAAGTCGATTTCCGTTGCGATTCTGCTGTTTCTCGTTATTCGGACATTCGCGGTGGAGGCCTTCAAGATACCCACGGGCTCGATGGAACGGACGCTGCTGATTGGGGATTTCCTGCTTGTTAATAAGGCTGTGTACGGAGCACAGGTGCCGTTCACCAGCTTTCGCTTGCCCGCCTTTGACAGCCCGGAGCGGGGCAATATCGTCGTCTTCGAGTATCCGCTGGATAGATCGAAGAACTACGTGAAGCGCATGATCGGATTACCGGGCGACACGGTTGCGATGCGCGCTGGCGAGCTCTATGTAAATGGGGAGCGCCAGCAGGAGTCGTACGTGCAGCACACGCAGCCCGACGGCAACTACTACCATCCCGAGTTCGAGTGGCAGCGGGACTACCTGTCGCCGCACTTCGACGCCGCTCGCTACCGCCCGAAGCGGGACGACTGGGGTCCCATCGTCGTCCCGGAGGGGAAGTACTTCGTGATGGGCGACAATCGCGACAATTCCCAGGATTCCCGCTACTGGGGGTTTGTCGATCGGGCCTTGGTCAAAGGCCGACCTTTGTTCATTTACTACTCGTTCGACCGCAGCAGGCTTCGACCGCTGCCGTGGTTGACCGAGGTCAGATGGGACCGGGTGGGTAATCTGGTCCACTGAATCTATCGCGAGCGGGCAGTCCGCTGAGTCCTGACCGACACTGGGATTTCGCGTTTGAGTCGAGTGGGCAAGGATCGCACTCCTGACAGAGTGAACGCGGATGATCGTTCGGCCGAGCGCGCCAAGCTGTTTGGGGTGTTCGCACCGACGCATCGCCCGGCCACTCCGCCAGGATCACTGGATCAATACCTGAAGGAGATCAGTGCCTACCCGCTGATCGACCGGAAGGAGGAGGCTCAGCTCGCCGAGCGCATCCGCCGCGGCGACCGGGAGGCCCTTGAGAAGCTCGTCAACTCCAATCTGCGCTTTGTCGTATCCATCGCCAAGAAGTACCAGAACCAAGGTGTTGCCCTGGCTGATCTCATTAATGAGGGCAACCTCGGGTTAATACGTGCCGCGGAGAAGTTCGACGAGACGCGCGGCGTGAAGTTCATCAGCTACGCGGTCTGGTGGATTCGCCAGGCGATCCTGCAGGCCCTTGCCGAGCAGTCACGCATCGTTCGCGTTCCCCTCAACCGGGCCGGTGAGCTGCACCGCATCGGCAAGCGGTCGAGCGCCCTGGTCCAGGAGCTGGGGCGGGAGCCGACGGTGGGCGAGCTGGCGGAAGGGCTGGATGTGGACGCAGACGAACTTTACAAGACCATGTCCATCGCCATGGCCCATCTCTCCCTCGACGCCCCCCTCGTGCCCGGTGAGGATAACAAGTTGCTTGACTACCTGCCCGACGAGTACCGCCCCGGGCCCGAGCAGGAGGCCTTCGAGAAGGCGCTGAGGACCAATGTAGAGGCGGCTCTCTCGACGCTCAAGCCGCGGGAGGCCAAGATCTTGCGCCTCTACTACGGGCTGGACGGGGAGGAGGCGATGACGTTGGAGGAGATCGGCCAGCAGCTAGGGGTCACGCGCGAGCGGGTGCGGCAGATCAAGGAGCGGGCCCTGGCACGGCTCCGGCACGTCTCGCGGGCCCGCTCCCTGGAAAGCTTCTTGGGCTGATTTGGCACCCCTGGAATGGCCCAACTTCCTTGACATAAAAGGACTCCCGGACTATGCTTCTGCGCTGTTCCCGAAACCGCTGAAACCCGCTCTGGCCCTGTGCCCTGCGGCGAAGCATAGACTTGCGGACGACGACATGGCCGAGTTGTTGACGAAAGCGATGAAGACCCCGGTGGCAAAGCCGGCGGAGATCGCCCGACGGTGGTACCTGGTGGACGCCGACGGGGTGGTGCTTGGCAGGCTGGCCGCCGAGGTGGCGCGCGTTCTGCAAGGCAAGCACAAGCCCATCTACACGTCCCATGTGGATTGCGGTGACGGCGTGATCGTCATCAACGCGGCCCGGGTGCGGCTGACGGGAAAGAAGCCGGAGCAGAAGGTGTATTTCCGCCACAGCGGCTACGTGGGGGGAGCCAAGCTGATACCTTTCAAGCGGATGTTGGAGCGGCGCCCGGAGTTTGTGATTCGGCGAGCAGTCCGCGGTATGCTCCCGAAGACCGTGCTGGGCCGGCAGATGCTGAAGAAGCTGCGCGTATATGCGGGCCCGGAGCACCCGCACGCGGGGCTAGCGACCGAGCCGCTGAAGATTGAAAGCTAGCGGCGAGCTCCGACCAGTGCCTAAGTCAAGGACATGATCGGTAAGAAGCTGGAAGATGGACGGGTCCACGCGGTCGGTCGTCGGAAGACCTCGGTCGCACGCGTCTATATGGGGCGAGGAAAAGGGGAGTGGCAGATCAACGATCGTCCACTCTCTGACTACTTCCCGCGTGGGGCCTACCAGGCGATCCTGGAGAAACCGTTCCGCGCCACCGACACGCTCGGCGAGTACGACGTGGTGGTCAACGTGCGGGGCGGCGGTCTAACCGGCCAGGCGGGTGCGATTCAGCTGGGCGTTGCCCGCGCTCTCTTGGTCGAGGACGAAGATCGCCGGCTGGCGTTACGGCGTGAGGGTCTCTTGACCCGGGATCCGCGGCGAGTGGAGCGCAAGAAGTACGGGCAGCCGAAGGCGCGCAAGCGGTTCCAGTTCAGCAAGCGCTAGGCCTGCTCGCGAGTCTACGAACGAGGTGATATGCCGGTAGGGCTCGAAGATCTGCTGCAAGCTGGAGTCCACTTCGGACATCAGACGCGTCGGTGGAACCCCAAGATGCGCCGTTACATCTTTGCGGAGCGCGCCGGCATCTACATCATCGATTTGCAGAAGACTCTCAAGGAGCTGGAGCGGGCGAAGGAGCTGATCCGGCAGGTTGTGCACCGAGGTGAGTCGGTCCTGTTCGTCTGCACGAAGCCACAGTTGCGTGAGATCGTTCAGGCCGAGGCCGAGCGCTGCGGTACCTTCTATGTGACCGAGCGCTGGCTGGGCGGGATGCTCACCAATTTCCAGACGATCAAGAAGAACATCCGGCGGCTGAAGCAGCTTGAGCGTGGGGCCGAGGAGGGCGCGTTCGAGTTCTACACCAAGAAGGAACAGCTGCTGCTGGACCGTGAGCGTCAGAAGCTCGACCGCTACCTCTCCGGGATCAAGAACATGGTGCGGCTGCCCGGCTGCCTCTTCGTCGTTGATGCGCGGAGGGAGGATATTGCGGTGGCCGAGGCCAACAAGTTAAACATCCCGGTCATCGCGATCGCGGACACGAATGCCGACCCAGATATGCTGACGGTCCCGATTGCAGGGAACGACGATGCGATCCGCTCGGTGTCTCTGATTACCGGTGAGATCGCCGACACCGTGGAAGCCGCGATGAAGGAGGTGCCCGAGGAGCTGCGGGTTGCCGCTGCGGAGGAGGAGGAGGAGGTCTTCACCTACTCGAGCGACGCTGCGGTGACGGTGACGGAGCGTGGCACAGCCAGGCGGGCACGCAAGCGGCGGCGACCGCGCCCGGAAGTGATCGCGGCACACCGCGTGACACCGGAAGCCGAGGGTGGGGAGTCTGAGGGTCCGGCCGAGGAGGACGAGGGAGGGCCAGCAGACACTGAGGGTACCAGCGAGGGCTAAGCGCTGGCGGGGCCACTTCGGTGGCCCTTTTGATGCGTGTGGATTCTATCCCGAACGACGATGAGCCAGATATCAGCAACAGAGGTCAAGGAACTGAGACAGCGCACCGGGGCCGGCATGATGGACTGCAAGCGCGCCCTGCAGGAGACGAGTGGTGATATGGAAGCCGCCGTGGAATGGCTCCGCAAGAAGGGGGCAGCGGCGGCGGAGAAGCGTGTGGGACGCGAGGCGGCCGAGGGTGTCATCGAGTCATACATCCACCACTCTCGCAACGTCGGCGTGCTGGTCGAACTCAACTGTGAGACCGATTTCGTGGCCCGGACGGACGATTTCCGGGAATTGGCGCGAGATATCGCCATGCACATCGCGGCGACCGACCCGATCGCCGTCTCGCGCGAGGACGTGCCGGTGGAGACGATCGAGCGCGAGCGGACGATCTACATGGCCCAGGTCAAGGAGCAGGGCAAGCCCGAGCATGTCGCGGACAAGATCGTCGAAGGCAAGTTGCGCAAGTTCTTCGAGGAGCGCACGCTGCTCGAACAGAAGTACGTAAAGAACGCGGAAATGAAGGTGGCCGACAGGATCTCCGAGACTCAGGGTAAGATCGGGGAGAGGATCGCGGTCGGCCGTTTCGTGCGATTCCAGGTGGGTCAGTAGGTGACAGCAGGCCCCAAGCTGAAGTATCAGCGGATCCTCCTCAAGTTGTCGGGCGAGTCGCTGGCCGGCGACGACGGGTTCGGCATATCCCTTCCTGCGATCGATCGCCTCACGGAGGAGATCAGAGAGGTGCACGGCGCGGGTGTGGCGCTGGGTTTGGTGGTGGGCGGCGGCAACATCGTGCGCGGTACTGCGGCGGCGCAGGGAGGGATGGACAGGGTGTCAGCGGACTACATGGGCATGCTGGCCACCGTGATCAACGCGCTGGCCATACAGGACATGCTGGAGAGGAAGGACGTGGACACCCGCGTTCTGAGTGCGATCCGTATGGAGGAGCTGGCTGAGCCGTACATCCGCAGGCGGGCGCTGCGCCATCTCGAGAAGGGCCGGGTGGTGCTCTTTGCAGGCGGCACCGGTAACCCGTACTTTTCCACCGATACGGCTGCCGTTCTGCGGGCCATTGAGATGGAAGCGGAGCTGATCATCAAAGCCACGAAGGTTGAGGGTGTGCACTCGGCGGACCCGCTGACCGACCCGACCGCGGAACTGATCCCTGAGATCTCATTCCTGGAGGTGATGACGCGGGAGCTCGGCGTCATGGACGCGACCGCGATTTCGCTCTGCAAGGACAACAACCTGCCTGTGATCGTGCTGAACGTGCAGCGGCCTGGGGCTGTGCTCGCGGCGGCGCGCGGAGAGCGCGTCGGCACGGTGATTTCCGGGGAGGTGGAGTCATGAAGACGCTGAGGGAGACTCGCACGCGCATGGAGAATGCGCTGGAGGCGATACGGCGTGAGTTCGCGTCAGTGCGTACAGGAAAGGCTTCCCCGGCGCTGTTGGAGCACATCAGGGTCGAGGCGTACGAGGCGCAGATGCCGCTCGAGCAGCTCGCGACGATCGGCGCTCCGGAACCTCGGCTGCTGATAGTGCAGCCGTGGGACAAGAACCTGGTAGGCACGATAGAGAAAGCCATCCGGAGCTCGGATCTAGGGCTCAATCCGTCGAATGATGGGGACGTGATCCACGTGCCGATCCCGCCGCTGAACGAGGAGCGCCGCCAGGAGCTCGTGAAGGTGCTGCACAAGATGGCGGAAGAAGGTCGAGTCTCGCTGCGTACGGCGCGCCGTGCGGCTAACGATGAAATCAAGTCGCGGATGAAGTCGGGCGAGCTCTCGGAGGATGAGGGACATCGCCAGCTGGAAGAGATGCAGAAAGTGACCGACGAGTACGTCGAGAAGATAGAGGTCCTCCTCAAGTCGAAGGAACAAGAAGTACTCGAGGTCTGAGCTAGGAACCCATAAAATCACGGAGCCAGGCAGCGTCGGATTTTTTCTACGTGCGCCTCTTAGCACAGCCGATGCCTTCTCAGCGCCTCCAACGGATTCACGAGCTCAAGAAGAGCCAGTTGCCTCGCCACGTTGCGATCATCATGGATGGCAACGGGCGGTGGGCCACCGAGCGCGGCCTGCCACGCTATGAGGGCCATCGCGCGGGCATGAAAGCCGTCAGGGAAGCGGTAGAGGGTGCAATTCAGGCTGGGATCGAGTTCCTCACACTCTTCGCCTTCTCGCAAGAGAACTGGCGGCGACCGTTTCGCGAGATTGCCTTCCTCATGTCGTTGCTCGAGCGCTACGCGCAGTCCGAGTGCCAGGACCTGGTTGACAACGGCGTGCGGGTCCACGTCATCGGAGATCTTGAGCGGCTGGAGCCCCGCGCGCGCAAGGCGATCGACACGATCACCACGGCCACGCGCGAGGGACAGCGCTTACTGCTCATACTGGCGATCAGCTACGGCGCTCGCGACGAGCTGGTCCGAGTTGCGCGACGCCTAGCCGAGCGGGTGAACGCAGGTGAATTGAAGCCGGAGCAGATCGACGAGACGCTTTTCGCCAGCGAGCTGTACACGCGAAGTTGGCCTGATCCTGATCTGCTCGTGCGCACCTCCGGCGAGTACCGAATCTCCAATTTCATGCTCTGGCAGCTGGCATACACCGAGCTGTTCACGACGCCAGTCCTCTGGCCAGATTTCACCCGTGAGCATCTCTTCGAGGCGGTTCTCGAGTACCAGAAGCGAGACCGCAGGTTCGGCAGGGTCTCCAGTTGATGCAGCGGTCCGGCGACGAGCTCCGGAAGCGCGTGGCGGTCGCTGTGATCGGCATACCGGTCGCCGTCATCTTGGCCTACCTGGGCGGCTATTGGCTGGCTGGATTTCTGGCCCTAATGGCGGGCCTGGCGGCTTGGGAGTTCTGCGCCATGTACCGTCAGCACGGTCTGCCGGCTGCGCCGAGCGTGGCGGGCCCGCTGGCGCTGGCCTACGTACTGATTGCCGCCGGCTTGTCGGTTGAGGGCTTTGCCATCTCGGTCGCGGTGATGAGCCTGGGAGTGGGCGCCGCCATGATGATCATGACGCCACCGGCGTCGCGGCCGGGCCTGACCGTGATGGTTACGGTGTTCGCTACGGCCTACACGGGTTTGTCGCTCGCCTTCGCTGTGTGGCTGCGCGCTCTGGGGGGCGGGGTACCGGGTTGGCACGGCGCCGCCGTCCTGTTTCTGCCCGTTGCGGTTACCTGGTTCGGGGACACCGCCGCCTACTTCGGCGGGCATGCTTTCGGTCGACACAAGCTGGCACCGGCGATCAGCCCGGCCAAGACCTGGGAAGGTGCGATCGCCGGGTTCCTGGCGGCGGCTGGTGGCGCGCTCCTGTACGCTGAGTTGACCCGACCACTTGTGACCTGGACGTTGAGTTGGGGAGAGTTGTTGGGCTTCGGCGTGGCGGTTGCCTTGGCTGGTCAGGTCGGAGATCTTTTTGAGTCGCGGTTCAAGCGCGATTGTGGCGTGAAGGACAGCTCAGCCCTTCTGCCGGGCCACGGTGGCATCCTAGATCGGCTCGACTCGCTACTCTTCGTGTTTCCGGTCGGCTACGCATATCTCAGACTCACGGGGTTGTGATGAGTGCGCGAGGCATCGCGGTCCTGGGCTCGACGGGCTCCATCGGGCGAACGACACTCGAGGTTGTGAGTGCCTTCCCTGACCGTTTCCGGGTCGTCGCGCTTACGGCGCACCGGAGTGCAAACGTGCTGCTGGAGCAGGCGGATCGTCATCGCCCCGAACTGGCCGTGCTCGTCGATGGGGAGCTTGAGCCGCGCACGACGCCGCAGGGTACCAGGGTGGCCAGCGGTTGGGATGCCGTGCTTGAGGCGGCGAGCCACCCGGACGTGGAGATCGTTGTCAACGCCCTGGTGGGGGCCGCGGGGCTTGAACCCACGTTGCAGGCGCTGGCGGCCGGCAAGCGGCTCGCGCTGGCCAATAAGGAATCGCTGGTCGTCGGCGGCCCGCTGGTGATGCGGGCCCTGAGGGAGAACGCTGGCGAGCTCGTACCGGTGGACAGTGAGCACAGTGCCGTGTTTCAGTGCCTGGCAGGGGCCAGTCTGGAGAGCGTGCGCAGGCTCGTGCTCACAGCATCGGGCGGGCCGTTCCGGGACCGGGATCCCTGGGACCTGGCGCGGGTTACACCGGATGAGGCCTTGCGCCACCCGACCTGGAACATGGGGGCCAAGATCACCGTAGATTCGGCAACGCTGGTGAACAAAGCACTGGAGGTTGTGGAGGCGCACTATCTGTTCGGGATACCCTACGAGCGGGTGGAGGTGGTCATTCACCCGCAGTCGATCGTGCACTCGCTGGTGGAATTCCGGGATGGCTCCGTGCTGGCGCAGTTGGGCTACCCGACGATGGCGCTGCCGGTGCTCTACGCCTTGACCTATCCCGAGCGGCTGCCCTACGACGCGCCATCGCTCGACCTGGCCCAGATCGGCACGCTCACCTTCGAGCCCGTGCCGCCGGGACGGTTCCCGGCCTTCGAGCTTGGGCGCGAAGCGGCGCTCAAGGGCGGCACGGCGCCAGCGGTGTTCAACGCGGCCAGTGAGGAGGCCGTCGCCGCGTTCCTGTCGGAGCAGCTCCCGTTCAACGAGATCCCTGAGGTCATTCGGGATGTCGTGCGAGGCCACGCGGTGGAGGAGGTGACGGATCTGGGTGTGGTGCGGCGCGCTGACGGCTGGGCGCGCGAGGCGGCGCGAACCTACGTACAGGAGCGCGTGGACAAGACGGAACGGTTGGCATAAGTGACTACGCTCCTCGCTTTCATCATCGTACTCGGCGTACTGATCTTCGTGCACGAGGTCGGACACTTCATCACCGCGAAGCTCGCCGGCATCGCCGTGCCCCGGTTCTCCATCGGGCTCGGCCCCAAGGTCTGGGGCTTCAAGATTGGGGAGACGGAGTATGTGATCTCGGCACTTCCGCTCGGCGGCTACGTGAAGATGGCGGGTATGGGCGAGGAAGAGGCGATGGAGAAACTCGAGGGCGGCAAGGCCGACCTGGAGATACCTCCCGAGCGCCGCTTCGACTCGAAGCCCGTCGGCGTCCGCGCCATCGTGATCTCCGCCGGCGTGATCATGAACATGCTCTTCGCGATCATCGCCTTCGCGTGGCTCGCTTATCATCAGTCGTGGGAGCCACGCATCGGGGCAGTGGACGAGGGCCGGCCTGCGCAAGAGGCGGGTGTGCGCCCCGGCGACCTGGTGGTTGCCGTAGGTGGCCGGCCGGTCAAGCTGTGGCTCGAGTTTGCCGACTACGTCAGCCGCCGGCCGGGCGAGGAAGTCAGCTTGCGGGTCGAGCGGGGCGGTCGGGAGCTGGGTTTGCTGACCCGGGTCGTGCTCGACACGATCGTCGTCGACTCGGTCGCGGGTGACACAGTCATCGCCGGGAGGATCGGCGTCACACGCGATACCCTAGATAACCGGCGCGTCTTGGGCCTGGCGGGCTCGCTGGTCGTCGGTACCCGCCGGTCCCTGACGATCGTCAGGCTCATCTTCGACTACATCGGGCAGCTGATCACCGGCAAGGCGTCGGCACGCGACCTGGGCGGCCCGATACTGATCGGACAGCTCTCTGGTCAGGCCGCACGGGCGGGGTTGCTGGTTCTGATCAACTTCACGGCCCTGCTGAGTGTGCATCTGGCCGTGCTCAACCTGCTGCCCATACCCATTCTGGACGGTGGCCACCTGTTGTTCCTGGGTATCGAGGCGGTGCGAGGACGCGCGCTCTCTATTGAGGCTCGGACCCGGCTGAGCCAGGTGGGCCTGCTACTCATCCTGGCGCTGATGGTCTGGGCCCTGACCAGCGACCTGCTACGCGTCACCGGCAACTAGGTTTCAACTGCGCTCGAACAGGCCGAGCTGTGGGCTACGGACGGCGGTAGCGAGGAGGGTGATGTCGAGCCCGGCGAGCGGCTCATCCTGGGCTGCGACGCGGAGTGGCGCTTCGTAGCCTTTCCTTTCCAGCGCCTCGCCGACCACAGACGCGGCGAGTTCTGGTTCGTTGCACTCTTGACTCAAGTGGGCGAGCACGACGCCGGCGAGCTGCGGGTGGTGCAGTTCCACGGCGAGCTGGGCGGCAGCCCGGTTCGAGAGGTGCCCGTGCCGGCCGGCGATCCGGCTCTTCACCGACCAGGGATACGGACCCGTGCGCAGCATCACGTCGTCGTGGTTGGCTTCAAGGATCAGCAGGTCGCAGCGCCGGAGAGCGTGACGCACCGCGAGCGTCGGAGTGCCCATATCGGTGGCGATCCCCACCTTCAGGCCGCTGGACTGCTGGCGCACCGTCACGGCCACCGGGTCTACGGCATCGTGGCAGGTCAGAAACGGCTCGACGCGCAGGTCACCCAGGTCCACCGGTTGGCCGGCGCGGTAGAAGCGGATCTCTTCCCGGCCGTTCAGCAGGGCCGAGCAGGAAGCCGCGGTCGCGCGGGCGACATAGACCGGGACCTGCCAGCGGCGTGAAAAGACCCCCATCCCCTGGGTGTGGTCCCTGTGCTCGTGAGTGATGAAGAGCGCTGAGATGCTGTCTGGAGGTACGTCGATGGCATGTAGTCGCCGCTCGATCTGCCGGCCGCTCAGCCCGGCATCGACGAGTATGCGGGTTTCGGAAGTTACGAGAAGGATTGAGTTGCCGCGACTGCCGCTCCCCAGCACGTGTACGCTAAGGCTCATTCACCCCGCCCTCTGCGCCAGCAGCTCTCCAGGTAGCGCTGCCCGCGCTCATCCAGATCCAAACCGCGCCTGCCCATCGCCATCCCTGCGGTGGCGAGAAACTCGGTTAGGCGATACTCGGTGAGATCAGAACCCTCCCCCCAACTGAACGGCTGCACGTAGCGAGGGGGCATCACGCTCCCGAATACATTAGCGCCGGCCCCCACCACCGTGCCAGTGCTCAGCAGCAAGCCGATCCCCGTCTTGACGTGATCTCCGAGGAAACATCCGACCTTCATCTTGCCCGTGTCTTGCACGCCGAAGGGAGTCCAGACCTTTACGGAGCCGTAGTTGTTCTTCAGGTCGCTGTTGGTGGTAAACGCCCCCAGGTTGACCCACTTGCCGATATAAGCGTGGCCCAGGAAGCCGTCGTGTGCTTTGTTGCTGTAACCGAGGACCACCGTCTCCGCGACCTCACCACGTAGATAGGAGTACGGCCCGGCGGAAATCGCCTCGAACGAGCCACCTAGCAGGCGCGAGTGGTGACCGACGCACAGCGGCCCGGCGAGCCGGGTGCCTGCGCGCACCTCGACTGCGTCGCCGAGGCAGATAGGGCCGTCCCGGGTGTCGAACAGGGTGCCGGGCTCGATGCGGACGTCACGCCCGAGGAACACCGGGTGGCCGCCTTGCAGGTAGACGCCTGCGGGCAAGCTGGGCGCCGTCGCTTGCTCCGCCGTTGCCAGGTCTCGTACGAGTTGGTCCGGTGTCTCGAGCACCAGGTCCCACACCCACTCCAGCAGGCGGCCGGTTATGCTTACGTGCCGGTCCGGCACGTCCTCCAGCTTGTCCAGGAAGGTGGCCGTCGGCCGCCAGCCGGCGGGCGCGTAGACGCCGACAGGGCGCTCGTCGACCAGGTAGGTAGTTGGGCCGGCTGGCGTGCGAAGCCTCTGCCTGGGCTCGGCGATAGCTCGCGCGCACCAGAAGATGAGATCTCGGTCCGTGGGCAGCTCGTCCAAGCTGAGCACCGGCGGCGCACCGCGCTCGTGGAAGTCCATCAGGTGCTCTGACGTGAGGTAGCCGATGCACTCGAGCCCGAGAGCGCCCGTCGCATGCTCCACCAGCTTCATGGCTCCGAAGCGTAGCTCTCCCGCCGGACGTGTCAGGGCGAAGGGTTCCCAAGCGCGGGCGCGACGATCGTCAAAGAGGATCAGTCCTGGTCTTGGCACTTGTCAATCCACTCCTTCCCTGAGCTTTTCCGGCAGCGCGGCGAGCAGCTCCTTCAGTTCCACAGCGCGCTCCCGGGGTACGACGAAGGTGACGCCCGAGGCCCGCACCACCACGGCGTCGGAAAGGCCAAACACCACGACTGTACCGTCCTCTGCCCAAACCAACGTGTCTTGACACTCGACGGCATACGCTTCCCCTACAAGCAGGTTGCCTGCTCGATCGCGAGCTCGGATTCGCATCAGTGCCGCCCAGGCCCCCACGTCGTCCCAGTCGAACTCTGCCTCCACGACCGCGATGTCCGGGCTCCGCTCCATGAGGCCGTAGTCGATGGTGAGGGTCGGCACCGTGCCGAAGAAGCTGCTGATGTCTCCCTCAGCCAGTCGATCGAGGTGTTCTGCTAGCTCCGGTGTGTGCGTCGTGAGCTCTGCCAGCAGAATCTGCGGTCGCCAGACGAACATCCCTGAATTCCACAGGAAGCCGCCCCGCGCCAGGTAGCTCTCAGCAGTCGCGCGGTCCGGTTTCTCGACGAACCGTCGGACCTGGAAGAGTCCAGGTGTGAGCGGGTCGCCGACCTCAATGTAGCCGTAGCCCGTTTCCGGTCGGGTCGGGCGTACACCGACGGTGAGGAGGCGGTCGGTGAGACCGGCACCCTGCACGGCGGCTTCCAGCGTGGAGACGAAGCGCTCGAGCGGGCGAATGGCATGATCCGTGTGCAGTGACACCATGACGGCACGCTCCGGTCGAGCGGCTCGGGCGAGGATCTCCTGGGCAGCCCAGGCGAGCGCTGAAGCTGTGCCCTTCGCCTGTGGTTCGCACAGGAGCTGCTCGGGCGGGAGGTCTGGCAGGTGGCGCCGGATGAGCGGCTGAAGGTGCTCACCCGCGACGACAAGCACGTTTGACAGCGGGGCGAGTGCCCGGGCGCGCTCGAGGGTCTCGACGATGAGTGGGCGCTCGGACACCAACGGCAGGAACTGCTTTGGACGCAGTGGGGTGCTCGCCGGCCAGAACCTTGACCCGATGCCTCCGGCCAGTAGCACGATCCAGCGCTCGAAATCGTTCTCGCTCACGCCGGAACCCGTCGTTCTCTCACGATCTCTGACCTGTGTGACAAGCGAGTCGGACGGCTATGACCACTGCCTCGCCGACATGGTCTTTCTGGTTGACATGCATTAGCGGCCGCGCTGGCCAACGCCCTTCAGATAAGCTTGGCGATCTGCTCGCGGTTGTGCCGCAGCTCGTAGAGCAGGGCACCGAACGGTACGCCTGACCTGACGAAAGTCACGAGGATCATCTCCGGCGGGATGTCGGTCACGATGGCCACACCGTCCGCGTACTCGACCACCGCCGTGGTCAGTCCGTTGTGACGGGCTGCGGCACCGAGTTCACGGGCGCTGTGCAGCAGATTCGGGGCCATGGCGGCGACCGCCTCTGCGTCGCTGCCCTCGGGTCCTACCTGGTCGATCAGCAGCCCATCTTGGCCTACGACGAAGACCGCTTCAACCTCCGAGCGGTTTGACAGCCGGCTGAGAAGATCCTTGAGTGTCGGCATCGGCTCCTGAGGGTGGTTGGTAGCGGGAATCGGGCGAAGCTACCTGGCCAGGCTCACAAAGTCAAGCGTGCTCAGGGGTTTCACAGCTTGACAGTTACGCCCACGCCAGATAAGGTTGCGCCGTCAACCATGGTGAATCCGCGCTTCTACTTGGGCCGCAGCACGGCTGTCTTACTACTCGCGCTGACAGTGCTGTCCGGCTGCGGCGATGAGCTCGATCTGAGCTACCCGCGGCCGAGTGAGCCGTTTGAGGCCACGTTGTACGACCTGGTGGCCGGGCCCATCGATCGTGCCAGCGCATTCGACGTTGTTTCGGGCCGCGGCCTTGGCCTACCACGGACGGCACGGGTGGACCAGAGCGACGGCTGGGATGTGGCATTCGCGGTACTTGACGGCGATCCGGTTTGGCTGCCGCGGGGCTTCTTTGAGTCGCTTGAGCCTTCGACCGGAATCCTTGCCCTCGACCTGGACTTCGATGCGGTGCGGCGCCTTCCCAGCGCTCGCGAGTCGTATGAGGCCGAGGAGCCCGTGCCCGTGACGGTGGGGCGCGTGTACGGCATCCGCAGCCGCCCCGACCCCGCTCTCTCGCTGCCCTGCCGGATCTACGCCAAGCTCGTCGTCGACTCGATCGGAGGGGATCCGAGGCACGTGCATTTCCGCTACCTCTGGAACCCTAACTGCGATGACACGAATGTCACGCCGGAAGAGGAAGGCTAGGGGCAGCCGGGGGCCGGTGAATGCTCGATCTAAGGCGGATCCGATTCGAGACTGAAGCTGTCAGGGAACAGCTGGCGAAACGCGCTGATCCCACCCTGGCGGCGTCCGTCGACGAGGTCATCAGCCTTGACGAGGAACGGCGTCGTCTGATCCAGAGCGTGGAGCAGCTTAAGGCGCGTCGCAACGAGGCATCGAAGGAGATCGCTGAGCGAAAGAAAGCGGGCGAGGATGCGTCGGGGCTGATCCGCGAGATGAAGGAGGTCTCGGCCCGGATCGCTGAGTACGACTCCCAGCTGAGTGTGAGTGAGGCGCGGATAGAGCAGCTTTTGCTCGAGATCCCCAACACACCTCTCCCGGCTGTACCTTCCGGCGATGAGTCCGCCAGCCAACACGTCCGGTCGTGGGGCGGCCCTGCTGAGCCGGCGGATTGGCGGAAGCCGCACTGGGACCTGGGCGCGGCGTTGGGGATCATTGACCTGGAGCGCGGTGCGAAGGTCGCGGGCTCCGGTTTCCCGGTGTACGTCGGCGCGGGTGCACGGTTGGCACGCGTGCTCATCAACTTCATGCTCGATGTCCATCTGCAGGAGCATGGCTACCTCGAGGTGACACCGCCTTACTTGGTGCGAAGCCAAACCATGTTGGGGACGGGTCAGCTACCAAAGCTCGCCGACGACGCCTATCACGTCGAGAGTGATGATCTCTGGTTGATACCCACCGCCGAGGTTCCGCTGACGAATCTGCACGGCGGTGAGGTCTTCGACCCGGACGACTTGCCTCGTCACTACGCGTCGTACACCGCATGCTTCCGGCGTGAGGCGGGCGCCGCGGGTCGGGATACGCGGGGGCTGATCCGCATCCACCAGTTCGACAAGGTCGAGCTGGTGCGGTTCGAGAGGCCGGAGGACTCGGAGGCGGCGCTCGAGGAGCTGATCGGGCAGGCGGAAAAGATCTTGCAGTGTCTCGGTCTCGCGTACCGGGTGATCTTGCTCGCCGCCGGCGACATGGCACAGTCTAGCGCAATGACCTATGATCTCGAAGTGTGGTCACCCGGTGTCGAGCGCTGGCTGGAGGTCTCCTCATGCTCGAACTGCACCGACTATCAGGCGCGACGCGCCAGCATACGCTTTCGGCGTGAGCGTGGTGGCAAGCCCGAGTTCGTGCATACGCTGAACGGATCCGGGCTGGCACTGCCGCGAACGATCATTGCGCTGCTGGAGAACGGACAATGCGCGGACGGGACCATCGAGCTCCCTGAGGCGCTTCACCCCTACATGGGCTGTACGCGGATCGAGCCGGTGTGAAAGCTCGTCTCTGGGCCATAGGCCTGTCTCTGCTTTTCGGGGCTGTCCTCGTCTGGTATCTGTACTACACGCAGCAGTTGGTGAGCGCTGCAAACGCGGACGCGGCAGCGCTCACACGTATTTACGCCCGGGCGTATCAGAGCCTCAGCGATCCCACCCGAGAGACCAGCGTGGCGGTGCTCTTCGACATGCTGGATGAGATCGAGCAGCTGGGGATCCCGGTGGTGTTGGTCGACGCTGACGGTCAGCCCTCAGCCGCGCTGAACCTCCCGTTCGTGGCCGAGCTGAACGATCCGGCGGACCAGCGGCGGGTGCTCGCCTATGCGGAGATGCTCGATCGCCGCAACGCTCCGATAACCGAGGCGGGGATCGGCGAGATCCATTTCGGGGCCCCCTCAGTGGTGGAGCGCCTGCGCTGGGTCCCCTTCATCCAGGCGGCCACTCTAATCGTGATCGTGCTTGCCGCGGTATGGATCTTTCGCTCGACCGTGCGCGCCGAGCAGGAACGCGTGTGGGCGACGATGGCCCGCGAGTCCGCGCACCAGCTAAGTACTCCGCTCAGCTCTTTGGCTGGCTGGGTCGAGATCCTGCGCATGCCGTACAGGGACCGCTCGGATGTAGCTGACGACGAGAAGGTCGCCCGGGAGATCGAGGTCGATGTGGAACGCCTCAATAAGGTGGCTCAACGCTTCGAACTGATCGGCCGCCGCCCCCGAGTGCAGACGGTGGACATCGGAGATGTCTTGAGGCGACTTGCAGACTATTTCTCGCTGCGCCTGCCGCGCATGGAGCGCTCGATCAAGCTGGACGTGCAGATCGCCCCTGAGCTGCCACCCGTTGCCGGCAACCCGGTGCTGCTCGAGTGGGCGTTCGAGAACATCATCAAGAATGCCGTGGACGTGCTGGCGGGTCGCGGCGGGCAGATTCAGGTCAGCGCCGAGTCAGCGGAAGCGGGCCGTTCGGTGAGGATACGCTTTCTCGACGATGGACCAGGCGTACCGCACGAGCTGCGCAAGAAGATCTTCGAGCCAGGCACATCCCGGAAGGCAGGCGGTTGGGGGGTCGGCCTGTCGCTGGCGCGTCGTATCGTCGAGGACACCCACGGCGGGTCGATCCAGCTCGGTCGACCGCGGGCAGGCGCCGAGTTCATCGTGGGCCTGCCTGTGATGTCCCCGGAGCGGGTGGCTTGAGGCGTGCCGTCCGGTGATCCTAGGCCCACAGGTTATCTCGGATCGCTGAACCCGGATCAGCGCGAGGCGGTCGAACACTTCGCTGGTCCACTCCTCGTGCTCGCCGGCGCCGGCTCGGGGAAGACCCGCGTGCTGACCTGCCGCATCGCGCGTCTCATCGAGCATCACGGCGTCGATCCTCACCTCATCATGGCGGTCACCTTCACCAACAAGGCGGCGGAGGAGATGCGGAGCCGTGTCCACAAGCTGCTTGGCGCGGAGCCGGGAGGCACGTGGATCGGAACCTTCCATGCCATAGGAGCCCGGATCCTGCGCCGTCACGGCAGCCGTCTGGGCTTCGGCCCCGATTTCACGATCCTCGATGAGGACGACAGCTTGCGTGAGATCAAGCGCGTCATGGAGGACCTCAGGATCGCGAAACGTTGGAAGCCGCAGGCCGTGCGCGGGGCGATCTCGGCAGCCAAGAACCAGCTTGTGTCGGAGCAGGAGTACGCCGAGATCGCCTTCGATCCGTTCGCGCGCGTTGTGGCGGAGGTGTTTCCGGCGTATCAGAGGCGACTGCGTGAGGGCAACGCGCTCGATTTCGACGATCTACTCGTCAAACCAGTGGAACTGTTCGAGTCGCACGCCGACGTGCTGGAGCGCTACCGCAACCGCTTCCAGTTCATCCTCGTCGACGAATATCAGGACACGAATCATGCCCAGTACCGCTTTCTTGAGTTACTGGCCAGACAGCATGGCAACCTCTGCGTTGTCGGCGATGACGACCAGTCGATCTATGGGTGGCGGGGGGCCGACATCCGGAACATCCTCGAATTCGAGCGGGACTTTCCCGCCGCCCGGACGATTCGCCTGCAGCGGAATTACCGCTCGACTCAGCTGATCCTCAGGGCAGCGAACAAGGTCATCGCGGAAAACAAGAACCGAAAAGGCAAGATCCTCTACACGGAGAACGAGTTTGGCTCTCTCATCACACTCGTGTGCGCCGCGGACGAGATGGATGAGGCGGAGTGGATCGCTGGCGAGATCATGAGTCAGCTCGCTGGCTCGAACCATCTGACTCACCGGAGCTTCGTTGTCCTCTATCGCACCAACGCTCAGAGCCGGGCGCTGGAAGACGCGTTTCGCGACTCAGATCTGCCCTACCGGATCATTGGCGGCGTCCGGTTCTACGAACGACGTGAGATCAAAGACGTCATCGCGTACCTCAAGCTCCTCTCGAATCCGAAGGATGCAGGGTCGTTCTTGCGGATCATCAACTACCCGCGCCGCGGCATCGGTGATATCACACTGACAGCGTTGCTCACAGCAGCCCGGGAGGCCAGGGTCGCCCCGCTGGAGGCGGCTCGCTCGGCTCACGGGATCGCTGGGATGCCCAGGGCCGGCGCCGCTGCGCTCGAGACCTTCGCGCAGATGATCGATCGATATCGCGCCCTCGCCCATCACGTTCGGGTGCACGAGCTGCTCGGTGACTTGATCGTCGAGTTGCGCCTGCTCGAGAGCCTGCGCGAGGAAGGCCACGAGGGCATCGACCGGGCTCAGAACGTCGAGGAGCTAGTCGCCGCCGCATCGGAGTCCGATGCCGCGAGCGGCCTCGAGGCCGAGGACCTTGAGGAACTCGGTCATCTCACGGAGCTCGATCTGTTCCTCCAGAAGATTGCGCTCGTCGCCGATGTCGATAACCTCGACCCAGAGGCGGATGCCGTCACTCTGATGACGCTTCACAACGCCAAAGGGCTCGAGTTTCCGGTGGTGGTGATTGCCGGGCTCGAGGAGGGACTCTTTCCCCTCTCCCGTGCGTACGACAGCTTGGAGGAGCTTGAGGAAGAGCGACGCCTCTTCTACGTGGGTATCACTAGGACGCAGAGAAGACTGTACCTCACCTACGCCAAGAGACGGCGCCGCGGCGGTGACTGGCTGGTCTCCAGCCCTTCTACCTTCCTGCAACCACTGCACGAAGAGCTGCTGGAGACCATCGAGACGGAGCGATACGCCGATCGGCTCTCCAGCCGTCGTCGAGCGCTGGACTGGGAGGAGTGGCCGGTGCGCTGGGAACGTGGGCCGGCCGCCGAGCGAGGCGGGCTGCGGTACGATCACACCGACACACAAGACGTCCCGGGTTTCAGCGATCTCGCTGAGGGCTGCCGTGTCCGCCATCCTCGTTTTGGCCCCGGCACCGTCACCGAGCTTGACGGTCACGGTCGGGATCTGAAAGCGGTGATCGATTTCGACATGGTGGGGAGAAAGAAGGTCGTTGTGAGGTACGCCAATCTTGAACTCGAGTAGGGCGAGTGCGAACGGCGGCGCGTAGGGAGAGATGACGATCGACCGCACGGACCTGGAGAGGATCGCCGAGCTGGCTCGACTCCAACTGAGCGAGGAGGAGCTGCGGAAGTTCACCCGCGATTGCCAGGCGATCTTGGCCTACTTCGAGGCGATCCGCGGCCTTGACGTGACGGATGCGGCGCCGGCGGGCGCGCTTGAGAACCCGACGCCGATGCGGGAGGATAGCGTGGGCGGCGATCGGCTGGAGAGGGCGCCGGCGGAGATCGCGCCGGCCTGGCGGGAGGGCTACTTCGTGCTCCCGCGGCTCCCGGCGATGGACGCGGAGGGCGAAGGCGCCGAGGAATAGGAGCTCATCGACGCGGTGGAGACGAGAAGGCTCACAGAGCTCACGATAGGCGAGCTTCGGGACGGACTTCGGTCGCGGCGCGTTCGCGCCGCGGATCTCCTCGAGGCCGCGCTCAGGGCGATCGCTGACTCGCAGGCCGAAGGGCCGGCGCTCAACGCCTTCATTTCGCTGGCGGGTGATGAGCTTACCGAACAGGTCGAGGCGCTGGATCGCGCGCTGGACGGGGGGGAGGAGCTTGGCTCGCTGGCGGGTATCCCGGTCGCTATCAAGGACAACATCTGTACACGCGGACTGCCCACGACCTGTGGGTCGAAGATCCTGGAGGGCTACGTCTCGCTGTACGAGGCGACCGTGGTGCGCAAGCTCCGTGCGGCGGGTGCGCTGATTCTCGGCAAGACGAACCTCGACGAGTTCTCGATGGGCTCATCGACCGAGAACAGCGGTTTCGGTCCGACACGCAACCCTCGGGATCGCGAGCGGGTACCCGGCGGTAGCTCCGGCGGATCGGCGGCCGCGGTAGCGGCCGGACTTGCACCCATTGCCCTCGGCTCCGACACGGGCGGCTCGATCCGGCAGCCCGCTTCCTTCTGCGGGGTCGTTGGCCTCAAGCCGACCTACGGACGGGTCAGTCGCTACGGGCTGGTGGCCTTTGCGTCGAGCCTTGACCAGATCGGCCCTCTGACGCGGACCGTCGAGGATGCGGCCCTGCTGTTGAGCGTTATCGGGGGAGTCGACCGCTTCGACTCCACGTCGGCCGATGTTCCCGTCCCCGACTTCAGCGGGCAGCTGGATGTTGGCATCGAAGGCGTCGTCGTCGGTGTGCCGCGCGAGTACTTCCCGGACGAGCTCGATCACGGTATTGCCGGCCTGTGCCGAGCGGCGGTCGAGCGACTGGCGGGACTGGGCGCGGAGTTACGGGAGATTTCGCTGCCACACACGGACTACGCGATCCCGGCCTACTACCTGGTGGCTAACGCAGAGGCTTCCAGCAACCTGGCGCGCTACGACGGGGTCCGCTACGGCCTGCGAGTCCCGAGTGCGGCGAGCACGACCGCCGTGTACCGCGAGTCACGAGGTGCAGGTTTCGGTGCTGAGGTCAAGCGGAGAATCATGCTGGGGACTTATGGTCTTTCAGCTGGCTATTACGACGAGTACTACGGTCGGGCTCAGCGGGTACGCCGGCTCATCGCTCAGGACTTCGAGCAGGCATTCGCTCAGGGTGTGGACGTCGTCTTCACACCAACCTCGCCCACGGTCGCCTTTCGGCTGGGCGAGCGCGTGGACGATCCGCTGCAGATGTATCTGTCGGACGTATTCACGGTGACGGCAAACCTCGCGCGCCTGCCGGCGATCTCGATACCGATCGGTTGGTTCGAAGGTCTGCCAGTGGGCGGCCAGCTCTTGGCGCGACATTTCGATGAGCTGACGCTGCTGCGTGTGGCCTCCGCGCTCGAGCGATCGATCGCCGCCAGCCGTCCAGACCTGGGAGCGTAGATGTCTTCTGTGAGCGCGCCACAGGGCTACGAGACGGTTATCGGTCTGGAGATCCATGTCCAGCTCGAGACGCGCAGCAAGATGTTCTGCGGCTGTCGCGTCGAGTTCGGCGCGCCTCCCAACACGCACGTCTGCCCGGTCTGCCTCGGCCTGCCAGGGGCCCTACCTGCGGTGAACGAGGAGGCTGTCCGGCTGGCTGTTCTCGCGGCACTGGCGCTGAACTGCAAGGTCCACCGCCGATCCGTGTTTGCACGCAAGAACTACTTCTACCCGGATCTTCCCAAGGGCTACCAGATCAGTCAGTACGACCGGCCGCTGGCGACAGACGGTTGGCTGGAGCTGCCGGCGGGCGATGGCCGGCCGGCGTGCCGCATCCATTTCCAGCGTCTGCACGTCGAGGAGGACTCGGGGAAGTCGCTTCATGACCGTTTCCCGGGCCAGACGGCGGTAGACCTGAACCGCGCGGGTGTGCCGCTGATCGAAGTCGTCACCGCCCCGGACCTCCGCTCGCCTGCTGAAGCTCGAGCGTTCCTCGGCAGGCTGAAGCAGACACTGGAGTACTTGGAGGTCAGCGACTGCAACATGGAGGAAGGCAGTCTCCGGGTTGACGCGAACGTATCCGTACGGCCTCATGGCAGCGTCGAGTTCCCAACGAAGACCGAAGTGAAGAACATGAACTCGTTCAGCCAGCTGGAGAAAGCACTGACCTACGAGGCGGCCCGGCACATCACGATCCTCGAATCAGGCGGCAGGGTGCAGCACCAGACGATGTTGTGGGATCCCGCTCGCGGCGAGGCGCGACCGATGCGTGGTAAGGAGGAGGTGCATGACTACCGATACTTCCCTGAACCGGACCTGCCGACCCTCGAGGTGGCGGAGGGAACTGTCGCCCGGGCGGCTGAGCAGATCCCGGAGTTGCCCTGGGAGAAGATGAGGCGCTTTCAGGCGGATTATGGGCTGCCCGCCTACGACGCGGAGGTTCTGAGCGCCACACGGCCGCTGGCAGCGTACTATGAGGCAGTCGCGCGCGCATGTTCTGATCCCAAAGCGGCGGCGAACTGGGTGATGGTGGAGGTTCAAGCGGTGGCCAACGAGCGCGGTCTCGCGGTCACCGATCTGGGCGTCGAGCCTGAGCAACTTGCCGAGCTGATCGAGTTGGTCGGTGCGGGCACGTTGTCGAAACTTCTTGGCAAACAGGTACTCCGCAGGATGGTGGAAACGGGAAGGTCTTCTGCGCAGATCATCGATGAGGAAGATCTGCGCAAGGTGAGTGACGAGCGGCAGATCGATGGCTGGGTCAGCGAGGTGATCGCCGAGCATCCTAAGGAGGTGGAGCGCTACCGCAAGGGGGAGGAGAAGCTGCTCGCCTTCTTCATCGGTCAGGCCATGCACAAGTCGCAGGGTAAGGCCGATCCTGATCGTCTGCGTGAGGCCCTGAGGGCGGCGATGGGGCGGTTGAATGATGAGAGTGGTGGAAGCGCCTGACAGCCTTCAGGCACGTCGTCTCAGCCTCCGCCCACGGCGCCGTGTGAGAATGCGTGGCTGCTTGGGTCGGATGAGCTTCGCCTTCAAATTCGCCAGATCGACCCACATCCCTTCTGCGCGCAGCCGCTGATCCCACCAGCCGAGACGATCTCCTGGCATCGGAAAGCGTTCGTCAGAAACATGTGAGAGTTCTTCCTGCAGCTGGGTCTTGCGCAAGCCGTTTCGGAAGCCGTACTGCCGGTTCAGCATCTTCGCTTCACCGAGGCAGCGCTCGCCAGTGGGATCCAAGAAAGCCGCGACCGAGCCCTTCCGGTTGATGAGGTAGTCTGTGGCGAAGTCAAAGGTGTAACGCAACCATGTGGCGACCTCGTGATCGTCGACGTCCCAGCGTGAGTAGTCGAGCACGCGGTCGAACATCGCCTGCCAGGTGTTGTGGTCCGCGAGCCTGATCATGCCACGGAAGATCCGGCGGTTGGTCTGGAAGCTGAACACGGTTCGATCCAGCACGCGGTTGAGCAGCCAGTCGTTGTGACTGTGATCGAAGTCCGTTATCAGGTGAAACGCGGCTCGCAGGTAGGCTTGACCCAGATGCACGTCCATCCGGTGTTCCCAGTAGGAATGCCCGATCACCTGAGTCGCCGCCGAAGTCAGCAGCTGGCGCGGCAGGAAGAAGTTGTGGGCGATGGTGTCGCCGGCCAGGTGCGTCAGGTAGCCGAGCGCACAGGCGCGGCCGGCGTCTGAATTGGCAGCGTCGTAAAGCTCTTCCCCGACGTGCCAGTGGTGACAGTTGCGGCCCACTGGCGCGTACCTCTTGCCGAAGGTGATATCCGCAGAAATACAGCCGTAGAGGAAGTCCAAAGGATAGCGGCGCAGTATGCGCGCTACAGCCAACGGAAGCAGGCCCACGGCGCCGAGGATCTCGGTGCCAACGAGGATGTGCATGCCCGGCCCCCAGGCCCAGGCGGGGGTGGGCGCAAGCAGGACTGCCAGTCCCGCGATGCCGAGGATCTTGAGCCAGCGCACGCGTCAGCGTGACCCGCCGAGCTTCCGTTGCTCTCGGCGCAGGGCCTGGTGCACCTGATCCAGCTGGTGACGCGCCATATCCTTGAGTTCCTCCCGGGCTGCTTCGAGGCTCGCGCCGAGTTCCTCACGGAACTCGCCCGCGATGGGTCGGCCCGCCTTGCGGATCTCGTCCAGTGTCGCCGTGCTCGCCTTGCGCATGCGCTGGTAACGCCGACTCAGCGCCGCGGGTAGCCGGCGCCGCCGTCGCTCCGGCACCCAGATCGCGGCCAGACCGATGCCGACGAGAGCGCCTATGGCGAAGGCGAGGAGCAGCTGGGCGGGCTCTTGCCGCTTGTGCTCTCCGCTCGCAATCTCCGTGCGGCTTGGCTCAGCGGCCATGACGCCTTCACTCCTCCTGGTCTTCTACCTGAAGCTCCTCGTCGTCGTTCCGTCCGCGACGACGCAGCAGTTTCGCGCCTGTGCGTATTCCCCTGAGAGCGGATGTTGCGGTCAGCAGCGTGTCCTCGACCTCTCCCTGAACGACCTCGATGAGTGCGCCCAACTCCTGAACCCGCTCCTCCGCCACTTCGAGGGCAGCCTCGAGCCGCTCGTTGGCGCGTGATATCGTCTGGCTTGCGTGCTCAACTTCTTTGCGAACCGACATCACGATGAAGTTCAAATTCTCGCCTACGGCGCGCGCCCGGTCGAGCACCGGCCTCGCGTCGCGACCGATGCTGTCCAGCGCATCGTCCACCCGGTCGAGGCTGCGCTTGATGCGGCGCAGAGCACGCGCCAGCATGATCATGCCGACACCCAGCACCAGAACGGCCAGAGCCTGTATCACCTGAATCGTCAGGTTCAGCGGATCCTCCACGCGGCACCTCTCCCCTTGTTACCTGTCAGTCGCGGCTCCGGCATGCGCGACCCGGCGGTCGAGTTCGCCGGCCCGTTCCAGCACACCTCGAATCAGGAACGGTCCGATGAGGTCGCTGATGCCGACCGCGATCACGACCATGGCGAAGAAGACGTTAAGCGCGGCGTCCGGCTCGCTCCCCATTGGAACGTAGATGAGAACGAACGAAATGGCCATGGCCAGCGAGATACCGCCCTGAGGTGTCAGGGCGAGCCCGAAGCTGGCAGGAAGGGCCAAACCTCGCGGCCCGACTCGCGAAGCCACCAGGCCGCCGATCCACTTGGCCAGGAGTCGGCCCGCGGCGTAGGCGGCCACGAGCGGGACGATCCACCATGAAGAGAAATGGAGGAGCGCCCCGGCCAACACGAGCAGCATGATGTAGATCGGCTGCTCCCATTGTGACAGGGCCGCATAGGCGCGGCGACGCACGGGCGAAAGGTTGCCGATCACCATCCCAGCGATCATGCACACGAACAGGGGGGAGAGCGAGAGATAGAACGCGGCGCCGGCTGCGAAGAGTACGAGTCCGATGAGCAGCAACACCAATTCTTGGCTTCGCGGGCGGATTCGCGTCAGTGAAAGGAACAGCACGCCGAAGAAGAAGCCTAGCAGCACCGATATCGCAAACCACTCGACCAGCGATAATGCGACACCGCCCCCGAGTAGCCGGGTGTGGTAGGCGGCGTGCGTGAGGCCGAGAGCAACAATTCCCACGGCCGCATCGAGACTGGTGACGTAGAAGAGCAGGCGCGTGATGCGGCCCCGGGTCCTGTACGTGTTCGAGATGAGCGCGATCGCGGCTGGCGTTGACACGCAGGCGGTCGCTGCAGCTGCAAGGACGATTGCGTCCAGTCCGAACGAGAACCAGGCCTTGGTTAGCAGCTGACCGACGATGTAGACGACACCGAACGCGATCGCGGCCTGCGACCAGGCGATGGTCAGGTAACGCGGTGGGAACTGGCGAAGATGCTCGCGGTCCAGCTGGAGTCCGAACAGCACCCCGACCCAGCCCAGCCCGAGGGCCAGCAGAGGGTTTAGCGCCCGCAGCGTCCCCGGCGTCAAGACTCGCAAGAGGTGCGGGCCGAGGAGGAAACCGAGGAGCAGGAAGGGCCCCCCGATCGCTATGAAGGTCCGTGGGCCCAGCGGCACGTGGCGCCGGGAGAAGGTGAGCTGGGCTCCCAGCAGACCGATGAGGGCAAGCAGCAGGACGACAAGGAGTGGGTTCACAGCTCAGATTCTTCTCCGAGCTCGGGCGCCACGCCCGTCGCCCGACTGACGGGGATCGTGAATACGATTCCTGTGCCGGGATCTGACATGCTGCCACAGACGTCCTGGATAAGGGCGAAGGCCGCCTCGACTTTGGCGTCGTCGTCTATGACACTGAAGATGGTGTAGTTCTGCGAGCGCGATCTCGAGATGAGTGTCTGGATCCCGGCGAAGAGAGGAATGTCGTGGGTGAGGACACGAGCCATCCCCTCGCTATTGATGATCGTGGCTCCAGTGATCCCCAACTCGAGGAAGCCCGATAGGATGTCATCGAGCTTTTCCGGCTGGTTGATCACGGCCACGAGTAGTTGCATAGGCTGAAGTGTCCCGCCGTGGCGAGCTAGGGATGCTGTTCGTCAAACTGACGAATGCGCTCAATGACGTCCTCGGCGCTTGCGGCGTTCAGCAGCCGCTCCTGGACCGCCGGCTGGCGCATCAGCCGGGCGATCCGCGCTAGGAGCTTGATGTGTGTGCTGCTTCGGTTCGGTGGCGAGAGAAGCAGAAAGATGGTGTGCACGGGCTTTTCGTCCAGTGCTAGGAAATCGATGCCGGTGCGCGAGAGCGCGAGTTGGATCACCGTCGAGCTCAACTCGGGGTATACGGCATGCGGGATCGCCACCCCACAGCCGATCCCGGTCGACTGCGCTGCCTCGCGTTCCAACAGCGCGTCCAGCGCGTGTTGCTCGTCGTCAATGAGACCGTGCTCTGCCAGATTATGCACTAGGTCACGCAGCGTGCTTTCCACGCCCTCCGTCTGGAGGTCAAGGATGACCAGGTCGGGACGCAGGTGGTGATGTAGTTTCATGCTAGCCAGGGGTCGGTACACTGCATTCACATAGGCCTAACGGCCGTGTGGTGTCAAGCGGGGAGTCTTACCGGCCCGGTCGCTCCAGGGGCCGGCGCAAACGGGGAAGCGGCGGTGACGATTGACGGTCGCGAGCGCAGCGACCTAAGTTGGGCGCGATGAGCAGCTTCATTGTTGAGGGCGGGCGCGCGCTCCACGGCCATGTGCGGCCGGCGGGCAACAAGAACGCCGCACTGCCTATGATGGCGGCGGCGCTGCTGACCGACGAGCCGGTCAGGCTGGCCAATGTACCCGACATTCGTGACGTGCTCACCATGACGGAGCTGCTTACTGCGCTTGGGGTGCGGTGCGAGTGGTCAGGTCCAGGGGCTCTCACGCTGCAAGCCCGGGACGTGCAGTCTGCGGCGCTTGAGCCAGCGCTGGCCGCGCGGATTCGGGCCTCGATACTGCTGGCTGGCCCGATGCTGGCCCGTGCGGGGCACATGAGACTTCCGCCTCCCGGCGGGGATGTGATCGGGAGGCGACGGCTGGATACGCACTTCGAGACGCTGCAGCGACTTGGCGCCGAGGTTGAGCTTGGCGATGAGTTCGTGTTGCGCGGGAAGCTCCGGGGGGCGGAGATCTTCCTGGATGAACCCAGCGTCACAGGCACCGAGAACGCGATCATGGCGGCGACGCTAGCGGAGGGTACCAGTGTGTTGCGCAACGCGGCGTCGGAACCGCACGTGCAGGACCTCTGCCGGTTGCTGAACCGCATGGGGGCCCGGATATCCGGGATCGGCACGGCCGAGCTGGAGATCGAGGGCGTTGAGCGGCTCGGAGGCGCGAGCGCCGAGCTGAGCCCTGATCACATCGAGGTCGGATCGTTCATCGGGCTGGCTGCTGTAACCCGAAGCGAGCTCACGATCGGCGACGTCGAGCCGCGACACCTCTTGAGCATACGTCTGATGTTCGAGCGACTCGGCGTGCTCTGCGAGCTTGATGGACGAACGTTGCGTGTGCCGGCGGACCAGTCGCTGGAGGTCCGCATGGACATCGGCCAGCAGATACCGAAGATCGATGACGGGCCTTGGCCGAATTTCCCGGCAGATCTGATAAGCATCGCGCTCGTCGTGGCCACCCAGTGCCGAGGCACGGTACTGATCCACGAGAAGATGTTCGAGTCGCGGATGTTCTTCGCCGACAAGCTAACCGGCCTGGGAGCCCGGATCGTGATCTGTGACCCGCATCGCGCTGTGGTGGTCGGGCCGGCAAAGCTGCGTGGATCCGTGGTGGAAAGCCCGGACATCCGGGCCGGAATGGCGATCCTCATCGCGGCGCTGGGCGCCGAGGGTCGCAGCCAGATTCACAACATCGGTCAGATCGAACGCGGTTACGAGCGAATCGACGAGCGCTTGCGAGAGCTTGGCGCGTCCATCGAACGAGTCGAATGATCGCGGTGACAGAGCACGAGTACTGGCTGGACGGCCTGCGTGTCTTCACCCATGGTGATTGGCTCTCCCGCTTCCCGGGTCTCGTCCAGGGCGTTACCGCCCGCGTCGCCGAGCTGGACTTCGGACCTTCGGCTGAAGACCTGACGTCGGACGGCTGGCAACAACTGCAAGCAGCCACGGGGATCCGGCGGGTTGCCCGTTGCTGGCAGGTGCAGGGCGCCGACGTCGTGCTGTGCGATGGCCGGCAGCCCTCCGGTGTGCACGTCGTCGGTGAGGCGGATGCGCTGGTCACTGCGGGCGAAGGCGTCCTGCTGGGGGTGACCGTGGCAGACTGCGTACCCGTCTTCTTGGTGGATCCGGAGCGGCGCGCGCTGGGGCTCGCACACGCCGGTTGGCGGGGGATCGCCGCGGGGGTCGTAGAGGCGACGCTGGCGAGGATGAAGGAGCTCGGTGCAGACGTCGCGTCCATGTACGTCCACCTGGGTCCGGCGATCTGTGGCCAGTGCTACGAGGTCGGCCCTGAGGTGACCAGCGCCCTCGGCGCGTTGCCCGCAGGTACCGGTCGCGTCGATCTGCGGGCGCATGTCGCCCACAGCTCTCTGACGGCCGGGGTCGCACCTGAACGGGTGACGGTCTCGAGCCGTTGCACCCGTTGCGATTCGGATAACTTTTATTCTTATCGGCGCGGAGACCGCAACCGGCGCATGTGTGCCTTCCTGGGATGGTCCTAGGGCGGTAGCCTGGTTGATTTTCTGTTAGGCGGCTTCTATATTTACGGCCGCTGTGGGTTGAGGCGCTCAGAAGCGACTGGCCGCAAGGTCTTTTGAGTGGGGACGCAATTCAAACCCCACTTTTTTATTGCTGAGGTCCACTGGGACGCGAGCCTGCGAAGATTAGGATGGCGAAGAAGTCCGGCCGCGTGGAGGAGAACCTGGAGCGGATCACGGAGGCTGTACTCGATCGCTTGGGCTTCGAGCTGGTGGACCTGGAGACGGCCGGTCATCGGGCACGCCCGATCCTCCGGCTGCGCATCGATCGCCCGGACTCTGAGCCAGGCCGGGGAATCACGGTAGACGACTGCGCGCGAGTGAGCCGCGAGCTGGAAGCGGCACTGGACGTGCGAGAAGACCTCCTGAGCAGCTACATCCTGGAGGTTTCCTCTCCAGGCGTCGAGCGTCCGCTCCGTAAGCGACGTGACTTCGAGCGCAGTATCGGCCGCTGGATCCGCGTGCGAGGTTTCGAGCCACTCGCGGGAGGCGCGAAGCGGATCGAGGCAGTCCTGCTGGGCGTTGAGGGCTCGGAGGGCTCTGAGCGGTTGCGACTTCGGCTGGCGGACGGTGCGGAGCTCGAGGTTCCGCGCTCGGCGGTCGCCAAGGCGAACCTCGTGTTCCACTGGGATGAGTTCGGATCTGGGAAGTCGCGGGAACGAGAAACCTAGGCGCTGAGGAAGCGGCGAGAACGGGAATGCACCCCGGGCGTCCGGGGAGTGGAAAGACGAACGGAGCGTTGAACAGATGGCCAACGCCGCCCAGGTTTTGGAAGCTTTTCGCGTGATGACGGCGCACAAGTCGCTGTCGCGCGAGGACCTGCACGACTTGATCAAGGACGGTATCTACGCGGCGCTCGCGAAGCGCTACGGCCCGAACGTGCAGGCTGAGATCATGATCGATGAGGACAAGGGTACGATCGACATCGTCGTCCTCAAAGAAGTAGTTGAAGACGTCGTCGACCCGTCGCGGGAGGTCAGCGTCAACGAGGCACGCTGGGACGACCCGGACTTCCAGGTCGGTGATCTGCTTGAGATTCCGGTAGGGTTTGATGATTTCGGCCGGACAGCTGTGCTGGCAGCCAAGCAGCGAATCATCCAGCGGGTGCGGGAGGGTGAGCGAAACCGCATCCGCGAGGAGTTCAGCGACAAGATTGGTGAGCTCCTGTCCGGCGAGGTCCAGGCCATCGAGCGCGGCAAGCTCGTTGTGATGCTCAACGTATTGCGCGAGGCGGAGGCGATCATCCCTTGGCGTGAGCAGAACCCGAGAGAGCGGTTCCGGCAGGGAGAGCCGATCCGTGCCGTGCTCAAGAAGCAGGAGGAGACGCCGAAGGGGCCGCGCCTGATTCTGTCCCGGGCAGACCCGGGTTTCGTAGCGGCGCTGTTCAAGCTGGAGGTGCCGGAGATCTATCAGGGCGTGGTGAAGATCGTCGATATGGCGCGCGAGGCGGGCGGCCGAACGAAAATCGCGGTCGTCTCCAACGACGATGCGATCGACCCAGTGGGCGCGTGTGTGGGCTTGAAGGGCTCGCGCGTTCAGGCGGTCGTGTCCGAGCTGAGCGGGGAGCGGATCGACATCGTGCCGTGGCATCCCGATCCGGAGATCTACGCCAAGCGCTCTCTGGCTCCGGCGAAGGTGGCGAAGGTGATATCGGCCCCCGAGCGCAAAGTGGTCACCGCCATCGTTGATGAGGATCAGCTGTCGCTTGCCATCGGCCGTAACGGGCAAAACGTGCGGCTCGCCTCGCAGCTCATCGGTTGGCAGATCGATCTCTACTCGAGCCGTGAGTGGATGGAGCGTGGCGCGCAGAGCACGCTGTTCCGTCGGCTGGAGGAGGAGGAGGAGGGAGCAGCCGACTTCCCGCTGAAGGAGCTTGATATCCCGCCGGCTGTCCTGGCGGCACTCGAGGCAGCGGGCTACGAGACGTTCATGAACATCATCGACCTCGAGCGCGACGAATTCCTGCGCATTGCGGGAGTAGATCCTGACGATGCTGATCTGCTGGCGAAGCTAGTTGAAGAGCTGACCATCGTCGAGGAGCCCGCCGAGCTGTCCGCTGAAGTCCCGCCCGATGCGAAGCCGGTGGCGACGGGCGGGCCGTTCGTCGAGAGCGAAGAGGCCGAAGAGACTGTCGAGGGCGGGGCGGCGGTTGAACCAGCCGTCGCGGGTAGCGAGAGCGCCGTGGCGCCCGATGCTGAGGCCCAGGCCAGCGCCGAAGTCGCGGCTGACGCCGTGGGCGGCGTTGAGTCTGCTGTAGAGGTCGAGGCGGGCAGCGAGCCGGCAGATGAGACAAGCTCGGCGGATGCGGAGGTGAGCCTGGAGGGTGAGCCAGAGGAGCGAGCCTCCTGAGGCGGCAAGCCGTTTGCTGAGGGGGCTGGGGTTGGCCCGGCGGGCAGGGCAGCTGCGCGTTGGTGTCGATGCCGTGCAGCGAGCGATCCGGAGGAACGAGGCCGTGGCGGTTGTCATCGCCGGCGACGCGCCGCCGCAAGTGCGGCGGAGGTTCCAAAGGCTCCTGGGTCCGCGCGGGCTGCCACATACGGTCGTACTTGACGGTGATCAGCTGGGTCGTGCGGTAGGCCGGGAGCGGGTCGTCGCGTTGGCGGTCACCGATAAGTCGCTGGGGCATAGAGTGTTGGAGTTGGCGCAAGCATTGGAAGGCTAGCGTACAGGAGGACTGCAGCTTTGGCGAAGATGCGGGTCTACGAGCTGGCAAGGGAGTTCGAGATCACGAGCGAGAGCCTGATCCATCTCCTCCGCGAGATGGACATACCTGTCCGCAGCCATATGTCTTCGCTTGAGGATACTCAGGTCGCCCGTGCGCGAACACGGCTTGAGCGTGACAAGCGTAGGCCGGTCAAGGCAGGTAGGAGCGAGATGGCTGCCCGACGTCGGCGCCGTCGTCGCGTTGTGGAGAGGCCCGCGCAGCCAGTTGAGCCGGCTGTCGAGGAGGTGGGCCCCGCGCTTGAAGAGGTGCCCGAGACCGTCGTCGCCCCCGAGGAACTGGTCGAGGGCGTCGAGCAGCCGGTCGCTGAGGTCCCGGCGGAGGTGATTGAGGAACTCGTCGCTGACGCGGAGGCCGAGATGCCGGCGGAAGCGCCTGCGGTGCCCGCAGTCGAGCCTGTTGAGGCCAAGCCGGTTGAGCTGGTGGCTGCCGAGGCTGAGCTGGCGAAGGCAGCGCTGGATGAGGAGCCTGCGGCACCCCTACACGTGGAGGTACGGGCGGCGGAGGAGATGCCAGCGATCGCCGCTGAGGCAGCAGAAGCGCCGGTGGCTGAGGCCCCGCCGCCGGTTCCCGTGTTGCCGACGCCCGCTGAACCGCCGCGAGCGCCGAAGCAGGCCGCTGGCGTCGTCCGCATCCAGGCGGAGGGCTACACCGTCGATGGACGCCGCCGCCGGCGCGGGCGCAAGAAGAAGAAGCGCGCTCGCGTGGACCAGGAGGCGGTGCAGGAGGCGATCAAGCGGACCCTGGCCAAGATGGAGAGCGCCGGACCGACGCGCCGCCGACGACGCGAGGTGACGGCAGAGCAGCGTGAACGCGAAGCCGCCGAGGCGGAGCGGCTGGCGGAGGAACGTAAGACCGTACGTGTGGCGGAGTTCCTTACCGTCGCCGAGCTCGCCGATCTCGTCGGCGTTTCGCCAAACGAGATCATCATGTCGGCGTTCAAGAACCTCGGCTTGATGGTCACCATCAACCAGCGGCTTGATTTCGACCAGATCGAGCTGATCACCAGCGAGCTCGGCTTCAAGGCGGTTCGGGAGGATGAATACGGTGCCGACATCCTTGACGAGGTCGCGCAAGTAGACCCGGGACGCCTCGAAGCGAGGCCGCCCGTGGTGACCGTGATGGGTCACGTCGATCACGGAAAGACGTTGCTGCTCGACTGCATCCGCAACGCGAACGTGATCGCTGGCGAGGCTGGAGGTATCACGCAGCACATCGGCGCGTATCTGGTCGGCGTCGATGGCGAGCGTAAGATCACTTTCCTGGATACACCAGGCCACGCGGCATTCACGGCAATGCGTGCTCGGGGTGCGGACGTAACCGACATCGTCATTCTCGTGGTGGCGGCCGATGACGGCGTGATGCCACAGACCATTGAGGCGATAAGTCACGCCAAGAACGCAGGCAAGCCGATCATCGTGGCGGTCAACAAGATCGATCTGCCGTCGGCGAACCCGACGCGCGTCAAACGAGAACTGCTCGAACACGGAGTCGTCATCGAGGAGTTCGGCGGTGACGTCCTGAGCTCTGAGATCTCGGCTAAGACCGGTCAGGGCGTTGACGACCTGCTCGAGAAGGTCCTGTTGCAGGCCGAAGTGCTTGAGTTCAGAGCGGATCCGGGACTCAACGCCCGCGGGACCGTGGTTGAAGCCGAGCTGGACAAGGGAATGGGTCCGGTAGCCACGGTTCTGATCACCGAGGGCACGCTCAAGGTCGGCGATGGCTTTGTGTGCGGCATTTATGCGGGCCGGGTTCGCGCGCTCTTTGACGAGCGAGGCCACAGCGTGCAGTCCGCGGGCCCCGGCATGCCGGTGCGCGTACTTGGATTTGAGGGTGTGCCGCAGGCGGGTGACGGCCTGATCGTGCTCGAGTACGAGCGCGCTCGCGAGATCACGAGTAGGCGGCAGCAGATCGAGCGCGAGAAGGAGATCAGGCGCAGGAGTCAAATCGCCCGCCTCGAGGACGTCTTCCAAGCCGTGCAGGCTGGGGAGCGGACTCGGCTCAAGCTCATCATCAAAGGCGACACCGACGGTTCCGTGCAAGCGCTCTCCGATGAGCTTGAAGGGCTGTCGACTGACGAGGTCGAGGTGAGGGTGATTCACCGGGGCGTCGGCGCGGTCAACGAGACCGACGTGCTGCTGGCCCAGACCACGGACGCGATCATCATCGGCTTTCACGTGCGGCCGGATCGCAAGGCGCGGGAGCTGGCCGAGCGTGAGGGCGTCGATATCCGGTCCTACAGGGTCATCTATGAGGCGGCGGCCGAGGTGAAGGCGGCGCTGGAGGGTATGCTCGCCCCAGAGGAGAAGGAGGTCATCCTTGGCAGCGCAGAGGTAAGGCAACTGTTCAGGGTTCCAAGGGTCGGCACAGTCGCCGGCTGCTATGTGAGCGACGGTGTGATCGACCGCAACGCCCGGATTCGCGTGCTGCGGGATCATGTGGTCGTGTATGAGGGCAAGCTCGCCAGCTTGCGGCGCTTCAAAGATGATGTGAAGGAAGTGCGAGCCGGCTACGAATGTGGCGCAGCGGTAGAGAACTTCAACGACGTGAAGGTGAGTGACGTGCTCGAGTCGTTCCGGATCGAGCAGGTGGCCCGTAGCCTGGATACGGCAGCAGGTGCGCAGGCTGGGGTTTCAGGAGAGAGCGAGTCGCGCGCCGCTAGGTAGATCTGGGGATCGATGACAGCAGCTCTGCAGTCGCCGTGGTCGTGAGTGTGATCGCGTGGGAGCTGCACCTCGAAGGTTGCAGCTCCCTCAAGCAAAAGCGGGCGATACTCCGCAGCCTGAAAGACCGGCTGCGCGGACGGCACAACGTCTCGGTGGCGGAAACCGATCATCAGCATACCTGGCAGAGGGCGGAGCTCTGTGCCGCACTCGTATCCTCTGACAGGCGCCATGCGGAGCAGGTGTTGAGCCTGATCGACGCGCTTGTCGCATCCGATGCGCGGGTCCGGATAATCGACAGCATGACCTATTTCTACTGAGGCGACCGCTGATATCCCCGAGTGTCCACGGTTGACTAAGCCCGGCGGCCTGACCGCTTACACCTCAGTTCCTTTCGGCGAATTCCATGGCTAGAGAGTATTCGCGCACGCAGAGGGTCAACCAGCTGCTCAAGAAAGAGATCTCCCGCCTGCTGCAGAGGGAAGTCAAGGACGCCAGAGTCGGTATGGTCACGCTTACCGAGGTGGAGGTGACGGCGGACCTCAAACATGCCACGGTATACGTGCAGGCGCCTGGCGACGATCAGCGAAAGGCAGAGGCACTCAAGGGCTTGACGAGCGCCGCCGGGTTCATTCGCTCGCGATTGGGGCGTGAGCTGAGGATCCGTCGCACCCCGGAGCTGCGGTTCGTCATCGACCGTACTCAAGAGAAGGCGGCCAGGATCAGGGAGCTGCTGGCGGAAGTCGAGGCTCCGCAGGAACCGCCGAAGGGTGGAGACGGGGAGTGAAGCCTGTTGGCCTGCTCCTGGTGGACAAGCCCGAAGGTCCGACATCGCACGACATGGTGGAGATCGCGCGGCGACTGATCGGGGTTCGTCGCGTCGGTCATGCGGGAACCCTGGACCCCTTGGCCAGTGGGCTGATGCTGCTCTGCGTAGGATGGGCCACTCGGTTGGCCGAGTACCTGGCGGTCCTGCCGAAGACTTACCGTGCGGTGATCCGGCTGGGCGAGCGGACGGACACGGATGACCGTACGGGGACTGTGACGGCCCGCAGCGAGGCCTGGCGTGCCGTGGATGCGGGACAGGTGCGCCGGGCTCTGCAGCGGCAGCTCGGCGAATTCGAGCAGCTGCCGCCTGCCCATTCAGCAAAGAAGGTGGCCGGTCAGCGGGCCTATGTTCTGGCTCGTGCCGGCGAGGCGCCGCGGCTGCAGCCGCAGCGTGTGACGATCTGGCGTCTGAGCCTGTCTGAGATGTCGCTTCCGAGCCTGACGGTGGAGGCGGAGTGCTCGAGTGGGACATACATACGGTCTGTGGCGCGAGACCTGGGAGAGGCCCTGGGAGTGGGTGCCCATCTCACGGGCTTGCGTAGGCTGCGGGTTGGCTCGTTCGACGTCGCTGACGCGATCGCGCTGGGCCAGTACACGCTGAGGGATCGGGTCATCGCGCAGCTTCGACCGCCGGAGGCGGCGGTTGCCCACTTGAGACGGGTGGACCTGGGTGCGGAGGCACGGGAAGCGCTCCGCCATGGTCGACCGGTTGAGTCGGGCGGCGTGGATGCGGAGGGTCCGGTGGCCGTATTCGTGGACGGCGAGCTGGTGGCCCTCGCCCAGGCGCGCGAGGGGCAGCTGCGGCCGAAGAAGGTGTTCGTCGCCGAGTTGGGACCCCGGCAGGATGAGTAGACCGGTTCGAACGGCTGGGTCGCACGGGCTGCCGCCTCAGGCGAAGGGTGCTGCCGTCACCGTGGGCACGTTCGACGGTGTGCATCGCGGCCACTGGGCGGTGCTGAAGCGGCTCTGCGAGGTGGCCGCCGAGGACGGTCTGCTGAGCGTGCTCGTCACCTTCGATCCTCATCCTCTGAAGATCGTTCGCCCCGACATCGCGCCGCGACTGCTGACGCCCCCCAACGAGAAGAAGGAGATACTCACGCTGTCCGGGCTTGACTATGCCGTCTTTCTCAGCTTCACGCGGTCGCTGTCGCTCTATCTGCCCGAGGAGTTCGTGCGGGACGTGCTTCTGACCCATTTCGCGCTCAAGCGACTGGTGGTGGGCTACGACCACGGTTTCGGGCGTGACCGAAGCGGCCACGTTGGCACCATGTGTGAGATCGGCGCGCGGTACGGCTTCGAGGTCGAGGTTGTGGGGCCGGTACTGATGAACAACGACGCGATCTCTTCCAGCCGGATCCGCAGCGCGCTGGAGGAAGGCGATGTGGAGCGGGCCGCGCGGGGGCTGGGTCGACCGTACTCGCTCACCGGGGCCGTCGTGCATGGGGACGGCCGGGGTCGGATGCTCGGATTCGCCACGGCGAACGTGAGCGTTAGTGGGAGCGACAAGCTGCTGCCACGGGAAGGGATCTATGCGGTGCGCGCGGCGTTCCGGACGCACCTCGGAGATGGGCTGCTGCACCTGGGTCCGCGGCCGACTTTCCGAGGATCGCCGCCCTCGATCGAGCTGCACCTGCTGGATTTCGACGGTGATCTCTACGGGGAGCAGGTGCGGGTCGAATTGCTGACGCGGCTACGTGACGTTCAGCCTTTCGCGTCGGCGGCACAGCTCGTGGAGCAGATGAAGCGGGATCGGGAGGCGGCTCTGGAGTTCTTTGCGAGGGGCTCAGGACGTCTTTACATGGGGCATAAGCTGGAATAACTTAACGGGTTCATTTCAGCGTGAGGGTGGCAACCACCCGGTGGTAGAGCCGGAGATATCGACGGAATGACACTAACGAAGGAAGAGCGGCAAGCGCTAATCGCCAAGTATCAGATGCATCCCAATGACCGCGGTTCCGCCGCGGTTCAGATCGCCTTGCTCACGCGCCGGATCGGTGACCTGACTGAACACCTGCGACGGCATCCGAAGGATCACCATAGCCGTCAGGGCCTGTTGAAGTGGGTCGGTAAACGCAGGCGCATGCTTCGTTATCTCAACCGGACGAACCCGGAGCTATACCGGCAGATTGCAGCGGATTTGGGCCTGCGCGGATGAGTAGAGGCCCCCGGCGGTGATGCCTCAGGGGCTTTCGCGTGCCCAGCGAAGGAGCGACAAGCGGCAACGGAGATCATGGCAAATCTAGTCGAGTGTAAGTTTGCAGGCCGGACCCTGATCATGGAATCGGGTCGTATGGCGAGACAGGCGGACGGCGCCGTACTCGTGCAGTTCGGGGAGACGGCGGTCCTCGCCACCGTCGTGGCTGACAGCAAGCCGACAAAGCTTCCCTTCTTTCCACTGACGGTTGAGTATCGAGAGAAGAGCTACGCGGCGGGGAAGATCCCGGGCGGTTTCTTCAAGCGCGAGGGGCGGCCTAGCGAGAAGGAAATCCTGTCAGCGCGTCTGATCGATCGAGCGATTCGACCGCTGTTTCCGAAGGACTTCGTCTACGAGGTCCAGGTCGTCATCTACATCCTGTCGGCGGACCAGGAGAACGACGCTGATGTACTCGGCCTGATGGGAGCCTCGGCGGCGTTGAACATGTCCAGCGTACCTTTCCCTTATCCGATTGCTGCCGTCCGTGTGGGTCGGCTCGATGGGGAATGGGTGCTCAACCCAACGTTCCAGCAGCTTGAGTTCTCCGATGTCGACCTGGTCGTCGCGGGCTCGGAGGAGTCGATCATCATGGTGGAGGGCGGCGCGCTCGAGATGTCGGAGGACGAGTTCATCGAGGCGCTCGAGTTTGCACGCCGTGGGATCCGAGAGCTCGTAGGTATCCAAGGTGAGCTTGTTGGGCCGCTCGCCAAACCGAAGATGGAGTACAGGCCTCCGGCGCTGGATCAGGGGCTGGTCGCACGCGTCAACGAACTGGCCGCCAGGCGGGTGACCGAAGCACTCAACCTGCCGAGTAAGGAGGAGCGGAATCAGGCCCTGGTGGCGCTTCGCGAGAACGTCACGTCGGAGGTCAGTGAACCGTTCGAGTCAGAGATCGAGGACTACGAGGGGCAAGTCGACAGGGTCATCGATCAGATCGAGTACGAGACGCTCCGCGCGCAGATTATGGAGAAAGCGGAGCGAGTGGACGGCCGAAGGCCTGAGGAGATCCGGCCGATCAGTTGTGAGGTCGGGTTACTTCCACGCACCCACGGTTCGGCGCTCTTCGCGCGCGGAGGTACACAGGCGCTGGCCGTGGTCACGCTCGGCACCAGCCGCGACGAGCAGCGCATTGACACGATCGACGTCCTGCAGGAGACGTCCAAGTCGTTCATGTTGCACTACAACTTCCCACCTTTCTCCGTAGGCGAAGTGCGGCCCTTCCGTGGCCCGTCAAGGCGCGAGGTCGGCCACGGTGCCCTGGCGGAACGTGCCCTTCAGCCGCTTCTGCCAGCTTACGAGGAGTTCCCTTACACGATCCGTGTCGTCAGCGACATCCTCGAGTCGAACGGCTCCTCGTCGATGGCGACCGTGTGCGGCGGGTCGTTGGCCCTCATGCAGGCGGGTGTTCCGGTGCGCGCCGCGTGCGCCGGCATCGCGATGGGCTTGATCAAGGAGGGCGACAAGGTCGTCATCCTGACGGATATCACGGGGATCGAGGATCACCTCGGTGACATGGACTTCAAGGTCGCCGGGACCCGCAAAGGGATCACCTCGGTCCAGATGGACATCAAGATCGAAGGTCTTTCTACGGAGCTGCTGCACGAGGCCATGCAGCGGGCACGTCAGGCGCGGATGCACATTCTAGATGTCATGGACAAGACGATCGCCAAGAGCCTGTCGCCCATGGCTCCGCGTATCATCACGCTGCAGGTGAACCCGGAGAAAATCGGCGAGGTGATCGGGCCGAAGGGTAAGACGGTACGTGGGATCGAGGAGCAGACGGGCGCTGAGATCAACATCGAGGATGACGGCCTGATCACGATCTCGTCCATCAGTGGCGAAGCAGGTGAGCGCGCGCGGGAGATCATTGAAGCGATCGTTCAGGAGCCGGAAATCGGCAGGATCTACGAGGGCGTGGTCAAGAGCACGACCTCGTTCGGGGCTTTCGTGGAGATCTTGCCTGGCGTGGAGGGCCTCTGCCATATCTCTGAACTCGAGGAGGGTCGCGTCGCCAAGACAGAGGACGTGGTGAAGCGCGGTGAGAAGGTGCGCGTGAAGCTGATATCGATCGACGAACGTGGGCGCATGCGCCTGTCACGCCGGGCAGCCATGGACGCAGAGGTCGAGGCAACGAAGGCGTCGTGAAGCCGTCCTTTCTCTCCATAAGCCTGTCCCGTAGCTCGCGGGACAGGCTTTTTGTTCACCCGGCGCAGGACGGCTGATCCGGTCACGATGGGAAGCGACACCGCCACGACCGTACAGCTCGACGACAAGACCTTCAGCACTCAGCTTGCCGGCGGACCTGTCGTGCTGTCTGAGGAAATCCCGGGGGTGCGCTCGGTCGCGACAGGCATGTGGTTCCGCTGGGGCGCCAGCCACGACTCGCCGGAGCGCATGGGCGCCTCCCACCTGCTGGAGCACATGAGCTTCAAAGGCACCGAGAACCGCTCCGCACGGGAGATCGCCCTGGAGATCGAGGGGATCGGCGGCTCGCTGGACGCCTATACATCGCGCGAGCACACCGCGTGCCACGCCAGGGTCCTGGATGAGCACCTGCCCACCGCAATCGACGTGCTGGCGGATCTCGTCTTCCGACCCCTGCTGCGAAGCAGCGATCTGGAGGTCGAGCGCAACGTGATCCTCGAGGAGATCGCAGGTGTCGAGGATACGCCAGAGGAGCTGGTCTTCGACCTGCACGCCCGTGCCCTGTGGGGCGATCACCCCTACGGCAGCCCGGTGCTGGGCACTTTCGAGACAGTCCGGGCCATCACCCGGGACGACCTGGTAGACCTGTGGCGAACGGCCTATCGGCCGAGCCTCTCGGTGGTGGCCGCAGCCGGTAGGGTGCAGCACGACGAGTTGCTGGACCTGGTCATGCGGCACTTCCCGTGCAGCAGAGAGCGAGCCGTGCCACCGCTGGTGCCGGAGCCCACGGCGCTTACGCCGGAGGAGAGGCGGTATTCGCGCAGCAGCGTCCAGGCGCACATTTGCTTAGGCTCGCCTACATTTGCCCGGAGCGACCCGCGCCGCTATGCCGCCATCCTCGTCTCGACGGCGCTGGGCGGGGGCATGAGCAGCCGCCTCTTCCAGCGCATCCGGGAAGAGCTGGGTCTGGCTTACACGGTCTACACGTTCCAATCGTTCTACGTCCGGGGCGGCTTGTCCGGGATCTACATGGCCACGCGCTCGGACATGGCGGACCGGGCGGTGGACGAGGTGCGGAGCGAGCTGGGGCAGCTGGCTGGCACTGGGCTTGCGGCGGCGGAGCTGCGCGCGGTTAAGAGTCAGACGAAGGGTCAGGTGCTGCTCTCGCTGGAATCGACCTCGGCGCGCCTGCAGCGACTGGCGGGAGTCGCGCTGTTTGACGAGCCGTACTTGACCCTGGATGACATCTGTTCGCGCATCGACGCGGTCACCGACGTAGAGGTGGCCGAGTTGTCTCATCAATACTATGCTCCTGAGCACCAGGCCATCGTCCGGCTGGGCCCCGAGGGGGGCAGGGGCTGAGTACGGGCGGAGGCCTTCTCACGTTCTGTGTGGCACGGATATCGGCCCTGAGTGAGCGAGGCTCGAACAATGATCGTCGGTGTTCCTAAGGAGATCAAAGCGGGTGAGAACCGGGTGGCGATGGTGCCGGCCGGCGTCGAGCATCTAGTCCAAGATGGCCACAGGGTGCTGGTTGAGAAGGGTGGGGGGGTAGGGAGTGGCTTTGATGACTCGGCCTACAAGGCGGCGGGCGCGAGCGTCGTCAGCGACCCGGACAAGCTGTGGGCGGAGGCGGAGATGGTGGTGAAAGTCAAGGAACCGATTGCGGTGGAATATCCACGCATCAAGCCCGATCACGTGATCTTCACCTATTTCCACTTCGCCGCCTCCGAGGAGCTGACCATGGCGCTACTCGAGAGTGGCGCGGTCTCGATCGCTTATGAGACGGTACAGCTCGCGACGGGCGAGCTGCCTCTGCTCACACCGATGAGTGAAGTAGCTGGCCGCATGGCGATCCAGGAGGGAGCTAAGTACTTGGAGAAGGCGTTCGGCGGGCGTGGCATCCTGCTGGGCGGGGTGCCCGGCGTTCCGGCGGCGGAGGTCGCCGTGCTGGGCGGCGGTGTCGTCGGCACGCACGCCGCGAAGATGGCGGCGGGCCTGGGCGCCCGGGTGATCATACTCGACATCAGCTTGCATCGGCTTCGCTATCTCGATGATGTGATGCCCGCAAACGTCGATACGGTCTACTCTCATCGGCCGAACATCTTGGCGGCGATCGCCCGGGCCGATCTCGTGGTCGGCGCGGTTCTTCTGCCTGGCGCCAAGGCGCCCCATCTGGTGCTGCGTGAGGACCTGAAGGTGATGAAGGATGGGGCGGTGATCGTCGACGTGGCGGTAGACCAGGGTGGCTGTGTCGAGACGGCGCGACCCACGACGCACGAGGACCCGACCTACGTGGTGGACGGGGTGATCCACTACTGCGTGGCCAACATGCCCGGCGCGGTGCCTCATACCTCCACGCTGGCGCTCACCAACGCCACCTTCCCGTACGCTCTGAAGCTGGCGGACGACGGATGGGAGAAGGCCTGCCGCGAGGACCGTGCCCTGGCCCTCGGGGTGAACGTGGTGGGGCGAAAAGTGACATGCCCAGGCGTGGCGGAGGCCTTCGGCCTGGACTGCACCGCGATCGAGGAGGTGCTCGGGATCACCAGCTAGGACCCATCGCACGGCTCAGGCCGACTGGGTGGCGAGCTGGGGCCGGTGGGGCGGATTGCGCCGCCCCACCGGCCGTGTCTAGTTTTCTTGGCTAGATTACTCTATCCCCCGCCGCGGATACGGGGCCGGGAGGTACCCGGCCGATCGCTGGGAGGAGTGTAGCGAGTCTCTATGGGCATCCGTTGGCTCAATTCCGGTAGGCTGCTTCCCGCCAACGACATCGCTGTCGACTTGGGTACAGCGAACACGTTGATCTACGTCAAGGGTGAGGGCGTCGTCCTCAACGAGCCGTCGGTCGTGGCCGTGCAGAAGTCGAACGGCAAGGTGCTCGGGGTGGGGATCGAGGCGAAGGGGATGCTGGGGCGTACGCCCGGCGGCATCGAGGCCGTACGACCGCTCAAGGACGGGGTGATCGCCGACGTTGACATCAGCGAGTTGATGCTGCGGCACTTCCTCAGGATCGTGACGGCCAAGCGAGTGTTTCGCCTGAAACCGCGCGTCGTGATCGGCGTGCCGTCTGGCATAACCGAGCTGGAGCGCCGCGCGGTGCGGGCGGGTGCACACGCCGCTGGGGCGAAGGAAGTCTACATGGTGGCCGAGCCCATGGCCGCGGCGATCGGCGTGGGGCTACCGGTCGAGACGCCTACCGGCAACATGGTGATCGATATCGGCGGCGGCACGACCGAGATCGCGGTCATCGCCCTGGGCGGTATCGTCTCCGATACGTCGATCCGCGTCGGCGGTGACGAGATCGATCAGGCG
>JBDHKG010000072.1:0-22734 GCA_039586495.1 Gemmatimonadota bacterium | reverse complement strand
GGGGCTGAGTCTGCGGCCGCCCATACCTGCGACTCCACGCAGGTGCAACCGTGTTCAGCGGCCTCCGAGCTGGCTCGCCGGGTTTGGACCGCGCTGGAAGCCGGGTCCGTGGACGTGGAAGATCTCGCCGGCGCTGTGGGGGCGGCGCCCGGGCCCCTGGCCTCCGCGCTGCTGGAGTTGGAGCTCGCCGGCCTCGTCCAGAAACTGCCGGGTCCGCGCTACGCCCGCGCGACTGTAGTTTCGAGTTCCGAAACGACTGGCGAAGGCCACGAGAGCCGCCGGGCCCCGGCGTACCTGGGCAACCGGCCAAGGTGCACCCGCCGAGAGTGGCCAATTACCGGGATTGCCGGCTGCCGCTGTCCTCGTAACTTTCAGCTACAGGATACACTCAGGCAGTTCCTCGGCCTCGAGGCGGTAGTACAATGGTAAGGGTATTCGCCACTCTTCTGCTTTCCCTGGCGATATCTGGCTTCTTCTGGCCTTCCCACGCGCAAGAGAACCAAGAGGCGAGACTGTGTCGGGTGGTCGGCACGATCGTCGACGACAGCAGCGGGGCTCCGCTGCCCAACACGGTCGTGAGCATGCCAGATCTCGGGCGACGCTCGGTCACCGACTCCGCAGGCGTATTCGTCATCGACTCGATATCGCTCGGGACATACTTGATGTCCATCCGCCGCGTCGGCTACGAGGCTGCGGACGGCGATTTCACCGTCGAGCGCAGCGGCAGCCTCGAGGTGGCTTTGCGCCGGCAGCTTCCCGACTTCTCATCGCGAGGTCGCATCGTGGGTACGGTCATCGATCGGAGCACGCGACAGCCCGCCAGGTGGTCACCGATGAGCAGGGGGGCTTTGCGATCCAGGAGCTGCCAGCGGGCGTGCTCAGCCTGATCGTTGAGATGCTCGGTTACGCAACCCGCACGGAGCCGATCAGCATCGAGGCCGGTCACACGACATCCGCGCAGATCGCACTCGCTGTGGAGCCAATCGAGCTGGGACCCATCGTCGTCGAGGTGCGCTCCAACTATCTCGAGCGGGTGGGCTTCTACCGGCGTGCCCGGCACGCTGAAGGAGGGTGGCGGTGGACTGAGGAGGAGATTGACCGCTGGGGGATCTTCTACCTCTCAGACGTGCTCCGACGAGCGCCCGGGGTGACGGTTCACCGGGGTTTCGCCGGCGTACGGGTCATAGGTCGCCGAGGATGCCGGATGACCATCTACCTGGACGGGCCCTATCGAGTACCGCGGTTTCTCCTCCCGCGGTTTCTCCTCGTGCGGTGTCATCCTGGTTTGGACTCGCCTGTAGTGTCGTAATCACTCCCGAGATCGAGACCACGCCTGGGACGCTCTCACGCGCCCGGCTTCCACTATTGACAGGCGAATCACTTCTCACGTAGGATGTAACCCGCTGTCTACTAACGACAACTAAGCGCGTCCCATCAGAAGCAGCGGCCGACACCTGGGGACTGCTCGGGACGGCACCTTGGTCGGGCACCGACAAGCGAAGTGTCTGACCCCCCAGGGGTTTGTACCTGCCGATGAGCCAGTCGCGAGCCGCGAGACGCAGTTGGGGTCCCTTCCTGACGCCTCGCCGCTGTGGTCTGCGGAGGAACCGCCACTCGGGCGACGTCGCCCGGAAAGCGGCGCGACGGCCTCCTCCGTCGACCTCGGCAACCGCGACGGTCTCTTAGGCTCTGTTACATGCGGCCGATAGCTGTGAACGGCGGTATAACATGCTGGAGGGTCCCGATGAGATCGCCTAATTCCTCTCTGGCTACCACGCTGCTGGCCCTGTCCGCGGCGCTCCTGCTGCCAGGACAAGTCTGGGCACAGCAGCCCCAGCCTTACACGATCCAGGGAATGGTCTACGACGCGACCGCGCAGCGGCCGATGGCCGATGTGGCCGTGACCATCGCGGGGACATCCCTGGGCACACTCACTAACCGGGAGGGCTTGTATACGATCCGTGCATCGGTCGCGCCCGGGACCTACACGCTGGAATTCAACTTCATCGGGCGGAGGAAGGAGACGCGGGAGATCGCGCTCGCGGCGGACAGGACCGTCAGCGTGGACCCGGTCTACCTGACGGAGACCGCGATAGAGCTAAGGGAGATCGTGGTCAACTTGACCGGCGTCGCGGCCGAGCGGAGGGCCGTCGGGAATAGCGTTGAGAGTGTTCCCGGCGCGGCGGTCAGCGAGGCGGCCGGGGCCTCTGCCATCGACGTAGCGCTCCAGGGTAAGGTCACCGGAGCTTGGATCTCCGAGAACTCGGGTCAGCCCGGCGGCGGGGTGAGCATCCGGCTCCGGGGCACCAGCTCGATCCTGGGCGGTGCCGAGCCGCTGTACGTGGTGGATGGGGTGATCGTGGACAACAACACCGAAGGCCTCGTCGATATGTCCTCGAACGTAGTCCGCGGCGGCGCGGCGTTGACCAACGCGCTGGCGGACCTGGCACCCGAGGACATCGAGCGGATCGAGGTCCTCAAGGGGCCGGCGGCCGCCGCGCTCTACGGCTCCCGGGCCAACAACGGCGTGATCCAGATCTTCACCAAGCGGGGACGGCAGGGTCGGCCTCGGATCTCACTGCGCACCGAGATGCTGATCAGCCAGCCACCGGACAAGTACGACCTCAACATGTCGCCCTACGCGGGTACAGCCGATGTGATTTGGGGCCCTGCCGACTCGGTCGGCCAGCCGATCGCTCGCTACGATATCCAGGATTCCATCTTCCGCACCGACGTGGGATACGGCACCTACCTCTCTATCTCGGGCGGCACCGAGGAGACCAGCTATTTCATCTCCGCCAACCTCCGTAACGAGGGCGGCATTCATCAGGCGACCGAGGCCACCCGGCGGTCGGTCCGTGCCAACATCAGCCAACGGATCTCCGACGCGCTGGAGCTGAGTGCCAACGCCAGCTTCACCGACGCCGATCAGGACATGGTGCCGGAGGGCGAGCAGACTCAGGGCACGCTCACCAATATCATCTTCGGCGGGCCCACGAGCTGGTCGCCCTTCTTCGATCCGGATGCGGGTCGTTATCCGAACAGCCCGATCCTCGGGCCGAACGCGCTGGACATAATCAACAACTGGGACGCCTCCAGGGAGGTCACCCGCTTTGCCGGGAGCGTTCAGGCCGTGCTGAGGCCCATCACGAACCTGACGGTCCGGTACCTGGCGGGCATGGATGACTACCGGGAGGAGAACAGGTACTTCGAGCCACCGTACTCGATCTCGCCGGGGTACGGCGGCCTCGTTCAAAACCCTGTCCGGCTGTCCCGGCAGTTCAACCACGATCTCGTCGCCGAGTATGTGGCGACGCTGAGCCCGGGCGTCGGCCTCAGCAGCACCGCCGGCTTCCGCTACACCTCCGACCGCGAGGAAGTCATCCGGGCGGCCGCGGAGGACCTGCCTCCTGGGCAGGATCTGGTCTCCGGGGCGACCCAATACGCCTCTCAGGCGATCACCGAGTACCGCACGGTCGGCGGATTCCTGCAGGAGCGGCTGAGCTGGAGAGATCTTCTGTTCATCACCGCAGGGCTCAACGTGGAAGCCTCGTCCGCCTTCGGCCCGGACGAGCGTTGGCAATGGTTCCCGCGCTTCGGTGCCTCCTACCTCTTGCATGAGGAGCCGTTCTGGCAGCGGGCCGGGATCAGTAATACCATCAGCACGCTGCGTCTGCGCGCCGCTTACGGCGAGACCGGAGGACAGCCACCCGGTGTGTACACCCGGTTCGAGAACTACGTGGACGTGGCCTATGCCGGTAAGGCGGGGCTGATCGCCAGCACCACGGCCGGTAACCCGAACCTCAAGCCTGAGAGGGAGTCGGAGTTCGAGGCCGGATTCGACCTGGGCTTCTTCAACGACCGTGCGGTGGCAGAGTTCAGTGCCTACTTCCAGAAGACGAAAGACCTGGTCCTCGCCGTGCAGTTGCCGCCCAGCCGGGGGGTTCAGAGCCAGCTTCAGAACATCGGCGAGGTCAGCAATAACGGTTGGGAGGCGGCGCTGACTACGGTCAACATCAATCGGCCCAGCTTCACCTGGCGGACCCGACTCTCTCTCGCCGCCAACAACAGCGAGGTCAAGAAACTGGTGACGGCGAGCGACACCTTAGTGTCCGGGTACCTGAATGCCGTTGTCGAGGGCCAGCCGGTCGGCGTCTTCTACGGCTGGTACTACGATCGCGATGATCAGGGCAACATCGTCATCGACACGCTCACCGGGCTCGGGAGACGGGCCAGAGACGCGGATGGGAATCCTTTGAAGAAGATCATAGGCGATCCCAACCCCGACCTGATCGCTTCCCTGAGCAGCTCGTTCGATATCGGGCGGAACCTGCAGGTCAGCTTCCTGCTCGACGGACGCTTCGGAAACGATGTGGCGAACTTCACTCGCCGGATCACCGAGTACTTCGGGACGGATAAGGTGGTGGAGCGGGAGATCCAGCGGCAGATCGAGCAAAAGACGGACCCCGACCTGGATCCAATCAAGTACACGCTCAACGGGGACCGTATCGCGAACTACGAGGAGTACGTCGAGGACGGCAGCTTCGTGAAGCTGCGGGAGATCGCGGTCAGCTACCGCTTCGATCAGCCCTTCGTCAGGCGCCTGGGCGCCCAGAGCATCGATCTGCGCGTCGCTGCCAGGAACCTGATGACCTGGACCGATTACTCCGGTCTCGACCCCGAGGTCAACATGTTCTCGGCCCAGACGGTGGCGCGCGGTGTGGATTTCGCCACTACGCCCGTACCGCGGACGTACGTCATCAGCTTGACCTACAACTTCTAACGGGAGGGTGACCATGAGGCCCTTTTGCGGAGTAGATAAGATCGGCGCCGGCAGGGCATCCTTCCGGACCCTAGCCGCCGTCCTCGGGCTCTGCGTGCTCGCCGGGGGCGGATGCGACCTCGATCTGGAAAACCCCAACGCGCCGACCGAGGGAGAAGTCCTCACCGACATTGACGGCATCATCTCGCTCGCTGTGGGGATGCAGGACCAGTATGCCGCGGCGGTGGAGGACTTCATTCTACCCTCCTCCCTCGGAACCGACGAGTGGGGGACTCAGACTCGTTCGCTCCTTTCCTACCGCTCCCTCCTCACGGGCGAGCTTTTCGAAAACTCGTTCCTCGTGGTGGAGAATCCGTTCGCGGCGGCCTACGAGGTCGTGAAGTCGTCCAACAACCTGATCGAGAACGCGCCCCAGGTCGGCCTGGGCACGGGGCTCGAGACCGGCATCGTGGCCCTGGCCAAGCTCTACAAGGCGATGGCCCTGGGCATGGCCATCCAGATATTCGAGGAGGTCCCCGTCGACATCAGCGTGGAATTCCCGGTTCCCGAGCCCCGAGCGACCGTCCTGGATACGGTCTTGAGCCTGCTGGAATCGGCGCGCAGCGACCTCGCGGGGGTCACGGACGATGACCTATCGACGTTCAGGAGCCGGGTGCTGGGCAGCGGCTTCGACCTGCGCAACACCGTCGATGCGATGCTTGCCCGGTACTACCTAGTGGCCGGTAACTATCAGGATGCGATCGACGCGGCCGACCGCGTCGACCTCAGCGTCCTCTCGACCTTCAACTACGTCACACCGGACCGCAACCCGATCTACAACCTCTCCTTCGGGTTGATCTACGTGGCGCCGCTCCAGAGCTTCGTGGACCAGGCGGAAGCGAACGACCAGCGTCCCGACTACTGGGTGGACACCGGCGCCCAGCCATTTGTGGGGAACCCGGACTCCCTGCTGCTGCCCCTGAGGGAGTACTCGACTGCTGACGACCCGTACCCGGTGTATCTGCCGGACGAGATGAAGCTCATCAAGGCCGAAGCGTACACGCAGCTCGTCCAGCTCGGCCCGGCGGCGACTCTCGTCAACGAGGTCCGCACCCAGAGCAGCTCGCCGGTGGACGAGCCGGTTGCCGGGCTGAACGCCCTGCCGCCGGAGGCACTGGACACCGAGGCCGAGCTGCTCGCGCAGATCGCCTACGAGCGCCGGTACGAGCTCTACATGCAGGGGTTGCGCTGGGAGGACACGCGTCGGCTGGGAACCGGGATTACGGTAACACCGATCTTCGATTTCCTCCCGCTGCCGGAGCAGGAGTGCATGACCAATCCGGACGCCTGCGGCTGAGCGGCTCGCTCGGGAAGTCGGCCTGCGGGAATGAGAGGCGCGCGGCCGGTTCGGCCGCGCGCCTCTTGTTCTATCGCCGGGAAAGGTGGCGATGACTATCCACTGTGGAGGTGGCAATGGATGCTGCAGCGAAATGCGTTACGCGCTGGATCTGCCTGGCGGCACTCGCGCTGGGCCTCGCCCCGCTGGGGCCCGCGGACCTGCCGGCCCAGACGGTCGGCGAGCGGCTGTTCTATTACGTGGACCGCCTCGACAGCTTAGAGAGCCTGAGGCAGCACATCGACGAGATCACGATTATCGCGCCGCAGCCGTACAGGGTGGACGGTGACGGTGTCGTCTGGGGTGAGCTCGATCCCCGCGTGCTTCAGCTGGCTGGGGAGCACGACGTGCCCGTCATGCCCCTCATCGTGAACCCGAGATTCGACTCGGATCTGCTCCACGCGCTCCTCTCCAACGACGCCGCCCGCGCCCGCGCGGTTCAGACGATGGTGGAAGTGTGTCGCCGACACGGGTTCATGGGGATCCAGTTCGACTTCGAGAACCTTCACCTCAGCGATAGGGACGCCTTTACACGGTTCTACCAGGAAGCCGCCCGCGCACTCCACGACGCCGGCTTCAAGATCAGCGTCGCCGTGGTGCACCGGCTGGATGACTATCCCGGTCCCACCCCGTACCACGGTTGGCTGTTCGAGCAATGGCGAGCCGGCTATGACTTGCAGGCGTTGGGAGAGATCGGCGACTTCGTCTCGATCATGTCCTATTCCCAGCACACGCGCCGCACACCGCCCGGCCCGGCGGCGGGTGTCCCCTGGGTGCGGGACGTCATCGAATATTTCCTGAAGTACATCCCGGCTGACAAGCTCTCCCTGGGGATCCCGCTCTGGTCGCAGCACTGGTACACCTCCCATGAGGACGACTTGCTCCCGGAGCGCGCCCGGTCCTACAGCCGGTCGCTTTCCTATCGCGAAGCGATCGGACTGCTCGAGCGTCACGGCGCGGAGCTCCTGTGGAGCGACGAGCAGAAGGTCCCCTATAGCTTCTTCTCGAACGCGGGCGTGTTCGAGTGGGTCTTCCTCGAAGACGCGCGCAGCTTTCGAGCCAAACTGGACCTGGTGGAGGAGTACAGGCTTCGAGGCTTCTCCGCCTGGGTACTGGGCAGAGAGGATCCGCAGATCTGGCAGGTTCTTGGCGAGCGCGCTCCGTAGTCTCCCGCAGCCACCACCCACCCTGTACGTGCAGGGCCGCTTCGAGTTCCTCGAATGAGCCGGCATCGCCGTGGTCGGCACGCGCCATCAGGCCGTGCACCCGGGTGCCGGGCCACGGCGGGGTACGACCGTCGAGAGCGACCCGTCGCCGGGATTGCCAACCGCCGCCGTTCTGCGAACTTTGGCCTGCAGGACACATTGAGGTCAGGAGCCATAGGGCCGCTTGGCGGGGAAGCAGTTCTGCCGTCGATGAAGAGGGACTACTACGAGATATTAGGCGTGCCACGTAGCGCCGACGCCGCGGCCATCAAGCGGGCGTACCGGCAGGCGGCGCTCAAGTACCACCCGGACCGGAACCCCGACGATCCGCAGGCGGAGGAGCGGTTCAAGGAGGCCACTGAGGCCTACGAGGTCCTCCGCGACTCGGAGCTGCGCGCGCTATACGATCGCTACGGGCACGAGGGCCTGAAGGTCGGTGTGGGCGGCGGTGGCGGCGGGTTCGGCGGGTTCCGGACCTAAGATCCGCATCCAGCTGACGCTCGAGGACGTCATGAACGGCGCCAAGAAGACCGTTCGCATGCCGATCCTCGACTCGTGCCCGGATTGCCAGGGCCGAGGCACGCGCCGGGGCCGCGAACCGGCGACCTGCGCGCACTGCGGCGGCAGCGGCGAAGTGCAGCAGGTGCAGCGCTCGCTGTTCGGGCAGTTCGTCCGTGTCGGGCCCTGTCCAACCTGTGGTGGTGAGGGCCGGGTGATCAGCGATCCCTGCTCGGCCTGCGGCGGTGAGGGTCGCCGGCGGCTGGAGAAATCGTTCGAGTTCGAGATCCCACCCGGTGTGGCGACCGACGATTATCTGACGCTGCGCGGGCAGGGGAACGTCGGGCCGCGGGGCGGCCCGCCCGGCGACCTGTTGGCCGTGATCGAGGTCGAGCCCGATGAGCGGTTCACGCGACGGGGAGCGGATCTCATTCACGACCTTCCCGTCACGTTCAGCCAGGCGGCGATGGGCGTCACGCTCGAGGTGCCCACCGTCAGCAAGACGGTGAAGGTCAAGGTGCCGGCGGGCGTGCAGACGGGGCACGTCATTCAGCTTCGTGGCAAGGGGCTGCCGCACCTGCGTCGAGGCGGCCACGGCGACCTGTTCGTGCGCGTCGTCGTCGTGACGCCACGCGAGCTGACGCCCGAGCAACGCAAGCTGTTCGAGGCTTTGGCCGAGATAGAGAAGCCGGTCAGTGCGGGCGAAGATGGGGCCGGCCTCTGGCAGAAGGTCAAGGACGCGTTGTTCGACTGAACCGGTGCACTGGCCAGCGAGATCCTGGAAAGGGAGGGACTCTGATGTCGGCCGACTGCCTGTTCTGCAAGATCGCGTCGGGTGAGATCCCTGCGGAGACCGTCAAGCAGGCCGATGAGTGGGTGGCCTTCCGCGACATCAATCCCCAGGCCCCCACGCACATCCTGATCATCCCGCGGCAGCACATCCCGACGCTGAACGATGTCGGGCTGGACGGGGCCGGGCTGCTGGGTCGGTTGATCCTGGCGGCGAAGGAGATCGCCGCCGACGAGGGCATCGCCGAGCCGGGCTATCGGGCCGTGCTGAACTGTAACCCGGGTGCCGGCCAGTCGGTCTTTCACATCCACGTCCACCTGCTGGGTGGGCGGGCGATGGGCTGGCCGCCGGGCTAGCGTTGACGCTAGTGGAATCCTTCAGTTAGTATCCGAGCGGCCAGCGGCCAGCTAGGAAGCCGGAGACCCCGGCAGCCGGGGCGGTGAGCTACGGATGGGCGCTGGGAACCTTAGATCGAGGTATCGAGCCAGGGGATGGCCGAGCTGACTCTGAAAGACAGAATTCGCCAGGACATGAACGCCGCGCGGCGCCAGCAGGACAGGGACCGCGCGCGTTTGCTCTCCACCCTGCTGTCGGATATCCGCAACCGCGAGATCGAGAAGCGCCACGAGCTCGATGATGGCGAGGTCGCGGAGGTGCTAGCTCGCGGCATGAAGATGAGGAACGAGGCCGCCGAGCAGATGGCCTCGCGGCCGGAGCTGGCAGCGAAGGAACGCGCCGAGGTCGAGATCATCAAAGGCTACATGCCCGCGCAGCTCAGCCAGGAGGAGATCCGCCAGAAGATCGTCGAGGCTATCGAGGCCGGCGCGACGAACATCGGCGCCCTCATGGGCCAGGTGATGCCTCAGCTGAAGGGGCGAGCTGAGGGTCGCGAGGTCAACCGCATCGCCCGTGAGGAAATCGCGCGGAGGTCCGGTGATTGAAACAGGCTACACTCGAATTGACTTCGGACTCTGTGCACCACGACAAGGGGGTGCTGGTGAGAGCGGTCACCAGCACCCCCGGTCGCTTTGGCTAGTGGAGCGATGAACCGCCACGCGCTCGACGCACTGGAATTCGACCGGGTCCTCGAGATCGTCGCCGGCTACGCGACCAGCGAGCTCGGAGCCGAGGCGGTGCGCGCGCTACAGCCGGTTCCCGAGCCGCAGGCGGTCGCGGCTGCCCTCGACGAGGTCGACGAGATGGTGAGCTGGCTGATCCGCGACGAGAGCTGGGCACCGCCGTTCATCCCCGACATCCGCGGGCCGCTGAACCGCCTCGCGGTCAAGGGGAGCGTCTGGTCCGAGAGCGAGCTCGTCGGCGCCTTGCGGCTGCTGGTCGGGGCCCGATCAGCCCGCCGCTCGCTCCTGCCGCAGTCCTCCCAGTTCCAGCGGCTCGGCCAGCTGGCCTCCGGCCTGCTCAAGGACGAGAAACTGCAGGGGCGCCTGGCAGAGGCGCTGGACGAGGAGGCGGAGACGCTCAAGGACAGCGCTTCGCCCGAGCTCAAGCGCCTGCGACGCGCGCTGCGCGTGGCGCGCAGCGCGCTGGTGCAGCTTCTGGAAGCGATCAGCGCCGATCTCCCGGACCGGTTCGCCGTGCCCAATGCCTCCGTCACCCTACGCGGCGGCCGCTACTGCATACCGATCCGCCGCGAAGGCCGCTCCGAGGTCGGCGGGATCGTACACGATGAGTCAGCCAGCCGGGCCACCCTGTTCGTCGAGCCGCCCGCGGCCATCGAGCCGATGAACCGGCTACGCGAGCTGCACCTGTCGGAAGCGCGCGAGGTCGAGCGGATCCTCAGGGAGCTCACGGATGCGCTGCGGCCGCGTGCGGACGAACTGGCCGAGACGCTGTCGCGGCTGGTGACGCTGGATTCGCTCTTCGCGCGGGCCCGCTACGCTCTGGCGCGGGGCTGCACGCGGCCGCACCTGGTGCGCTGGGATGACGAGGGCTACCGCGTGGTCCACGGCCGCCACCCACTGTTGCTGGAGAGCCCGGAGCCGCTGGTGCCCTTCGATCTGCTCATGAACCCGGGCGAGCATACCTTGCTCGTCACGGGTCCCAACGCCGGCGGCAAGACGGTTCTGATCAAAGCGCTGGGTGTCATCGCGGCGATGGCCCAATCGGGTATCCTGCCGCCCGTGGGTCCGGGCTCGGAGGTTCCGGTGTTCGACGGCATCTTCGCCGACATCGGCGACGAGCAGTCGATCGATGCCTCGCTCTCCACCTTCACCGCCCACCTGCGTAACCTCACCGACATCCTCGAGGGCGCGGGACCGGAGTCCCTCTGTCTGATCGATGAGATCGGCGGCGCCACTGATCCCGTCGAGGGGACAGCCCTGGCGCGGGCCGTGCTCACCGAGCTGGCCGAGCGGCGCTGCATGACCGTCGCAACCAGCCACCTCGGCGTTCTCAACACGCTGGCCAGCGAGTACCCGGGCATCGTCAACGCGGGCCTCGCCTTCGACGCCGAGCGGCTGCAGCCGCTCTTCCGCCTGATCAAAGGGCGGCCGGGCAGGAGCTACGCGCTCGCTATCGCCCAGAGGGTCGGCTTCCCACAGAAGGTGCTCGAGGAAGCCAAAGCAGGCCTCAGCCAGGAGGAGCTGGATACAGCCCGGCTGCTTGCAGAGCTCGAGGAGAAGGAGCGCGATCTCGATGAGCGTATTGACGCGCTCGAGCGTAAGGAGCGGGAGCTGTCCGAGCGCTCGGAGACACAAGAGCGCGAGGCTGCGGAAACAGTACAGCGGGCACGCGCGCTCGAGCGCGAGGCCCACCAGCGCGCCCGCGAGTTCCTGCTCGAGGCCCGCAAGCAGCTCGACGCCGCGCTCAGGGCCGATCGGGAGCTCGGGCATCGGGCCAGGAGCGAACTGGAAGCGAGCCTGCGGGCGCACACGGAGGCGCTTCGCGGGCGACCTGCGGAGCCCGCCGCGGCAACGGACGCAGCAAGCTTCGCCACAGGCGACCGTGTGTGGGTGACATCGCTGGAAAAGGAAGGTCGGGTCGTTGAGACCCGCGGCGCCGACGTCGTGGTCGAGCTGGGTGGCGTCAAGTTGCAGCTGGCGCCGGCCGTATTGCTCAAGCGCCCGGAGCGGGATCAATCCGGCGAGCGGGTGCCGACCTACGGCGTGCCGGAGTTCGATGCGCGCTCTGAGATCGATCTGCGCGGCTTCGTCGCCGAGGAGGCCCGCATGGAGCTCATCCGTGCGCTCGACGCCGCGGTCCAGGCCGGACTGGGCCGGCTGCGCGTGATTCACGGCAAGGGCACCGGCGTGTTGCGCGAGATGGTGGCCGAGTACGCGCGGAGCGATCGCCGAGTCAAATCGCATCGACTGGGAGATCCACATGAAGGGGGCAGCGGCGTAACAGTGCTCGAGTTGGAGTGACTGTGGTATCCGACGACCTGATCGAAGAGATCCGGGCGCAGGCGGACATCCTGCAGATCATCGGCGAGTTCATGCCGCTGCGCCGCGTCGGCAGGACCTATCGCGGGCCCTGCCCGCTGCACGGCGGTGAGGGCCCGAATTTCTCGGTCTATCCGGAGCGGGGGATCTTCAAGTGCTTCGTCTGCGGTGACGGAGGTGATGTCTTCTCCTTCCCGATGAAGCTGCTGGGTCTCGACTTCGTGGAAGCTGTCAAGTTCGTGGCCGAGCGCTGCGGCATCGTCGTGCCCGACATCGATCGGACGGAATCGGAAGAAGATCCCCACCGTGATGTCCGGGAGGCGGTGGCCTTGGCCGCCGACTGGTATCAGCGGCAACTCTGGGAGGAGAGGCACGGTGAGCCGGCGCGGCGATATCTGCTCGCTCAGCGTGGCCTACCTGAAGAGACGGCCCGGCGTTTCGGATTCGGGTACGCGCCGGATTCCTGGCGTGCGCTGCGCGAGGCGGCCGCCGTCCACGAGATCGCGGACGACGTGCTCATCCGTGCAGGCCTCGTCAAGGCGAGCGAACGTGCCAAGGAACCCTATGACCTTTTCCGCGCGCGATTGATGATCCCGATCTTCGACCTGCGAGATCGCCCGATCGGCTTCGGCGGCCGCAGCCTGACCGAGTCCGAGGACACGCCCAAATACATCAACTCGCCCGATACGCCGATCTTCCATAAAGGGCGTATCGTCTACGGGCTCAATTGGAGCCGGAACGCCATCCGCCGTGACGGCGTTGTGCTGGTGGTGGAGGGCTATATGGACCTCGTGTCGCTGCTGGCGTGCGGTGTGGAAAACGTGGTCGCGCCGCTCGGCACGAGCCTGACCGATTATCAGGCACGCACCCTCAGCCGCTATGCGAAGAAGGCGCTGCTCCTCTACGACAGCGACAGGCCGGGCCTCGTCGCAACGTTCAAAGCGGCTGACGAGCTGCTGCAGGCCGGTGTCCAGCCGAGCGTCGCGACGCTACCGCCTGGTGAGGATCCCGACTCGATCGCGCGCAAGGGCGGACCTGAGGCGCTGGCCAAGTACACCGATGCGGCAATCGATGTGCTCGATCGCAAGATCCAGATCCTACAGAAACGCGGCTACCTCGAAACCAGCGAGGGCAAGCGCCGGGCCGTCGATGGCCTACTCCTCACCGTGCGGGCGACCGCTGATGAGGCGTTGCGTGACATCTATCTGGACCGCGTGGCCGCGGTGACCGGCGTGCGGCGCGCGACCCTGGAGCGCGAGCTGGAGCGCCCGGTGGCCGGCACGCGACGGCGCGGGCGTCCGCTGCTGCGCGAGGCTGAGGTGCCGCGGGAGGCGCCGAAGTTGGGGGCCGAGCGTAAGCTGTTGCTGCTGCTCGTCAGGGACCGCTCGTTGGTCCGGAGAGTAGCCGAACAGGTCGAGCCGGACCACTTCAAGACGCCGGAGTATCGTGAGATCTACCGGGCGCTGACCGCCGCAGACGCGGACACGCCGGAGCAGGCGGCGGCTGATTCGTTGGCGTGGGCAGACGAGCTTCCGGCGCACCTGTTCGAGCAGGTGCAGGAGCTCGCGGCGGATCCCGAGGATCTGACGAACCCCGAAGCCGTTCTGCAGGACGCGATCGCGCGGCTGCGAGCTCGGGCGCTGGAGAAGTGCTTGAGTGATCTGATGACCGAGGTGCTGGTCGCGGATACGGATGCCGCGCTCGAGTTGGCCTCGGAGATCAGGAAGATCAGACAGGAATTGACCGCGCTGGGCTATCGGATGCCCGGTCGCGGGTTGTTTCGGGGTGCGTGACGCTAGCGAGAGTGAGCCAGAACCTATGACAGGGCTGAGCGGACAGTCGAGAGTTCTCGAGCAGTTGCTGGATCTACACGAGATCGATCAGCAGATCTTCAGCATGGAGCGCGAGCTCGAGAGATATGAGACGGAGTTGACGGCGACCGAGGACGGCGTGGCCCGGCTGGCGTCGGCTCTCGGGGCGCTCGAGACCGAGCTCGGACGGACGCGTTTGGAGGCGCGCAGCGGCGAGAGGGCAGTGGACGACAAACGCCTTCAGCTCGATCGCCTGCGTACGAGAGTGAATCAGGTCCGGAACGAGAAGCAGTACGGCGCGGCGACTCTTGAGCTCGACTTCGCCAGGCAAGACATTCGCAAGCTGGAAGATCACGCGCTCCAAAAGCTCCAGGTCGTCGAGGACCTGGAGGTTCGGCGTGCGGGGCTGCTGACCGAGCTCGAAGAAGCGCGCGCCCGGGCGGGGCCGCTGCGGGAGGAGGCGCAGGCTCGCCGCCAACAGCTGGAAGAGGAGCTCGCCATAAAGCGCGACCGCCGCTACAACCTGGCCATGAGGATCGACGAGCGAGTCCTTGCGCTCTACGACCGCATCCGTGCTGGCCGGGCGGGGGTCGCGCTGGCGCCGCTCACCGACGAGGCGGTCTGCGGCAACTGCTATACTGCCGTCACCATCCAGCAGGAGTTGCAGATCAAGGAGCTGTCGGCACTCGTCTGCTGTGAGGGGTGCGGTGTCATCCTCTATCCGGGTGACCTGAAGCGCTGACGGCTGCGGTCCGCCGTCGGGCGCCGCTGTGTGGAGAGGAGTGAGGTGGTGTGAAGCCTGTTCTGAGCCTGCCTGCGCCGGTCGAGCCGGCGGTTGTGGAAGCCCTCGTCAGCGAGCTCGAGCTTCCCGAAGCGATCGCTGCCATCCTCGTTCGTCGCGGCTACGATCAGCCGGAATCGGCCAAGGCGTTCCTGCGTCCGCGGCTGACGGAACTGCACGATCCGCTCTCGATGGCCGACATGGGGCAAGCGGTCGACCGCATCTCCAGCGCCATCAGATCCGGCGAGCTCCTGCTCGTCCACGGCGACTATGACGTGGACGGCGTCTGTGGCTCGGCTCTGCTCGCTCGCGCGCTGCGGGAGTTGGGTGCCCGGGTCGAGGTCTTCGTTCCCCACCGCTTGCAGCACGGCTACGACTTCGGGCCCGCCGGCCTCGCCGTCGCTCGGGAGCTGGGAGCCCGCTGCGTGCTGACCTGCGACTGCGGGATCATGGCTCACGAGACAATCGCGGGCGCACGGCGCGATGGCATCGATGTCGTGGTCTCCGATCATCACACGCCGCCGGCAACGCTGCCGCCCGCATACGCGGTTCTGAACCCGCTCCGTCCTGACTGCGGCTATCCAGACAAGGCGCTCTGCGGGGCAGGGGTGGCGTTCAAGCTCGTGCACGCCTTGTACGAGCACTACGGGCGTTCGGTCGAGGACCTGTACAAGTACCTCGACCTCGTCGCCATGCCCACCATCGCTGATCTGGTCCCGTTGACCGGCGAGAACAGGATCTTCGCTCGCTACGGGCTCAAAGTGCTGCAGCGCACGCCCAACCCCGGTCTGCGGGCGTTGCTGCGTGTGTCGGGGCTGAAGCCGGACCGCCCGATCAACGCGGGTCAGATCGCGTTCGTCGTTGGCCCGCGCCTGAACGCGGTGGGGCGGATGGGCGACGCTATGCGCGGCGTTCGCCTCTTGCTCACCGACGACGCGAACGAGGCCAGCAGCCTGGCCGGGCAGATCGACGAGGAGAACCAGCGGCGCCAGGAGGTCGATCGCGGCACCCTCGAGCGGGCGAAGGAGATCCTGGCGGAGACGTTCGATCCGGACGCCGATCGTGCGATCGTACTGGCGTCGCCGGACTGGCACCCTGGTGTGATCGGCATCGTGGCCTCGCGCGTCGTCGAGGAGTACTACCGTCCTACTGTGTTGATCGCCCTGGAAGGTGACAGTGGCCGCGGCTCCGGCCGCTCGATCCCCGGATTCCACCTGTATGAGGCGTTGAAGGCGTGCGAGCCACTGCTCGAGCAGTTCGGTGGCCATCGCGCCGCAGCCGGTCTGCGGATACGCCGCGGCAACATACCCGCCTTGCGGGAGACGTTGAACGCTCTGGCGCACGAGCGACTGACGCCGGAGGAGCTGCGGCCGAGGCTGCGTGTGGACCACGAGTTGACGATGTCGAATGTGACGGCGGAGCTGTGGCGCTTCCTGGCGCATTTCGGCCCCTACGGGCAGGGCAACCCGAAGCCCGTCTTCCTGGCCCGCAACGTCCGCGTCGTCGGGCAGCCGGAGTTGATGGGCGAGGAGCACCTGCGCCTGCGGCTCGACGTCGGGGATGGCGTGACGCCGGAGGCCGTCGCGTTCCGCCAGGCCGGGGAGCTGGAATGGCTGCGCGAGTCGGCGCGCGTGGACCTGGCGTTTCAGCTGGGTGTCCGCCACTGGCAGGGCGTCGAGTACATACAGGCTCAGGTGGTCGATATCCGGCCGAGCGAGGCGGCTTGGGCGATATCCGAATCGTAGCGGGGCGTTGGCGCCGGCGCCGGTTGAAGGTGCCCCGGGGCCGAGCGCTGCGGCCGACGGCTGAGCGTGTGCGCGAGGCCTGGATGAGCGTGCTCGCCGCTGACCTCGAGGATGCAAGCGTGCTCGATCTCTTCGCTGGAAGCGGCGCGCTCGGCCTGGAAGCGCTTTCCCGGGGCGCCCGGCATGCTACCTTCGTGGAACGAGACGCTCGGGCCTTGCGTTGCCTGCGGGCCAACATCGCGGCGCTGGGTGCCGAGAATCTGGTCACGCTTGTGGCCGGCGACGTTTTCGACTACTTGGAGGGCCTGGCGGCCGCTGCCTTCGACGTCGCGCTGGCAGACCCACCGTACGGCCGGGGTCTGGCGAGCCGCCTGATAGAGAGATACCTGCACAACCCGTTCGCGCGGACCCTGTCGGTCGAGCACGACCCGGGCGAACGGCTGAGCTTACCGCCGGGGGCGGAACAGCGGCGCTACGGTGACACGTCGATCGCGTTCATCGCCGCTGCTCTGGAGGAGAGAGGAACATGAGCGAGACGAAGATCGCCGTCTATCCGGGGTCCTTCGATCCACTGACTCTCGGTCACGAGGACATAGCGCGCCGCAGCCTCAAGTTCGCCGATAGGGTGATCATCGCGGTCGCCCACCATCCCACGCAGTACAAGGATCGCCTCTTCAGCGTTGAGGAACGAGTGGCGATGATAGATGAATGCTTCGCAGATGACCCGCGCATCGACGTGGCGCACTTCAGCGGCCTGCTCGTCGATTTCTGTGCGAGCCGCAAGGCGAACGTCGTGGTCCGCGGGCTGCGCGTCGTAAGCGACTTCGAGTACGAGTTCCAGATGGCACTGATGAACCGCGAGCTCTCGCCCGACCTCGAGATGGTGTTCATGACCCCGGCTGGTGAGTACACCTTCCTCAGCGCGTCCCTGGTGCGTGAGGTCGCTTCGCTCGGCGGCGATGTCTCCGGATTCGTGTCGCCGCCCGTTCTGCGGCGGCTCAAGGAGCGCCTCAGGATGTAGCGCTCGTGGCCTTTCTCGAGAAACTCGCCCTGCGGGCCTGGAATGGTGGTCGGCGCATCGTTCTCGCTGAGGGCCAGGACGAACGTGTGGCTGAGGCGGCCGTCCACCTCCGCGACAGTGGGCATCTCGACCCCATCCTCCTGGTTCCCGACCCCTCGCACCCGGGGCCGCCCGGTTGGAAAGGCCCGCTACGCTGCCCGGCCGAGGACCCGGAGTTCGATCGCTACGCCGAGCTATATCGCCAGCTACAGCCGCAGAAGCGGCCGGATCCGGAGCTGGCGCGCAGTCGGGCGGCGGAGCCGCTTCACTTCGCCGGCCTGATGGTGCGCGCCGGGGATGCCGATGGCGCCATCGCTGGCGCGACACACGCCACCGGCGACGTGATCCGCGCCGCGCTGCGCTGTGTCGGAACCGCAGCCGGGACCACCATGATCAGCGGCGCCTTCTACATGGTCGTCCCGTCATTCCGCGGTACCCCGGAGCATGAGGTGCTCACATTCGCTGACGCGGGTGTCCTGCCCAATCCGACTGCCGAGGAGCTCGTCGAGATCGCCTCACAGGCCGCGCGCCTGCGCCCGGTTATCGTGGGCGACGAGCCACGGGTCGCGTTTCTCTCGTTCTCCACGCGGGGGAGTGCCAGGGACCCCGCGGTGGAGAAGATGCGCCGCGCCCATATCCTGTTCCAGCAGATCCATCCGCACGTGCCGGCCGACGGCGAGCTGCAGGCGGACGCGGCCCTCATCCGGGACGTTGGCCAGCGCAAGGCGCCTGACAGTCCTGTCGCCGGCCATGCCAACGTGCTAATCTTCCCGGACCTCGGGGCCGGTAACATCGCCTACAAGCTTGTGGAGCGCTTGGCCGGCGCCACCGCCATCGGGCCAATCCTGCACGGGCTTGCCCGGCCATACAACGATCTGTCGAGGGGGGCGGACCCGGACAGCATCGCGGCCGTGGCCTATGTTACAGCGCTCGTGGCCGCCGGGGCTTGATTCACGTGGCGTCCCCCCTAGAGTAAGTAGTGTTCGGACACCGGGAGGGCAGATGAACTTTGAGATCTCCCAGCACAACGACGTGACGATCGTTGAGGTCACCGGCCAGCTCATCGTCGCGAACCGGCAAGAGCTGAAGGACGACGTACTGAAGTTGTTGGATTCCGGATCTCGGAAGTTCCTGATTGATTTCCGGGACACCGCTTATATCGATTCGTCGGGCCTGGGCGTGCTGGTGAGTCTGTCGAAGAAGATCCGCGAGAAGGGCGGTGAGATGCGACTATCCAATCTGAACGAGGATCTTCGCACACTCTTCGAGCTCACCAAGCTGGATACGCTCTTCCATATCGCCGATACTCGCGATCAGGCGCTGAAGGACTTCTGATCCGGCTATGCATGGGCGGGTTGAGGGACAGCGAACCGCCCTCGTCGTCACCCAGCGACCCCAGCTGGGTGCGCAGCTGACGGAGGTCGTCGAAGGGCTCGGCCTTTCGGCGTGCGTCATCACCAGCCTCGACCATCTCGAGAGCCACGCTGATGCGCGCCCCGCGTTGGTGCTGACCGATATCTCCCTCCGGCCCACGGAATCCCAGTGGCATGCTCTGGCGCAGCTCTTCCCACGCTCGGCCTTGTGGGCGGTCGCCGATCCTGGCGAGTCGAACATCCGCGACGTCACCTACGCGCTGAAGCACGGCTGTCACGACTGCCTCACCCTGCCCGTCACGGCAGAGGAGCTCGCTCAGAAGTTCGCCGGCAGCGATCGCCAGCCGGGCGCCAAGCCCGGCGAGCTCGATCGCTACATGTCAAACGAGATCAACCTCGAGCTGCCGAGCGACGTATCGATCATCGAACACGTCGTCAGGCTGCTCGCCGGTTGGTGCCGCGACTATCGCAGCTACGGGCCCCGGACTCTCGTGAACCTGCGCATCGCGCTGAGCGAGGCACTGTCGAACGCGATCCTGTACGGGAACGGCGGTGATCGCAACAAGAAGGTGTGGCTGCGTGCGAACGTCGACGCCTGGCAAATCAAGGTGCAGGTCACCGACGAGGGGCCCGGCTTCGATCACCAGCAGATACCTGACCCTACGAGCATTGAGGCCATCGAGGCGCCCGGCGGACGCGGGCTGTTCCTGCTTCGCCAGCTCGCCGACGAGGTGAGTTTCAACGAGCCAGGCAACTCGGTCACCCTCACGCTGCGCAGCGAGTGGGAGGAGGCGACGGTCGGGGAATCCGTCAGGCCGATCAGCAAGGATGCCGAGGCGCTGGTCGGGCTCAGCGAGCGCATCCGGTTGAGTTCGGATGCCGACCTTCACCTCTGGCGCGAGGGGATAGAGGGAAGGCTGGAGCATATCGCACCGGCCGAGGAAAAACCTGCCACGCCGGAGGGAACGCTGCACTGGCTGCGGACCCCCGGGATCCGCTACGCCGTCGAGGTGCGGCCGGCCGGCGACGAGTGCTCCGAGCGCTGGGCCGAGTTCACCCGCGACCTTCTGGATGAGGCGCTCGCCTACGAGCTGCGGCTAGCCGAAAGCCGCCGCGACCTGGCCGAGCGACAGGAGGAGATCGAGCTGCTACACAGCATCAGCGAGACGCTGGGCGCCGTGACGCGCCTCGAGGATGCCGCGAGCCAGATATTGAAGGGCGTCGTGCGGCTGACAGGCGCCGAGCGCGCGTCGCTCTGGATCTACGATCCGGGTTCTGATGAGCTGAGGCTGGCCGCCTCGGAGGGGCCCGCCCGCATCGCGGTCGACCGAATACCCGTGGCCTCCAGCTCGTCGGTCTCCGCCCTCGCCTTCCGTGAGAACCGGACGGTGCGTCTCGACGAGCTTGGCGAGATGCCTCCCGGCCTGGCCGAGCGCTTGAGCCCCGAGCCCGAGCCTTGGGTCTCGGTGCCGATCAGCTACACGAGTCCCGGTGGCGCGAGACGCACGGTCGGCGTGCTCAACCTCATCGGTCGCAAATCGGGCGCGGTCGTGACCGGGGTCGGCGAGACGAGGTTGCTGACGACGCTAGCGCGGCAGATCGGAAGCGCGATCGAGAACCTGAGGCTGTTCGAGGAGATCGTCGTGCGCGAAAGGGTGATCGGCGAGCTGGAGCTCGCTCACGATCTCCAGATGAAACTCCTGCCGGACCTGAGCGAGTTCAGGGAGATCGCCGACGTAGCGGCACGCTGCGTGCCCGCCCGCCCGGTCGGCGGCGACTTCTACCAGCTCTTCAAGCTGGTAGATGACAAGATCGGCGCGATGCTCGGTGACGTGACCTCACACGGGTTCGGCGCGTCGCTGATCATGGCGCTGACGATGAGCGTATCAGGCATCTACGTGCGCGAGACGACGTCTCCGGGCGACCTGCTCAGGGCGATCCACCACGCGCTGATCCAGAAGCTCGAGAGCACGGAGATGTTCATGACCGTGTTCTACGGTGTGATCGACCCGGCGCGCCGGTCCCTCTGCTATGCCAACGCCGGTCATGCGCACGCCTTCCGACTTCATGATGGAGACGAGCCGCAGCGGCTCAGGGCCACGAGCCCGCCGCTGGGCATCGCCGAGTACGGAGCCTACGGTGAGGCTGCGGTCGCCTGGGAGCCGGGCGATCTGTTGTGCCTGTTCACCGATGGACTGACGAACCCCTCGCTGCGGACCACCGAGGAGACGGTGCTGCGTGCCATCGACGCACATCGCGACCTGCCGGCAGCGCAAATCGTGGAGGCGATGTTCGAGGCACGAGGCCGGCGTGGAGGAGCGGCACCCGACGATCAGACCGCGTTCATTCTGCGAGCCTGAGAGGTACTGGTGAACACGCGGCGGGACCGGCCGGCGCGGAAGGCGCTCAGCCAGCACTTCCTCATCGACCCCAACCTGCAACGCAAGATCGTCGAGGCTTTGGACCCTCTGCCGGGCGATCGTGTTCTGGAGATCGGGCCCGGTACCGGCGCGTTGACCCGACATCTCGTCGGGCGCGTCGGTCATCTCATGCTTGTCGAGCTGGATGAGGCTCTGGCGGCTGAGCTGCGCCGCGAATACGAGGGCCGCGAGGAGGTCGAGGTGATACAGGGCGACGCCTTGGAGATTCCCGTCTCCGAACTGGCCCGCGGCGCAGCGCTGAAGGTGATCGGCAACATTCCGTATGCGATCACCACTCCACTCATCTTTCACCTCCTGGACGGGCGGCCCCGGCCGCAGCTCATCGTGCTGACCGTACAGCGCGAGGTGGCCGATCGCCTGACCGCGCGCCCGGGCAGCAAAGACTACGGCGCGCTCACCGCGGGGGTGCAGGCGGTCGCCCGTGTGCAGGCGCTGTTCCCCATATCGCGCCAGGCGTTCCGCCCCCGGCCCGAGGTGAACTCCATGGTCGTGAATATCGTGCCGCAGACGCCGCCACCCCTGTCGCAGGAGCACGAACAGGCGTTCCGACAGCTGACCCGCGCCGCTTTCAGTCGCAGGCGGAAACAGATGCAGAAGGTGCTGCGCCAGGCCCCCGAGTATGGCCTATCCGGGAAGGAGGCAGAGGCGCTGCTGGCCTCGTTGGGGATCGATCCCTCCACCCGGCCCGACGCCCTGCCGGTCGTCGACTACATACGTTTGGCCGCCGCCCTGGCTGCCAGGGCCTAGGCCGGCCCACACCGCCCGGCCGCCCGGCTGGGGCCCCCGTCTCGGCCCGCTGCCAGCTAAACGGCCCCGCTCTGGGGCGGTTTGCGCCGCCCCCGCGGCCGCCCTATCTTGGCGCTGACGCTAGCTTGCCTCTAGCCGGGTCGCGCGCCGCTGGTCCCCAACCGCCGCGGCGGGACCCGGTGTCGGCGCAGATCCAGACAGCCCTGCCGGAACGCGTCCGCGAGCCCGCGCAGGCCGCGGGTACGGTCCCAGTGGGGGTGACGCGATGAACAATGGGCTGGGTGTTCGCTGGGACGACCTCCCTCAGCTCCGGGAGCGGGCGGTCTCGCTGTTGCTGTCGGGCCCGGCCCGCGCGCCGGCGCTGGCGGAGCGGATCTTCGGATGGCGACAGGGCCCGCCACGCCTTGCCGCATCGCTGGTGCGCGAGGTGCTTGGCGCCGACCCGCGCTTCCAGCTGAGCCGGGGGCGTTGGCTGTTGAGCGAGGAGCAGGCTGGCTACGGGTCGACCTCGTTGCACGACCTGGACTTCGTCGTCGTGGATGTGGAATCGACCGGCGGCTCCCCGGCCCGGGGCGACCGGGTGACGGAGGTCGCGGCGGTCCGCGTACGCGCTGGCCAGGTCGTGGACAGCTTCGAGTCGCTCATCAATCCCGAGCGGCCGATTCCGCCGTCGGTAACGGCGCTGACGAACATCACCGATGAGATGGTCGCAGGGGCGCCGCGCTTC
>JBDHKG010000071.1:0-14578 GCA_039586495.1 Gemmatimonadota bacterium | reverse complement strand
GAGCCGGTTCCCGCGATCAGCAGAAGGCCGGGCCCGTCGCCGAAGGCATCGAAGAACGCCGCCTCAGCGTCGGTGATCACCCGGGCAACCGAAGCGAGACGCCCGGTCAACGCCTCCTCGACCGCCCTGCGCTCCATCTCACGTCCTACGCCGGCGAACCCCGCGCAGAGGGCCGCCGCCGGAAGATCGATGCCGGCCGCGGCTGCGGCACGCTGCACCGTGGTCGCCACCGCTTCGATGTCGATGGGCTGGCCCGGCCGATCGACCAGAGCCGGCCCGCCCTCGGCACGAGCGAGCTCCCTTCCCCGCTCGTCGAGGATGAGTGCCCGGGTGGCGGTACCGCCGCCGTCGATCCCGATCACGGCCCGAGACGCCATGCCTACCTGTCCTGCTGAAGTGGGGACGTTCCCTTGGCTCGCAGGTTCGCCGTGAGCCAACCGACCGCGAAGGTGATGATCGTACCGATGAACACGTACCAGGGCCACGCCACGTGGTTGCGCGCGAACAGCCAGATAGCCGTCACACATGCGATGCCGCTGGCGATGCCGACGACCGCTTGACGTGCCCCGGCGGCGGGCACGAAGAGGGCCAAGGCGAAGGCGCCCAGCAGGCCTCCGTAGACCAGCGACGCAATGCCCAATGCCACCTCGACTGCCGCGGTGCCCCGGCTCATCGGGATGAAGATGAGCGCACCACCGATGAGCAGAGCGGACCACAGGAGCGTGAAGAGCTTTCCGACCCGCAGCGTGCGCGCGTCATCTCGTTCGATCCCTCGGGCAGGCGCCCAGAAGTCGTACGCGCTCGCCGAGGCCAGCGAATTGATCGACGATGACAGCGTCGACATCGCCGCCGCGAAGATGCCCGCGACCAGCAGACCTCTCAGGCCAGGTGCGATCTCCTCGACAATGAAGAGCGCGAAGATCTCGTCCGGCCGCTCGAACCCGCGTCCTCCGTAGAACGCCCAGAGCCCCAGACCGAGCAAGAGGAACAGCGCGAACTGGAAGATCACCGCGAACCCGCTGCCGACGAGCGCCTTCCGACTCGCCGCAAGGTTCCGGCAGGTCAGCAGCCGCTGCACGATCAGCTGATCCGTTCCGTGAGATCCCATCGAGAGGAACGCGCCGCCCAGCAAGCCCGCCCATAACGTGTATGCGTTGCCGAAATCAAACGAGAGGTCAAACACGGCGAGCTTCCCGGCAGTGCCCGCTGTCGAGGCCACCTGCGCCCAGCCGCCCGGCACCAGCACCTGCAGCGCCAGTGCGGCGGCGACGGCACCTATTAGATAGAGCCCCATCTGGGTCGCGTCCACCCAGATCACCGCCTTGATCCCGCCGAAATAGGTGTAGACGAGAGTCAAAAGGCCGATTACGGCAATCGAGATCGGATAGGGCCACCCCGTCACCAGCGCTAGCGGGATCGCGGTGGCAAACAGCCGGACGGAGTCGGCAAGGGTCCGCGTCACCATGAAGATCGCGGACGTGAAGCGGCGCGTCCCCAGGCCGAAACGCGCCTCGAGCAGATGATAGGCCGTGACCAGCTCACCGCGGGCGTACGCGGGCAGCAGTGCAGCGGCGACCGTGATCCGCCCAAGCAGGTACCCGATCGTGAGCTGAAGAAACCCGAGCCCGCCCAGGTAGGCGACGCCCGGGATGCTGAGGAAGGTGAGAGTGCTCGTCTCCGTGGCGACGATCGAGAGCATGACCGCGCCCCAGGGGAGGGACCGGCGCCCGAGGAAATAGTCGCTGCCTCCGCGCTGGCCCCGACCCAGCCAGGCGCCCCACAGCGTGACGCCCGCCAGGTAGAGAATGAGGACGGCGAGGTCGACCGCGGCCGGGGCTCCGCCCCTCACGTCTCGCTCTTCACCGGTCGGGCGGCCTTGGTGGAACGCTCGTGCGCCTCAGCACCCAACGAGCTCGTCGGGACGGCCGGGTTCTCGAACCGCTGGCCGTCACGCTCGACCACGAAGGCCTCCATGGCGAAATAGGCCGGCAGCCCCAGCCGCTCCAGTGTCGTGGCGGTCCCCCGATTGCGTTCCTCGACCCGCTGCCAGATGTCGCGGTCGCCCGGGCTGGCGTACGGCACCTTGTCCCGCTGCGACTCGTGCTTGAATACGGCCAGGATCTTGAGTCGAAGTTCCTCCTCCGACATCGGAACGAACACGCTCGCCTCGTCCACCGGCCACTCTTCCCAGGCGCCGCGATAGAGCCAGACCTCCGGCGACGCCCCCGCGTAGCGGGCCAGGGCCCGGTCGATCGCCTCCTTGCACTTGCGGTGAGTGCCGTGGGGATCGGCCTGGTCGCCGGCAACGAACACGATCTCGGGGCGCACCTCCTCCAGCAGCTCGACTACGATCTCCACGTCGCGCTCGCCGATCGGGTTCTTCTTCGCCTCACCCGTCTGATAGAAGGGGAGGTTGAGGAACCGCGCCTGTGACGGCTGCAGGCCGAGCGTCTCGAGCGCCGAGACGGCCTCCGCCTCCCGGATCGCCCGCTTCAGCTCCTGGACCTCCGGGATGTCGACCTGGTCCGGCGCCTTGTCCGCGAGGAAGCGCTCGATCTTCTCCGGCAACTCATCCAGGGCAGGGGCACGGATCTGAAACGCGCGACCCACCCGCCGCATCAGCTCGGAATAGCGCCGCAGCTCATCGTCGACGACCCCGATGTTGCCCGACGTCTGGTAGGCGATGACGATTTGATTGTCGTTGCCTTGCAGCTTGTGCAGCGTCGCACCGGTGCAGATCACGTCGTCGTCGGGGTGCGGGGAGAAGAGGACGATGCGCTTCCCGCGCGGCAGCTTGCTCTTGCCGTGGATCTTCGCGATCAGCGCGTTGAACGCCTCGCCGTTCAGCCGCGGCGCCGAGCCGTAGCGCACGACCAGCGAGCTGAGATGGTGGTCGCGGTAGTCCCGCTCCCCAAGGCGGAGGATCGACTTGCCCACCTGCTCGCTGAGCCAGGCCACCGCCTCGACCTCCCGCTCGCGCGTCCACTCGACCTCGCCGACCAGCCAGGGCGTCTTGATCCGCGTCAGCTCGGCCGCAGCCGGCGGGTCCAGGTAGACCGTCACGTTGGGCTGCCCCTGCAGATAGGTGGCCGGGACATCGGGATCAACCGGGCCCTCGACCGCACGCTGCACGACCTTCGCCTTGTGCTCACCGGTCGCCATCAGCACGATCTCGCGAGCCTCCAAGATCGTGCCCACGCCCATCGTGATCGCCTCCACGGGGACGTTGTCTTCTCCGAAGAAACCCTCCGCAGCATCGCGGCGCGTGAGCGTGTCAAGAAAGATGAGGCGCGTGCGCGAGTCGGGCCCGGAACCTGGCTCGTTGAATCCGATGTGCCCGGTCCGCCCGATGCCCAGCAGCTGGAAATCGAGGCCGCCCGCCTGGACGATCGCCTCCTCGAAGGTGCGACAGTGCTCCTCGACCGCGTGCTTCGGGATGTCACCCCGCGGGATGTGCACGTTCTCGCGGCGAATGTTGACATGATCGAAGAGGTTCTCCCACATGTAGCGGTGGTAGCTGTGCATGCTTCCCGGGTCCATGGGGAAGTACTCGTCGAGGTTGAACGTGACGACGTTCGAGAAATCGAGGCCTTCCTCGCTGTGCATGCGGATCAGCTCACGGTAGACCCCAAGCGGTGTGGAGCCCGTCGCCAGCCCGAGCACGGCCTTCGCGCCGGCCGTCGCCTGGCTGCGGATCACAGACGCGATTCGCTCAGCTACGACCCGCGCGATGCGGTCGAGTCCCTCTATGATGACGACTTTCATCTTCTCGCGCTGTGTCAACATCTCGTTCCACCGTGGTTGTGATCCGCGTCTTCGCTGTGATCCTTCCTCAAGTCTAGGCGACGACGACCGGCCAGTCGAGCCGCGTCACGGGGACGGGGCGGCATCTCTCTTCCTGATCGCTACGTCCCTGATCGCCTGCGCGACAGCGTCGTGCACGGCCCGGCGCAGGGGGATGTGCTTCTGGTTCTCCCGCGTCGGGTTCACACGCGTGGTGAGCAGCACGACGAACACGTCCAGCTCCGGATCCATCCAGAGGCTCGTGCCGGTGAACCCCGTGTGGCCGAAGGCGCTGTACGTGAGATACTGGCCACCCGACGACCAGTCGTTCGGCGTGTCCCAGCCGAGCGCACGCGTCGCAGCGGAATCGTATCGCGCGGTGAACCCGGCGATCGCGTCGGCCCCGACGATCGTCACCGGGCCGGCGCCACCTGCGCAGGGTGCGCCGAGCGCCGGGCAGCGTGCCAGCGTCCCACCGTCGAGCATCATCTGGGCGAACACGGCGAGATCGCGAGCGGACGAGAAGAACCCGGCGTGACCGGCCACGCCGCCCAGCGCGAACGCGTTCTCGTCGTGAACGACGCCGTGCACGTGCTCGAAGCGAAAGACCGTGTCCACCTCGGTAGGCGCCACGCGAGCCCACAACGCGGAGTCGGGGTTGAAACCCGAATCGCCCATCCCGAGCGGGGCGAAGAGGCGCTGGTCGAGAAACTCGTCCAGCCGGGCGCCGCCGACTTCCTCGACCAGGAAGCCGAGCATGATGAAGCCCAGATCGCTGTACACCGTCGTGTCGCCCGGCAGAGCGATCGGTGCGACCGCCGCCAGAGCCGACTGGTAGGCCGCTCGGCCCTGGACCTCCTGCCAGAACGGAATCCAGCCCGGAAGGCCGCCCCGGTGCAGCAGGAGCTGTCTCACCGTGATCGTCTCCTTCCCGGCCCCGGTGAACCAGGGGAGGTAGCTGGCCAGCGGCGCGTCGAGATCGATGCGTCCCTCCTCCGTCAGCAGCATCAGCGCCGTAGTCGTCCCGACGACCTTGGTCACCGAGGCCATGTCGTAGATCGACGAATCCGTGACCGCCGCGGCGCCCGGCTCCCAGTCCAATCGCCCGTACCCGCGCAGCCGGACCAGCCGGCCATGTCGGCCGACGGCGAGCGCGGCGCCCGGTGTCGCCGAGTCCGCGATCGCCGCCTCGATGATGCTATCGACTCGCGCCAAGCCCGCGACGCTCATGCCAACCTCGCCGGGGGAGGCCTTGGCCAGAACCGGGAGCCGCAGCCCTTCGCCAGCGCGGTGAAACGGCGGCAGCGAGATCGGCAGCCGACCACTGATCCCCGACTCCCCCAGCACGGCCCGAGCCGCGGCGCGCTGCGACACCTCACGACCGCCCCAGGCGATCATGTACGTCCCCACGTCCGGGAAGTCCGTCAGCAGGTACGGGTTGCCGAACGAGAGCACCGCGCAGGGCCTGCCGGAGGCGACGAGACGGCTAACGAAGTCGGCGAACGGCTCCGGCACCCCCACCGTGCCGGCTCCGGCCCGCGGTGAGACGTAGACGGATACCAGCGTGAGGTCCGCAGAGTCGGCCAGCGTCGCCAGCGAGTCGTAGGTCGCCGGGTGCGTACCGTAGTTGACCCAGACCGTGTCGAGCTGCTGGAAGTAGGGGGCGACGCTCAGGTGGAAATAGCGCCCGGCCACCGCGTCTGTGCGCCGCGAGAAGACCACGCTCAACAGGCGCTCGATCCTCGAAGTGTCGATGGGGATGAGTGCGTCGCGATCCCGGGGCAGCGTGATCGAGCGCGCGGCGGCGCTGTCCGCGAACGCCAGGTGCGCCCGGTTCCCGACGATCGCGTCCACTGCCTCAGCATCGATGAGGCTGCCACGGTGCAAGCCCGCACGCGCCTTCAGCTCGAGCACGCGGCGCAGCGACGCGTCGATGCGGGCCTCGGAAAGCCGACCCTCTCTCACCGCAGCGCTGACCGCGTCAATCGTAGCCGCCACGTCCCGAGGTGCCAGGATCACGTCGGCGCCGGCGTCCAGGGCAAGGACGGCGGCGTCGCCGACGCCATAACGGTTCGCGATCGCATCCATCCTGATCGCGTCCGTGAGGATGACCCCCTCGAACCCGAACTCGCGGCGTAGCAGGTGATCGAGGAAGTACGGCGCGAGCGTCGCCGGCGGCGCGTCGGGCCCGAGGATCTCAGGGGCCGCGATGTGCGCGGTCATGATCGCGTCGACCCCGGCTGCGACGGCGCGCCGGAACGGGACCAGCTCCACCGTGTCCAGGCGCTCGCGCGTGGCACTGATCGCCGGCAGCTCGAGATGGGAATCGGTCTGTGTGTCACCGTGGCCGGGGTAGTGCTTGGCCGTCGTCAGCAGCCCGCTGGCGTGGGCGCCCCGGATGAAGGCGACGCCCAGGCGCGCGACCAGCTCCGGATCCTCGCCGAAGGAGCGCGTGTTGATGATCGGGTTCTCGGGGTTGCTGTTCACGTCGAGCACGGGCGCGAGCGTCACGTGCACGCCGACCGCGCGCGCCTCTCGACCCGTGATCCGGCCCAGCTCATAGGCGAAGCGCTCATCCCCGATAGCTCCGAACGCCATCGTGGGCGGCAACATCGTGCCGCCCCCGAGGGAAAGCAGCGACGGCAGCGCATAGATGCTGCTGAGCCGCATCCCCGGCCCACCCGACTCGAAGTCGGCGGTCACCAGCAGCGGTACACGCGCACGCTCTTGAAGCCTGTTGAGCTTCGCAACGTAGCCGTGCGGCAGCCCGATGGAGATCGCAACCCCGCCGATCCCCTCCTCGACCACCCAGCGCGTCAACGCATCGAACTCGTCACTCGCCGTTGACGCGTAGCCGCCCGGGATCCAGACGATGACGAGCTGACCGACCTTCTCGCGCAGCGTGAGCGACGTGAGCGTGCCCTCCACCCAGCGCCGCTCGCTCGCGTCCAGGGCCACGCCAGGGTCGGCGACGGCCGGCCCGAGCGGACGGGAAGCGGGCGGCGCCCCGCACGCGCTGAGAACCACCAGGGCGGCAGCGGTCATAATGCGGATCGATCTCGACATTCGACGTCCGTTTCTGTAAGAGGAGTTGACGGGGCTGTTGCACTCGCCGAGGTTAACTGGACAGAACCTCGCAGAGCCAACCACGACTTGCAGAAGCTGGAGAGGGCAACCTATGGCGCGCCAAAGGACCCCGCAATTGTCCATCGCTTCGCTCATTCTGCTGAGCCTGGCGGGCTGCGCGCCGTCCACAACGGAGACGGACAACGTGCGCCCAGGAATCGAGATCTTACTCGCCGACTCGAGCCACCTCGTGGCCGACCGTCGCGTCGGCCTGATCACCAATCATACCGGCATCGCCCGGGACGGGACTCACTCGATAGACCTGCTGCGCGGCCACGGCGTCGACCTCGTCGCCCTGTTCGGGCCGGAGCACGGCATCCGTGGCGACGTGGATGAGGGCGTGCGCGTCGAGAGCGGCGTGGACGAGCGCACCGGGTTACCGGTGTACTCGCTCTACGGCGACACGCTGAAGCCCACAGCCGAGATGCTCGCCGGCATCGACGTCCTGCTGTTCGACATCCAGGATATCGGCGCCCGCTATTATACGTACGTCTCGACGATGGCGAAGGCGATGCAAGCGGCGGCCGAGGAAGATATACCGTTCATCGTGCTCGACCGTCCGAACCCGATCGGCGGCGAGCTCGTCCAGGGCAACGTGCTCGAACCGGAGCACGCCACGTTCGTGGGCCTCTACCCGGTCCCGATGCGCCACGGGATGACGCCGGGCGAGCTGGCGCGCCTGTTCAACGACCGCTTCGGAATTGGAGCCGAACTCCACGTCGTACCGGTCGCGGGGTGGAAGCGCGGCCAGTGGTTCGACGATACCGGTCTGCCCTGGGTCCCGACCTCGCCCAACATGCCGTCGCTGGAAAGCGCCACCCACTACCCCGGCACCTGCCTGTTCGAGGGGACGAACCTCTCCGAGGGTCGGGGTACCGACATCGCCTTCCAGCAGATCGGGGCGCCCTGGCTCGATGGCGCGGCGCTGGCCGAGCGCCTGAATGCCTACGGGCTGCCGGGCGTACGCTTCGAGCCGGCGACTTTCACGCCTCAGGGGCCGGGTGATCGGAAGTACGAGGGCGAGGAGGTGGGCGGCGTGCGCTTCATCGTCACCGATCGCAGCGTCTACGATCCGACCGTTGCCGGCGTCGCCGCCCTCATCGAGGCGCGACGCCTGGCCGGCCCGCAGTGGGAGTGGAATCTAGAGCACTTCGACCGGCTCGCCGGGACGACGCGCCTGCGCGAGGGGATCGAGGCGGGGGCCGACCTGGAGGAACTGGTCTCCGCGTGGGAGGGCGAGGTCGCCGCGTTCCTGCCGCTGCGCGCACGCTACCTCCTGTACGAGTAGCAGCCACTACTAGCGTCAGCTACTGCTCGCCGAATTCGCTGTGACGGGGCAGTCGTCGCGCCGTCGCTCTCGTCGAGTGCAAGGCACGGACAGGTAGGGGGAGGCACCGGGGGTCCGCGGAGCGTAAGTCGCGAGCGGGCGAGAGCCGAGCCACGATCTCCGATGGCGCACGCGAGCGCTGAAGCGAGAGGGCCCACGCCACCTCCCGCGAGGGGAATCGAAACTCGACAAACGCCCCGGCCACGGGCGTCTTGACAGGCAGGATTGCTCTTCCTAGTATGTCTCTGCTACCAGCCATCAGCTAGACAGTAAGCTGTAATATATCAATAGACAGGCAGCAGCGACGCTCGCTTGCCGGGTAAACCGGATCCGGGAGGGGTGCCCAATTGTCACGCTACGCTGCTCACTCTTGCCCGACCTCGACGCCCCCATCGAGAGCCGGAAGGGATTGGTCTGGTCTCCGGCTCTCCTGGAGCTCGTACTACTTCGTTCTGTGCTCGAAGACCCACCTGGGGGAGCTCCCCCGGGTGGGCATGCTTTCTCTGCGGAACCGGCAGAGTACTGTCTCGCTCGCGTGGAGGAGTTGACATGCGCGCCTCAACAATGAGAGCAATGATGCGTTCGGTTCTGGCCATTGGCCTGGTAACGCTCGCGGCAGTCCCGGCCCGGGCGCAAACCGGGAAGCTCACTGGAGTGGTGAGCGATGCCCAAACCGGTGAGCCGCTGGCCGCCGCTCAGGTCTACATCGCGGAACTGCAGCGCGGGGTCCTTACCGAGGAAAACGGCCGCTATTTCATCGTCAACGTGCCGCCGGGAACGTATAGCGTTGTGGCGGAGCTCATCGGCTATGCGACGCTGCGCAAGGAGAACGTCCTCGTGTCGATCGACGTCACCCGGCACGTCGACTTCCAGCTGCCCTTGCAGGCGGTGACGATCGAGGAGTTAGTCGTAGAAGTCGAGCGGGCCCCGCTCGTTGACATCGAGGCCACGGGCGCGCGCGACCTGGTCACGGCGGCAGATATCGAGGCGCTCCCGGTCACGAATCTGGCAGAGGTGCTCGAGCTCCAGCACGGGTTCATCGATCTGCCCGACAACACCGACGTGGTCGCGTTCGTGGACACGCGGCGCGGTCTCGAGCCGGTGCACATTCGCGGCGGCCGCCTGGGCGAGACGGTCACGCTGGTCGATGGTATCCCGGTATCCAACTTCGTCTTCGGCGGTCCCGCGTTCTTCCTCGACCGCATGGCAGTCGAGCAGATCGACTACATCCGCGGCGGCTTCGACGCCCAATACGGGAACGCTCTGTCGGGGGTCATCAATATCGCGACGAAGGAGGGCGGCACCCAGCTTCGCGGCGCCGCAGAGTTTCAGACCTCGGAGTTCGCCGGTTCGCTGGGAAGCTCTTTCGATGACTTGCGTGACTATCGTCAGGCCGAAGGCTACTTGGCCGGTCCGGTTCCTGGCACGGATGATCGGCTCCGCTTCATGGTGGCGGGGCGCGAGATCGCCGGTGCCGACCGGGTCCTCGAATTCGACGACGAGGTTTGGAACCCGCTCCAGTTCACGCGGGACGAGCGAAGCAACTACGCCTCGATGTTTGACCTCCTCCCAGGCTGGCGCAAGCTGGGCTTCGATCACACACGCGATCTGTTCGCCAAGCTGAGCTTCTACTTCAGCCCGACGGCGAAGTTCAACCTGACGGTTCTGGACTACCGGCGGCAGCTGCAGCCCTTCGACCACGAGTGGGTCCAGACCGGCTTCAACATGGTGGCGGCGTGCAAGCATTTGTACCCCGAGTGGGGCGATGTCTGCGAGCGCTCCTACCTGGGCGGGGCCTATGTCACCCGCATGGAGGACCTACGGGGGACAGAGCAGGAGAACCAGTATGCCCTGCAGTCGTCGATCAACCTCGAGCGGCAACTCGTGGTCGGCAAGTGGGACCACAATATCAGCTCCCGGATGCGGTACACGATCGCGCTTGGGCAGTTCGATCAGGCCCGCAACACCTGCACCTTCCTATCCGGGGTGTGCTTGCAGGACCAGCTGGCGTATGTCTACTCGAACGCGTTGTATTTCGCCTACACTGGAACGCTGCGCAACTATGAGACCCATCCGATCTTCGGCACCGGCAGACTTTTTGGCGGTGAGAGCGTAACGACCCGAGTCGGCCGCCTCGACGTGGAGTGGCAGGCTACAGATCACCATAACCTCCAGGCGGGTCTCTTCTACCAGAAGCACGACGTTGACTTCTCCGAGGGTCGGGACGTCGGGCTGAACAACGTCGAGATCGCGCTCTTCGAGTACGGCGCAGAGCCCTGGGATGCCGCGGCGTACATCCAGGACAAGATCGAGTACGATTTCATCACGGTGAGCCTGGGCGCGCGCTTCGATTACGGTAAGGCTGGTGGCCTGTTCTTCGCCGACCCGCGCGACCCGACCAACGGAACGACGGCCCGAGAGGTCTGTGACTATCCCGAGCGCTTCGGGCTCTCTCAGTTCACCTACGAGTTCGAGGACCAGACCTTCACAGGGTTCGACGCATGCTCGATCGAGAAGGCCGTCGGCGCTGGCGAGCTCATGGCACTGGCGGCCGAGACGGCGTTCCAGGACGACTTCGCGGAGGCCCCGACCCGAACGCAGTTCAGCCCGCGCATCGGCATCTCCTTCCCGGTGACGGCGAACTCATCGATCATGTTCAACGCCGGGCGCTACGCCCAGAACCCCACCCTGCATTCGCTCTACCGGGGTACCGGGATCGGGACCGATTTCGAAGGGACGGCTGATGCGCCGGCCTTCGTCGCCGGTTTCCCCGGCCTCAACCCGATTATCGGTAATCCGCGCCTGCCGACCGAGAAGACGACGCTGTACGAGATCGGCTACCTGTCCGACCTCTTCGATGGGCGCTACGGGCTCAGCCTGATTCTGTTCAGCAAGGACCAGAGCGGGCTCACGGGCATTCGCGACGGTGGCTACCGCCCGGATGGCACGCCGGTCAACGATCCGGCAGCCACCTACGGCTCCATCCGCCCCTTCTACGATGTGCTGCTGAACCTTGACTACCAGACGGTGCGAGGACTCGAGGTCTCGTTGCGCCGGCGGTTGGCCAACTACTGGGGGTTCGACCTGCGGTACTCGTACGCGCAGACGCGCACGAACGCGGCGCCGCCGGATCTCGAGCAGCAGAAGCAGAACGAGGGAGACCCGGCTGCCCGGGAGGAGATCCGCTCGACCATCGACCTTCCGCACATCTTCAACACCGTGCTCCGTTTCCGCGTCGGTCAGGATGATGCGCCCGAGTTCCCGCTGGGCTTGGGCAGCGTGCTGCGCAACGTGAGCGCCAGTGCCGTGGTGCGGGTGGCGAGCGGCGTGCCTTATACGCCGCAGGTGAACTTCAGCGGCAGTCAGCGGCTGGAGCGTAACAGCGGCACGACGCCCACGAACATCACCATCAACGTCTACCTGAGCAAAGACTGGCGGATGGCGAACCTGCGTTACGGGTTGTTCTTCAACGTGTTCAACCTTCTCAACCGCGAGAACTGCCTGCAGGTCTACCCGTCCACCGGCCGCTGCGACAGCGGTGCCATCACGCACGCGCGGCTGCAGCAGATCTCGGCCGGACCGGCCGCGGAAAGCACGATCAGTCAGATTTGGGATCGCCCCTTCATGGTGTCGAACCCGCGCGCGATTAACGCCGGGTTGCGTGTGAGCTTCTGACGAACCGACACGGCGTCGGGGCAGCGCCCCGGCGCCCAACCGGTCGTTCCCTCTCGAACGGCAAAGACGAGGACCAAGATGAGTCGAGATTGGGATGTTCAGACCTCCGCGGACAGAGCCGCCGCTCTTCTGCTCGCTGTGAGCGCCTTGGTCGCGTTCAGCCAGACGCCGGCCGCGGCTCAGGCGCTCAGGGACGCCAACTGTGATGTCCTGCCCTCGGAGGTGTCGAGCGTCTGGAGGGTCGAGGGCCAGCCGCCGCCTGAGTACTGCCGCCCAGCGGAAAGTCAGTTCCGGCTGTTCGGCATAGGTGATTTCGCGGGCACCGGGATGCGGCTCCAGGACCCGAACCTCTACGCGTTCACGACGAACACAGGGCTGATGGACACGGGGGACTTCTCCACCATCGCCTGCTGCACGCTCCCGATGTACACGAGTGGCACCGAAGTGCTGCCGGGCGGGCTTATGCCCCAGTACTTCGAGGTGCAGTTCTACGAGGCGGTCGCCCGCAGCGACTGGGTCCGCAACCGGGACTTGGCACCCTCGCTCCAGAAGGTACAGGGGGGTGGCTGGACCTTCATCGCCAACCTCGGGCGGATGGCCAGCATCCACATGTTTCAGGGCGCGGACGGATCGGCCGGTCTATTGCACAAGGGCGTCCTCTCCGCCGCTGGCGCCGGCTGCCTCGACCACGACGGCAACTGGCGTAGCTATCCCCATGGGTTCCCGCTGCTGGCCGGCAGTGACTGCGTCGAGACCTGGGGGGCATTGGGCTGGCAGGGCCGCCGCCCCGTCAACTACGAGCCCGGATGGCTGAGCGAGTTTCAGGCAAAGGGGGACGAGTTCGCGTTCGAGTTCTGGCGTGTCGATCCCGGGAACTACGTCCCCTTGGAGGAGAAGCAGTTCGTCGGCGACTTCCAGACGTACGGCGTGATGAGCGACCACGGCCTCGAGCACAGCCTGCGTTACGGCGAAGTGATTCCTGGCCAGACCGGTGATCCGCAGATGCAGGGTTACCCACCGGGCCTCGACTGGGAGTTCAACGCCTTCAGCTTCGGTATCCCGACGGTCGCCGGGATGTTCATCTACGAGGGGCTGCTCATCAACAGGAGCGAGGAGCTCTACGGCGTTCCCCTCGACTACGACTCGGTCTACGTCGGCGTCGAGCCGCGCTGGCTTCGAGGCGGTGCCGGTCGCCGGGGGGCGATACACGGAATCCCCGAGATGGGCGCCGTGATCGGCAACGAGCTGGGCCGGACTGCCGATTGTGATGGCGGCGATCCCGTCCCGACCTCGGTCTCCTGCCCAAGCACCCGATCCACCGCAGGATTCCGGGCCGGCGCCTCGGGCTTCATGTTCCTGAAGAGCCCGATCGGCGACCTGCGCTTCAAGCACTTCAGCGATTCTGAGAGCAAGTTCTACAACCCGGCTCACCCACTGGCGGGCGACACCATCACGTTCAACCGGCTCTCGCTTTGCGGCTTCGAGTGCACTCAAGGACAGTTCTCGAGCCTGAGCATGCGCCGCGGCTGGGGAACGATAGCTGCCGAGCCGATCGCCGCCCTCGACGGCCGCGACCCGAACCTGCTGAGCATCCGCGAGTACTGGATGCTCTTCAAGCCCGAAGCGGGCTCGGATACACGGCTGGATCCGACGAACCCACGCGGGCCCGGCGGCTTCAACTACTATGTGCCGGGGGACTGGAGCTACACGAACAAGCCACCGGGGGCGGGGACCGGGCCGGACACGCTCTTCTTCGACCAGTGCAACCCGCTCACCAACGAGTGCATCGCTCTCTGGAGCGACACGCTGCCCGACCACACGCTCAACTGGGCGTACAACGCCTCCTGGTTCGGTGTCGGCCCGTTCCCGCTGGCAGCGGGCGATACGGCGCCTTTTGTGGTCGCAGCTTTCGCAGCCCCGGATTCGGCCCGCTTCATGTCGCTCTTGGAGAACATCTACAACTTCTACGTCTACGACTTCTACCTGGGCCCCGGAGTGCCGGCGCCGCCCAGGATCGTCTCGGCGTCCGTACAGGCCGGCTCTCGCGGCCGCGGCGAAACGGGCGTCACCCTGATACTGGGGGACGAGGCGTCAAGCTGGCGCGACGCGTTCGCCCTCAAGTACGTCGAGCGCCTCGAGGAAGCCGCCGAGGGCACGCTCCTCGGCCGGCTGAAGGCGCTGAACCCGGGGCTGGTCGAGGCGTTGGACGACCAGGTGAACTCGAACAACGTCAGCCGGCTGCTGATCTTGAAGTCGTGCAACAACGGGGACACGTTCACGGCCACGCAGGCCGGCGATCGCTGCCCAGCGGAACCTGCCATTGACGAGGCGGGTAACCCGATCGGCACAGGCTGGGAAGCCTACGCCATACTGACGCCCGACGAGCGCGGCCAGTTCCCCTCGACCTTCGAAGATGCCTCCGTCACGGCGGGACGTTCGTACCTCTACTCGATCGTAGCGGAAACCGAGGGCATCGACATGGTCGTGGAGGACTCGGTCGACGTCGATGACGATGGGCTCTTCGATCGCGTGGAGAGCACGACGTTGAGCGAACTCGGCGTAGTCGTGCTGCCGGCTTCGCGCTCCCCTCTGCTCACCAGACTCGACGCACCGAACGTTGTGTCGGTCTACATACCCGCCTCACTTCAGGCCGGGTCCCAGCCGGCC
>JBDHKG010000003.1:0-61919 GCA_039586495.1 Gemmatimonadota bacterium | reverse complement strand
GAAGATCATCAAGCAGCTGGCCCAGTTTGACGAGTCGTTCTCGGATACCCTACAGGGCTCCGACGGAGATCTTTCGGCCTACAGCTTCCACATGGCTGATCAGGGAACCGATGCGATGGAGCGGGAAAAGGCCTTCTTGTTTGCCAGCAAGGAAGGGCGACTGCTCTATCATATTGACCAGGCGCTGCGCCGACTCTACAGGACGCCCGATCAGTACGGTTTCTGTGAGGAGTGCGGCGCCGACATCGGTCTCGAGCGCCTCGACGCGTTGCCTCACGCGCGGCTGTGCATCCAGTGCAAGGAGCGCGAGGAGAACAGTGGCTCCTGACGGCTATCCGCGCGCTGGGGAAGTGGAGAAGCCGAGTGAGCTGGCGGACGCGGTGTCGCTGCAGGGCAGGCTGGGTGCCTTCGCCGGAACAGCTGCTGCCATCCTGGTGCTGGATCTCTTCACGAAGTACTTGGTCCAGCACACGCTAATTGTCGGGGAGTCGATCCCGGTCTTCGGCGACTTGTTTCGCCTGACCTACATTCACAACCCCGGAGCCGCATTCGGCCTACACCTGGGTCCGTACTCCCGGTTCATCTTCCTGGGCCTTGCGTTTATCGCGCTCGCCGTCCTCATCGTGATGTACCGGCACACAACGGCGGACGATCGGCTTAGGCTGTTCGCGATCGGGGCCATTGCCGGAGGAGCGCTGGGCAACGTGATCGATCGGCTTCGGTCCGCGCATGGAGTGGTCGACTTTCTCGATTTCGGGATCGGGAGTCTTCGTTGGCCGGTATTCAACATCGCGGACACGGCGGTCACGATCGGCGCGGTGCTGCTCCTGGCCTCGCTCTGGGCGGAGGACCAGCGTCGCGACCGTGACAAGAGTAGAAAGATCTGAGGGGCCTGACAGACTCGTAACCTATCAGATCCAGGTCGATGAGCCGCGCGGGCAGCGGCTCGACCGCTATCTTGCCGAGAAGCTCTCCCTCTCGCGCTCTCATGCTGCGTCTCTGATCGAAGCGGGCCGCGTTCGCATCGCCGATCGCGTGCCGAAGAAGAGCCACGTTCCGGAAGTTGGCGAGACGATCGTGGTCGAGGTGCCACCACCGGAACCGACGGTCGCCGAGCCGGAGGACATTCCGGTAGACGTGCTCTTTGAGGACGAGGGGTTTCTCGTCGTCAACAAACCGGCTGGGATGGTCGTTCACCCGGCACCAGGTCACCCCCGGGGTACCCTGGTGAACGCGCTGCTGCACAGGGTCGGCCAGCTTTCGCCGATCGGAGGCGCACGCCGCCCCGGAATCGTCCATCGCCTGGATAAGGATACCTCAGGTCTGGTGATCGTGGCCAAGCAGGAGAGGGCTCACCGTCGCTTGGCTGATGCGCTCGCACGGCGGGTCATCTTTCGCCTCTATCTGGCGGCGTCTTGGGGGCACCTGAGCGATGACAAGCTACGTGTCGAGGCTGAGCTCGGCCGGCACCGGCGCGACCGGAAACGCGTGGCCGTGGTTCCGGGGGCGCGACCGGCGGTCACCGAGATCGAGCGGCTAGAGCGTTGGAAGGCGGCGGACTTTCTCCGTGTGCGTCTACTGACGGGTCGGACCCACCAGATCCGCGTCCACCTGCGTCACATCGGCCACCCGGTCGTAGGCGATCGGCAGTACGCGGCCGGCTGGGAACGTGGCCTCGAGGGACGCTGGCCGCAGGAGCTGGCACGCCGGGTGAGGCGGCAGTTCTTGCATGCCGCCGAGCTCCGCTTCCCGCACCCGTTGACGGGGCAACTGCTGGAGTTCTCCGCACCGCTGGCGCAGGACCTGGCAGCGGCCGTGGAGTGGGCGCGCCGAACGAGTTGACCGCGGCGTTAGTCCTTACTATAGTTATACTTCCGCGCGCGACGCACCGCGATCCCTCCCCCATTTCCCATTACCTGATCAGAGGGTTGCACTCGGTGGCCGAACCCCATTGGCGCCAGCTCCTGTTTGAGGTCGGCGACTATCTCTTCGCAGTGGACGCGCGGGAGGTGCGTGGGGTGATGGTGTTGGATGAGGCGACCCCTGTCCCCGGCGCGGTGCCCGGCGTGCTGGGCCTCATCAACCTGCGGGGGAGGCTGGTGGTGGCGGGGGAACTCGCCACGCTTCTGGGTCTGGCTTCGACCGGGGGCCAAGGGTCGGCACTGGTTCTCTTCGAGAACGGGAACCGGCAGTTGGCGCTAGGTGTCGATCGTGTCGTAGGGGTCGTCCCCTACACGAGGGCGGAACTCGATGTGGATGGCGATCTCCTCGAAGGGCTGGGCGCGCGTGACTTGGTGAATGGTGTCGGGCAGTCTGGCCCGAGGCCGTTCTTGCAGCTAAACCTGGATTCGGTCTTTGCGCGTGTGCTCGGCCAGCCTGGTGACCAAGATCAATCGATTCGACTCGTATCGGTAGGAGGATAGGAGCGACGATGAGCCGCACGGTGCTGATTGTTGATGACGCGATCTTCATGCGTACGATGATCGCTGACATTCTGGAGGGTGCAGGCTTCGAGATCGCGGGCGAGGCCTCCTCTGGTGTTGAAGCGGTGGAAAAGTACAAGCAGTTCAAGCCCGATCTGGTCACCATGGACATCGTGATGCCCGACATGGGCGGGATCGATGCGGTTCGCGAGATCATGAAGGTGGATCCCAACGCCCGCATCCTGATGGTCAGCGCTATGGGGCAGCAGGCTCTCGTGGTTGAGGCGATCCAGGCTGGAGCCCGCGATTTCGTGGTCAAGCCATTCCAACCGTCGCGGGTGGTCGAAGCGGTGCAGCGCGTACTGGGATGAAGCCACAGGAGAGGTACGCTGAGCTCTTCGCTGCCGAGGCGCGCGAGCACCTCGCCGAGATCGGTCGGGCGCTGGTCGCCCTCGAGGAGCAGCCCGCTGAGCGAGGCGCTCTGGATGCCGTCTTTCGCTCGGTCCATACGATCAAGGGGATGGCCGCGGCGATGGGCTATGAGGCGGTAACGCGCCTCTCCCATAGCATCGAGTCCGTGCTGGATGAGCTGAGGGCGGGGCGCCGGCAGGTCGACCGTACCGTCATAGACCTCTTGCTGCAGGCGCTCGACCTGCTGGAGCAGTCGGTGGAGGCGACGGTCAAGGGAAGTGAGCCGCCGGATGCGGCTGTGATGGTCGAGGGTCTGGTGCAGTGGCGCTTGCTAGGGGAGATGGCACCCGCCGCTGCACCCGCCGCTCCAGCGGTCGCAGAGGAAGCGGCCCGCGTGCGGGCGCACCGGGCCGAGACGTTTGTGAGAAGGGCCGATGCCAACCGTGTGCGCGTCGACATTCGGCGGCTCGACACGCTGATGAACTTGATCGGGGAGCTGACCATCGTGCGCAGTCGGCTTCACGCGCTGGCTGACGAACTGGGATCGGAGCCGCTGCACGACAGCGTCGAGCAAGCGAGCCGGTTGATCGCTGAGATGCAGGTCAATGTCGTTGAAAGCCGGATGGCGCCGGTCTGGCAGATCTTCGATCGCTTCCCGCGCCTGGTGCGTGAGACTGCGCGCATGCTCGACAAGGAAGTGGAGCTCAAGGTCTCAGGAAGGGATCTCGAGCTGGACCGGTCCATGCTCGACGCGATCTCCGATCCGCTTGTTCACTTGCTTCGCAACGCGGTCGACCACGGTATTGAGGCGCCCGCCGAGCGCAAGAAGGCCGGCAAGCCGCGGGCAGGGCGGATCGAGGTGTCGGCACGGCGCGAGCGTTCGCGTGTGGTAATCGTGGTCAGCGACGACGGACGCGGCGTCGATCGCGAGGAAGTGACGGCGAGGGCACGTCGCGAGGGTCTGCTCGGCGATGATGCGGAGCCGACCAGCCAGGAACTCTTCCGGATCATGGCGCGACCTGGATTCTCCACGTCGCCTCGGATTACGACACTCTCCGGCCGTGGGGTCGGGCTGAACGTGGTGGAAGACACGGTCAGAGGGTTGGGCGGCTCGGTAGAGCTTCAGAGCGAGAAGGGCGTCGGCTCCACGGTTCGCCTCGAGCTACCACTCACTCTCGCCATCATCCGCGCCCTCATCGTGAAGGTAGCGGGGCAGATCTACGCTCTGCCTGCCACATTCACCCGCGAAAGCTTCGAGTTCCTGGAGAGCGCCGTCGAGCAGGCTCACGGGCACGAGTGGGTTAGCTGGCACGGCGAGCGGGTGCCGCTCACCCGCCTGCAGGTGTTGTTGGGTGGCGCTGTGGGGAATGGCAAGGGAGCCGGCGGGCCCGAGGGCTGGCCGCTCAACCTCGTAGCACTTGAGTTCGCAGGCACGCGGCTAGCCGTGTCGGTGGACGACTTCGTAGGTGAGGAGGAGATCGTGATCAAACCGTTCGACCTACCGGTCGGGGCCGTACCCGTGTTCTCGGGCGCCACAGTGCGGCCGGATGGTCGGCCAGCTCTGGTGCTCGACGTTGGCAGTCTGTGCTAGCGCGACCCTGTCACCTGTCTGGCGGCTGAACAGATGAAGGAAACGCGAGGGCTCGAGGAACGGCAGCTTGACGCGCTGAAGGAAGTCGCGAACATCGGCGCGGGTCACGCAGCCACGGCACTCAGTCAGCTGACGAATCGCCGCATCATGATCGACGTGCCGCAGGTGCAGATCTGCCCAATCGAGGAAGCTGCCTCGGCAGTAGGGAACGGAAGTGGCGTGGTCGCCGCGGTTCTCATGCACGTGCTGGGCGACCTCACGGGGCGCAGCCTGCTGATCTTCCGGAAAGACTGCGCGCTGCAGCTGAGCGACATGCTCCTCAACCGGGAGCCCGGTACAACCAAGATGTTTGCCGAGTTGGAACAGTCCTCCCTCAAGGAGACTGCCAACATCCTGACGGGCGCCTATCTCAGCGGGCTTTCCGACATGCTCGGGTTGATGCTGATCCCGTCGGTGCCCAGCCTGGCGATAGATCTCTGTGCGGCGATTCTCTCGACGACCTATCTCAACTTCGGCCATGACCGAAGCTATGTGATCATCTTGGACACCCGCTTCCGCTTTGAACCCGGCGATCCGGGGATGTCCGGGCACTTCGTTCTGCTGCCGGATCCTTCCAGTTTGAGCGTCATACTGAAGGCCGTCCGGCTGGGATAGTGCATGAAGAGCACGGTTCACTCCGAGGGCGATCTGCGCGTGCTCCGGGCACTGGCCCGCAGGATCGATCCGGGCGACGCTGGTGCGTACAACAACCTGGGGGTGGTCTACTACCAGAAGGGTCTGTACGAGGAGGCGATCGAGCAGTTTCGCCGTGCCTTGGCCATCGACGAGAAAATGGAGGTGGCACGCCGGAACCTCGAGATCGCGTACCACCAAACCGGCTACTACGATCGGCGGATTGCTGAGTTCGTCCGTCGTCTCGAGGTCGACGAGTCGGACGACGAGGCTCGCTTTAAGCTTGCGGACGCCTATCTACAGACCGGGCGAGTAGATGAGGCAATCGGCCAGTACGAACTGCTGATCAAGAGAAGACGCAAGGACGTACGCGTGCTAATGAAACTCGGCAGCGCCGAGAAGAGCCGGGGTGAGCTGAAGCGGGCGATCGAGTGGTTCGAACGGGCCAGCGAGCTAGACCCCGATCGCCCGTTGATCCACTACTCGCTCGGCGAGATCCTTTATAACCAGGGTATGGACGAGGAGGCGATCATCCATCTCAAGAAAGCGCTGAAGCTGAGCCCGTCGATGTCGGAGGCGCATCACCTCCTGAGTTTCGTCTACGGCGACACAGGCGAGGCAGAGAAGGCCGCACAGCACGCCAAGCGCGCGACTGAGCTCAATCCTGCGTCTGCGAAGGCGCAGGCTAACCTGTCACTCGACCGCTACAGCCCGGCCCGCTACTTCGAGCTCACCGGCAACGCGCCGACACTGACGACTGACGGCCAGCGGGCATTCGCGCACTACAGCCTCGGCATCGCGTTCCGGGCGCGCGGCCTTTACGAAGAGGCACGTCGAGAGTTGGCTCGCGGACGCGAGGCGGGTGAGGATGCGACGCTCATCGACCAGGCAGAAGCAGAACTGGCGCTCCTTGAGGGCGACGCTGATGGTGCGCTGGCACGATACGATACACTGCTCGCCACACAGGAAGACAGCCCGAAGCTGTGGAATGAGCGCGGTGTGACGCTCCACCAGATCGGCCACTTTGACGAGGCGGAGGAGAGCTACCGGCGTGCCCTGAGGTGGGACGGGAAGTACGCGTTGGCGTGGAACAACGTGGGCGTGCTGAGTGCGCACCGCGGCGACATGGCGGCAGCGGAGACAGCATTCCAGCAAGCCCTGGAAGTGAAGCCTGAGCTGGACGAGGCACGTCGGAACCTCGGGTTGCTCTGGATCAAGACCGACCGGCCGGAGAATAGCCTCCGCCTCTACCGCCAGATGTTGAATGCGGAACCGGGCCGGGCGGATGCGTGGAACGGTCTGGGTTTGGCTCTCATGGCCATGGACAAGATGGCTGAGGCCCGCAACGCTTTCGCCCGTGCGGTCGAATCGGATCCGAGACTCCCGCCGGCGCGCTACAACCTCAGCTTTGCCCTGGCCCGGCTTGGCGATCATGAGGGCGCGCTGCGCGAGACAAAGAGCGCACTGGAGCTCGACCCGTACTATACTGCGCCGCGATTCAAGCTCGCGATCGACCTGCAGTACGAAGGTGGAGAAGTCTGGGCGCCGGAGCTGGCGGCGCCGGAGCGGATCGAGGCGAAAGGCCCCGGCATCCGTGATTTCAAGTTTGACCCGGCGGAGCTGGACACGGTCTTCCGAGAACTCGACGCTCCGGCGAAGGCCTCGGAGCCAGCGCCCGAGGCGGCGGAGGGCCTAGAGGTCCAGGGCGACGCCTTCGCGCTGGCGCGCGACTACCTGTCGAGCGGGCTCTACGAACGGGCTTTGACCGAGGCCGTGCGTGCGATGCGCGAGAGCGGTGATACGGCTGAGGGAGCGCTCGTCATCGGGAACGTCTACCTCCAGCGCGGGTTCTACGGCGAGGCGCTGGAGCGCTTCCGGGAGGCCCGCACGCTCCGGCCTGCGGACCCGAATGTGCTGGCCGGGCTCGCCCGCTGTCTGCTGCGGCTGGACCGGACGGAAGAGGCGCGTGCTGTAGCGGAGGAGCTTCAGCCCAAGGCGGCCTCGGACGTCGCTCAGCTCTTGACCGTGGCGGAAGCGTTGACCCGCTCGGGTGAGGCCGAACGGGCGATGGAGGTGCTCGAGCGAGCTGCGCGAACCTCACCACGCGATCCGGTGGTGCACCGGGAAGTCGCACGGGCGGCGCTGGCGATAGGGAACCGCCGGCACGCCAAGGAATCCTACCGGCTGGCGATCGCGGAAGATCCAGATTTCGCGGCGGCCCGAGTGGAGTTGGGGCGGATCCTCATCGACGAGGGCGCGTATAGTGAGGCGGAGGGCGAGGTCCGGCAGGCGCTCGAGCTGATGCCCACCTATGCGGAAGGCACCCTGCTGCTCGCCGAGCTGTTGAGCCGACAGGGTCGATCCCGTGAGACCGTCAACCTGCTGGCTGGCTTTCTTGAGGCTGAGCCGTACAACCTCGACGCGCTGGTCATGTTGGGTGAGGCGCTGGCAAAAGAAGGAAGACGAAGAGATGCGGAGCAGGCGTTTGGCCGGGTACTGCGATTCGAACCGGAGCAGCCGTCGGTGCTGTTTCGTCTCGGCGAGCTGACTGCGGAATCCGGTCGTTACCGAGAAGCGCTGGGCTACTGGCGGCGGCTCATCGAGGTAGTGCCCGAGAGCGAATACGCCGCGAGGGCCCGCGTCCAAGCGCGGGTGGCACTGGGGATGGGGCACGCCATTGAGGGCGCCGCAGCGAGGAGTGGCGACTGATGCCAATAGAGGGTTCGCTGCGTGAGTTCGCGTTGCACGACATCTTCCAGCTCCTTCACCTCTCACGGAAGACAGGCGAGCTGAAGATCGTGCAGCAGCCGGCGGGCACACGGGGTGTGGTGGTCTTCAAGGCCGGTGCTGTGGTCGGTGCGGACTTGGACGAAGCGTCGCCGCGTCTGGGCTATATGCTTCTCAACGCTGGCAAGATCAGGGAGGCGGATCTTCAGCGTGCGAGTCAGCTGCGTGCCGAGAATCCTGTGCTTGCCTGGCGTGATATCTTCGACTCGCTGGATGTTGTGGCGCGGCAGGACCTTGAGAGGTACGTGAAGATTGAGGTCGAAGAGTTCGTCTACGAGATCCTGGCATGGCGTGATGGGCGCTTCCTCTTCGTCGAGCGGTTGATACGTGACTCGGAGTGCGCCACCTGGATACCGGTCGAGTCGATCTTGATGGAACGAGCGCGGCGCGCCGACGAGCTCTCAGCGCTCTCAACGACCATCGAGGACCCGAGCGCAGTGCCACGGCTGTCCGGGCGAGCGGCAGATGAAGGTGGCATACTCGACCTGTCACCGGATGAATGGGAAGTGGTGGGGCGCGTTGACGGTGTGAGTGACGTTAGATCGATCGCCCACACGTTAGGGCGTAACGAGTTTGAGATCAGCAAGGTGATCTCCGGACTGGCAGAGCAGGGGCTGCTCGAGATCGGCTCCGAGGTCGTGGCCCCAGCCAAGCCGCCGCACGAAATCGCACTCGATAAGGTGGAGGATTTGCTCAAGCTGGGCGAGCTGGATGCTGCACATGAGCAGCTTGAGCCGCTCCTGAGCAGTCATCCCGACGAGCCGAGAACCCACTATCTGGATGCACGCGTCCAAGAAGAGCGCGGCGATCTGGTGGGCGCGGCAGAAGGCTATGAGATCGCGTTGAACCTCGATCCCTTGGCTGAGGATGCGCGACAGCGACTAGGCCTCGTGCGCTTGAGGCTTGGCGATGTCGAGGGCGCCGCACGCGAGTGGGCGGCGTACCTACGCATGGCAGCAGACGGCACGGAGCGGCGACGGGTCGAGCGTGCCATGACCGTGGTGCGAGAGCTGCAGACGATATTGGGCGAATTCAATGGCCGAGAGCACCCGTAGATCGCTGCAGGAGCTGAGCGCCGAAGTCGCTGCGAACCCGAATTCGACGGCGTTCGTGGAGCTGGCCGCTGCGTACCGCGAGCGGGGCGATCTCGATCGCGCGCTTCGGCTCTGCCTGCGCGGCCTTCAGCGTCACCCGACGCACGTGGAGGCCCACTGCGAGCTCGGGCGCATCTACGAGCAGCGTGGCGAGCGGGAGCTTGCGCTGGATGAGTGGGGGATCGTCCTTCAGCTGGCGCCGGATCATCTGCCGTCTCGCTTGTCCGTGATTCGACTCTATCTGGACGAGGGGCGGCGGGCAGATGCGGAGCAGGAGTTGCTGGTGGCCCGCAAGATCGCTCCCGGTGACGCCACCGTGGCAGAGCTCTTGAGCAGGCTCCAGGCCACGCGCAGGGACGGAGACGAAGCCGAGAACACTACGACCGTTGTGAATGGCCTCTTCACCACACTGGAGCGTGAGTCCCCGGGGACGCTCGGCGCGCTGCTGGTAGACGCGACCGGCCAGCTGGTCGAGGGCCGGATGACGCCACGCGGTGTGGAATCGGACAGGATGTTGGGCGTGACCCTCAGCGGCGCGAGGGCCGAGGCCGAGCGGGTCGCCTCTTATCTCCAGCTCGGTGGGCTCCAGAGTCTGTTGATCGAGAGTGCAGTGGTTCGGCTGACGATCTCTGAAGTCGGTCGCAATACGCTCATCGTGGCGACGGCCTGCGACCTTCCGGCGGGCCAGGCGGCGCGCGTGCTGGAACGGGCACGCGAGTTGGCACGAGAACACCTGGACAGCCTGGGCAAATGAGAACGGGTGCCTTCGAGGGGCTGCTGAATGAGGTGATGAAGTTTCCGGGCGTTCGTGGCGCGCTCGTCGTGGCGATACGCGATGGCCTGGTCGTGGACGGACGCGTCCACGTCGGGGTCCACGGTGAAGCTGTGGCCGCCCTGGCGGCGTCGCTCTACCGGCGTGCCTGCCGTGCGACCGGCGCGAGGAGGGGGCAGGGACGCACGCTGGAGCTCGAAGCTGAGCAAGGCCGGATCTTGATTGCAGGGAAGGACGACCTCGCGCTCATGGCTGTGCTCGAACGACGCGCTAACGCCGGCCAGGCGCGGCTCGCAGTTCGTCGCGCCGCAGAGAAGCTGGTAAAGGCGGGACGGTAGTAGAGTGGAACGTCTTGACCTCCGGGAGATGCAGAATGCTTTCGAGGGTCCACTCGAGCAGTTCGTTCGAGACTCGGGCGTCAGGTTGGCCGTGCTGATCAATCGGAGCGGTCAGGTGCTTGCCCAGCACGGATTTGACCGGTTCTACGATCTCATCGGAGTGGCGGCCCTTGCAGCCGGCATCAACGCATCGAGCCGTGCGCTCGCCGGCCAGCTCGGTGAGGATCACTTCGAGCACCTGCACCATGCCGGCCAGTTACGGCAGCTGTTCCTCGGGCGTTTCGATTCGGGTGCCGGCGAACTGATGCTCGTGACCGTCTTCGACGACAGTTCCTCCATCGGTCTAGTGCGGGTCTTCTTCGAGGACTTCGTGAGGCGGATACGGCAGCTACCGGCGATGGACGCGGCACGCTCTTCGGTGAGCTCTAGGGAGTTCGAGGCTGAGTTGGAGAACAGCCTTGATCGGTTCTTCCAAGACCTGATTGGCGGCTGATCATGTCGTTGGTGAACTACGCAACCCGAGAGATAACCTGCAAGATCGTCTACTACGGGCCAGGGCGGTCGGGTAAGACGACGAACCTGCAGTACATCCACAGTCGAGTGCCCTGGGATCGCAAACGCGAGATGGTCTCCCTGGCCACGGAAACTGACCGTACGCTCTTCTTCGACTTCCTCCCGATCGAACTTGGCCAGATCTCCGGCTTCACCACCCGTTTCCAGCTCTACACCGTCCCGGGCCAGGTCTACTACAACGCCACCCGCAAACTCGTGTTGCAGGGGGCAGACGGAGTCGTGTTCGTGGCCGACAGCCAGAAGTCGCAGCTCGAAGCAGACATCGAGTCGTTCAGGAACTTGCAGGAGAACTTGCTTGAGCACGGAATCGACATCCGGGACATCCCGGTCGTGATTCAGTACAACAAACGCGATCTGCCCAACGTCCTGAGCATTGAGCGCCTTGAGGAGGAGTTGAACTTCCGGAATGTCCCAAGCTACCCGGCATCGGCTCTCTTGGGGGAGGGGGTTTTCGATACCCTGAGGTCAGCGAGCGAGGGCGTGCTCAGGAAGCTGGCCAGCAAGCTTGATGTGTCGTTCGAACTGAAGAACAGGGAGGGTATCGGCAGCCGTGACCGTTGACACCAGCATGACCTTCGCCTCCTTCGTGGTCGGGCCGGAGAACCGGCTGGCCTGGGAGGCGGCACGCACCGTGGCGGAGTCACCGGGCTCGGCGTACAACCCCCTGTTCATCTACAGCGACACCGGCCTCGGCAAGACGCACCTGCTGGTGGCGATTGCCAATCGCGCCCAGGAGCTCCAGCCGGGCATGCGCGTGGTTTACACCCCCGTCGAACAGTTGCTGCGGCATCTGGCGGCGGAGGCCGAGGCTGCAACATCCTATCATGGTGCGGAGATCCTGCTCATCGACGATTTGCAATTCCTCGGGCACCACAGCGAGAGCCACCGCTCCCTCTTCCATCTGTTGGATCACCTGCTGATGGCCGGCAAGCAGGTTGCCCTGGCCTGCGACCGGCCACCCCTGGAGCTGGGCGAACTGGACGATCGTTTGCTCTCCAGGTTCAGCGGCGGCCTCGTGGTTGACATCGGTCGCCCGGTCCTCGAAACACGCCGCGCGATACTGGAACTCCGCGTCGGTGCGCTCGGGGCGACTCTGCGCCCGGAGGTTATCGATGCGATCGCCCGCTCCGCGATCGAGAACGTGCGTCAGCTGAAGGGGGCACTCAACCGTGTGCTGGCGGCCCAGAAAGCGGCCAGGCGGGAGGTCCAGGCGGACGAGGTGGACCGGCTACTCGCGGACGTGGTCAGCGACCCAGAACTGCCCTGGTTGGCTGAGGCTCAGGAACAGGAGACGAGCGAGTTCGAGGATTTCCTCAGCGATGTGTCGTCTGCAGTAGAGGAAGCCCTCGGGGCACCGCAATGGCGAGAGGATCTGGCACGCGCGATTCTGAAGTGGGAGGGCGAGGGCTATCTGACCAAGCGGCTGGAGACCTATCTCGATGGGGATGAAATCGTGGACGCCCAACAGGTGATAGCTGCGTACGAGCGCGACGTCGCCACCTTGAAAGCGATCGAGGAGGAGTTTTCACGCCTGGAAGCCGAGCTGCCGTCGGAAATCTCGTTCAGGGACCCGGATCGCATCGAGGAGCTCCGAGGACTGCTGGCGGAGGCGCGTCGGGTCAATCTCGCCGTCGATGATTTCTTCTTCGATTCCGAGAAGGTCGTGTGGGATTGGCCCGTGATCGAAGAGCTTGTTGTAGAGAACTGGGACGATGGCCATCAAGGGTAGCCTCAAGGAAGCCAGCCTGCCCGATGTCCTTCAGCTCTTGACCATGGGGGGCAAGACGGGCTGCCTGTCGGTAACGGACCGCCAGAGCTTTGGCTACATCTACTTCGAAGAGGGCCGCATTATCTACGCCTCCCTGCTTAACCGGCGTGACCGGCTCGGTGACATCCTGGTCCGCGAGAAGGTAATAGCGCGTGAGCATCTGGATGACGCGATCGAGGAGCAGAGCAAGGCACGTGACGGCCGGCGACTCGGCGAGATCCTCAAGGACAAAGGTTTCATCGATCAGACCACGCTCCATAAGTGGGTGCGCCACCAGATTGAAGAAGCCGTCTACCACCTGTTCACCTGGAGCCAGGGCACGTTCTACTTCGAGCCTGGGCAGCGACCGGAGCGGGAATCGATCTTGGTATCCATTGATCCTGAGAGCCTGCTGCTTGAGGGCGCACGCCGCGTGGACGAATGGAGCCAGATCGAGAAGAAGGTACCGTCGCTTGAGCTCACCTTCACCCTGGATTCCGAGCGGTCGGCATCCATCTCCACACTCAATCTCACCGAAGAGCAGGAGAAGATCCTTCCCCTACTGGATGGAAAGCACAGCGGCTGGGACATCGTGGAAGAGACCGCGCTGCCTGAGTTCGAGGTTGGGAAGGCGCTCTATGGTCTGATCACGGTGGGACTGGTGCGCAGGGCGGGACGACGCGAGCGCGAGGCAGCACGCGCGGACACAGGCGCACGAGTGGACGAGCACCGGAACCTGGGCGTGGCGTTCTACAAGACCGCGATGTTCGACGAGGCCGTAAGAGCTGCGCCAAGGTAATCTGGAGCCCGCGGAGGTGAAGTTGCGCGAGGTCATCGAGCGCGGCGGCCGGCGGCCGGCGGCCTACAACAACCTGGCGCTGGTGCTGGGCGCGTTGGGGAAGACGGTTGAGGCGGTGGCGGTGCTGGATGAGGGGCTGCAGCGAGTGAAGACGCACCCGCAGCTCCACCTCTGTAAGGCGCTGCTCCTGCTGAAGCTGGGCGATCCGGCGGCGGCGCACGGCGCGCTCGACAGCTATGCGGAGGCGGTGGGGGATGCGTTACCGCCACTCTACTACTCGACGCGGGCTCTGGCCGAGGCCATGTCAGCCGATCTTGAGTCAGCAGTAAAGGTGGCGGAGGAGGGCGTGGGAAGGCACGCGGGCTCTGCGGCGTTGGCGAACAACGCTGGTGTCATTCGGGAGAGGAAGGGCAACCTAGACCGTGCCCGGGAGCTCTACGAGCAGGCGTTTGGGCAGGACTCCAGCCTTGCGCAAGCATCCAAGAACCTAGGCGACCTGCTGTACCGCGAGGGACGCTACGATCAGGCGACGGAGGCGTACGAGCGGGCGCTGAGAGCCGATCCCGATCTGGGGGACGACGCCTACGCCAAGCTGGGCAACGTTTACTACAAGAGCCGGGCGCGCGAGCGGGCCATCGAGATGTGGACGCGCGCCTTGGAGCTCAATCCCGCCAACGATGTAGTGCGCACGAACCTGGAATTCGTGAGGGGCGCTGCCGGTGATCAGCGATGATGCCGCGTACGCGGGACTCTTCGCCAAGATCGAGCGCGAGCGAGGGTTCCGCGGGATCCTCTATCGCCAGAAGTGCCTGCGGCGCCGGGTCGCGGTGCGCATGCGGGCTCGAGGCGTCGCGACACCCGCAGACTATGCAGCGCTGCTCGACGCGGACCCGGCCGAGTACGATCGCCTGCTGCGCGTGCTGACCATCAGCGTCAGCAAGTTCTTCCGCAATCCAGAGACCTGGGCCGTCATAAAGAAGCAGGTGCTGCCCGCACTGCTGCTGCGGCAAGAACCACTCGTCATGTGGAGTGCCGGCTCGGCGGCCGGTGAAGAGGCGTACAGCCTGGCCATTCTCGTGTGGGAATGGCTCGCGGCGCACGGCAGAGACAGCTGGAACGGTGTCCGCATCGTTGGCAGTGATATCGATAACCGCAGCCTGGAGGCGGCGCGCGCGGCCACGTACCCAGAGGTCGCCCTCTCCGAGACACCGCTGGCGCTGCGCCGACGGTGGTTCACGGCCGGTGAAGAGTTTCGCCTCAAGGAGCCGATACGATCGGGAGTGGAATTCCAACAGTTGGACATCCTCGGGGCGCGCCCGAATTTCGACGCCGATCTCATTCTCTGCCGCAACTTGCTGATCTATCTGGACCGACCCGCGCAGAGTCGAGTCTTCGATACCTTCGCGGAGGTCTTGCGGTCGGGGGGCTACCTGGTGCTAGGCCGTGTCGAGACGCTGGGCGCAGAGATGCGCCCCCTCTTCGACGTCGTCGATGCGCGAGAGAGGATCTACAGGAAACGGTGAGGGAGTTCGTACCGGCTGGTGAGCAACGTATTCGGAAAGCCGAGGGGATCCTTTCCGTCCTCGGCGTCGGGTCGTGCGTTGTCATCGTGCTCTACGACGAGGGCAGCCGGCTCGGCGGGCTCGCACATGTACTGCTGCCAGACCCGACTTACTCATCGCAATCGGATCGGCGCGGCAGGTGTGCGACGACCGCAATACCGGACTTGCTGGACGAGCTCGAATCTGCCGGAGCCGAGCGTGGGCGGATCACGGCACGCCTCGTAGGCGGAGCTTGCATGTTTCATGAACTGGTCTCCGAAAATCAGGGCAACATCGGTGAGCGCAATGTGGATGCGGCGCGCGCGACCCTTGCTGAGCACGATGTCCCGATCATCGGCGAGGCGGTCGGTGGAGGACGCGGTCGCTCGATCGAATTCGATTTGAGCGACGGGCGGGTCGTGGTCTCATCGCAGGGTAACAGCGATGTCGACATCTGAACAGGCCGGCGCGACTGCTGATGTGCTAGTGGTCGATGACAGCGTCTTCATGCGGCGCATGATCTCCGACATGATCGGGCGTTTTCCCGGATTTCGAGTGGTCGGGGTCGCCGCTGACGGACAGGAGGCGCTGCGGCGTATCGATGAGCTGGATCCTGACGTCGTGACTCTGGACATCGAGATGCCCAGGCTTGACGGCTTCGGAGTGCTGGAGCGCGTGATGTCGTCGAGCCCGCGACCGATCGTCGTGCTCTCCGCCTACACCGAAACCGGCTCGGAGGCGGCATTGCGTGCCCTTGATCTCGGCGCCGTCGACTTCGTGGCCAAGCCATCGGGGCCGATCTCCTTCGATGTGGCAAAGGTCGAGCCTCGTCTCTACGAGGCGCTGCAGGCGGCGTGCGCCGCCGACATCGGAGCGCTGCTGTGTGAACGGGTGCAGCGAGAACCTCGCCTGGTTCGCCCAACGAGCGTCGGGAATGACGCTGCTGTCGCCATCGCCGCCTCCACGGGAGGGCCACGGGCGCTCACATACATCCTCGGAGCCTTACCAGCGGACCTGGGGGCGGCGGTGCTGGTGGTGCAGCATATGCCTGCCGGTTTCACCCGCACGCTGGCCACGCGGCTCAGCCAGGTGTCGCCGATCCCTGTTGCAGAGGCTTCGGGCGGTGAAACGGTGGCACGGAACCAGGTTTGGATCGCACCGGGCGACTTCCACATGCGTGTCCGCAGGGTGGACCGCGACGTCAGGATCGCACTCGACCAGCGGGGCTTGATCTGGGGCACGCGTCCCGCCGCAGATGCGCTGTTCCCCAGCGTGGCGGAGGCCTACGCCGAGCGCTGTGTCGGTGTCGTTCTGACGGGCATGGGGCGAGACGGAGCCGCCGGGCTTACGGCGATCCGGGCGGTCGACGGACGCACACTGGCGCAGAATCGCGCCACCAGCGTGGTGTACGGGATGCCCGGCCGAGCGGTGGAGGAAGGTGCGGTGGAGCAGGTCGTTCCATTGGAGGAGATCCCGGGGGCGATCGTCGAGTGCCTCGGCTCGCTCTCAAGGTCGGCCTCGAGGCGGTGGCCGTGACGAGCCTCCTCACGTTTCGCGTCGGCGAAGCGCGCTGTGCCCTGCCGGCGGAGGTGGTGAACGAGGTCGTCGAGATCGGACCGATCATCCACGACCTGCCGGGGAGTGACGAAGACCGGTTGGGCCTGGCTCTGGTGCGAGGCCGTTGGATACCCGTCTTGGAGCTTGCCAGGGCCGTCGAAGGTGCGCAGCGCCTTGATCCCGAGGCGAAGACCTCGGTGCTCTTGGTGCTTGGCGCCGCCGGCGGGCCTCTGGGTCTCAGAGTGGAGACTTTCGGCGACGTGGTCCAGGCCGATGTGCACGCACTGCGAGGTCCGCGGCGCGCCGAGGAGCTAGTCGAACTCGACGGTGAGCTGTTTCGCTACGTCGATCCCGAACCGCTGCTCGGACCTCGAGCGGAACGAGTCGAGGGCAAGGTGAGAATCATGAGGGAAGAGCGAATGACCTCGGAACCGCTGCGGGTCGTGGCTTTCCGCGTCGGGGGCGAGGAATTCGGAGTCGATATCATGAAGGTTCACGAGATCCTCCGCGTCCCTGAGGTGCGGGGCGTGCCCAAAGCGCCCGACTTTGTTGCAGGCGTCGTGCGGCTGCGAGAATTCCTCGTTCCGGTCATCGAGATGCGCAAGCGTTTCAGCTTGCCGGAGCGTGAACGGGAGCTCGACGCTCGATTGCTGGTCGTCTCGCTGGGCAGCGGCCGGGCGGGCCTGATGGTCGACGAGGTGCCAGGTGTGACGCCGATCCCGGATAACGCCATCAGTCCACCTCCCGAGTTCTTCAAGGGGCTGGCCGGCCGTTTCCTACAGGGGATCGCACAGCACGGGGACCGGCTGATCATCCTGCTTGATGTGGACGAGATTCTGAGCTCCAAAGAACGGATTGCACTGGAGAGGATGCAGAAGGCGGTTAGTCGCAGCGACGAGAAGGCCGCGGCTGCCGGCGAGTCACGAGGCAAGAAGCGCGCTCGGCGCCGCACGAAGAAGAGAGAGCGTTGAACGGAAACGATCCCCTCGTGTCGCAGCGCGCGCGAATCCGCGAGCTGGAGGCAGCGCTTGAGCGGGCCGGCAGCGAGCAGGAGCGCGCCCAGCTCGGCGCGGCGGTGGCGGAGCTCCACGACAGCCTCACAAGGCTCGAGCGACAGCTGGCCGGGCTTCGCGAGGACCTGACACGCCTGACGGAGCGATACGACGTGCGGCCCGATGAGCCTGCCGGCCCGGCCCCAGCTCTGGCGCCCGCGGCACCGGCGCGGCGCGGCGGCGAACTGGGTGGCCTCCTTGAGCAAGGTTGGAACTGTATTACGGCGGGCGACTATGAGACTGCCAGGCAGATCCTGAGGCGAGCTCTGCGACTGGCGCCGGACGACCTGGAGGCTCTATCGTGCTTGGGGTGGGCGCAGACGCTGTCGCGGGACTATGACGGGGCGGTCCTCACGTATCAGCACGTCCTGGTGGTGAGCCCGGACGACGTTCTGACGCGCCTGAACCTTGGATTCATTTGCCTACAGAAAGGGATCTACGGAGAGGCGATCGAGCATCTGTCCAGAGCGGTCCGCAGCGCAGCGGATCGCCGGGCCGTGCTCTACGGTCGCTACTATCTCGGCCTCGTCTACCTGGCGCGGGAGATGTACAACGATGCCGAATCGTTCTTTCTGGAGACCGTGGACCTAGGCCCCACGCTGAGCGAAGCCTACTTCCAGCTGGGTCGAGCGCGCTGTCAGGTAGGCCGACGGGCAGACGCGGTGTCGGCCTGGAAAGATGGAGCTGCCGCCGGGGGGTTCGATCCCTGGGCCAGACGTTGTGCGGAGGCAGCGCGCAGAGTGGAATCCGGCCAACCGCCCGACTTCGACCCATCTTCACCGGCGGCCTGATCCTCCTCGCCGGTCTCGGTTTTCTCAACTACAACCTTGCAGCCTCACAGCAGGAACTTCGGGCCGGCACGCTGGTGTTCCGCTTCTGGCCCCGTCAAGCGAGCGCAGCAAGAGCGCTTGTCCAAGCGCTTGAGACTCCACCACGGATGCCCGGGCTGCCGGAGGACGTGCTTGCCCGTGGAGAGATCGTCGTCTACCTGGCGCCGGATCAGGCGGTCTTTGACTCCCTGGCGCCCGGGGTGCCGGACTGGAGCGCGGGCCTGGCGTTCCCGGAGCGGGACCGAATCGTACTGCCGGTGTTCACGGCACGCGCTGGCCGCGAGCCCCTGATCACGGTGCTGAGGCACGAGTTGGCGCATGTAGCGCTCAGTCGCTATCTGGGTTCCGCTGTGCCGCGCTGGTTCCACGAAGGATATGCGCAGCTGGCCGCAGGAAACTGGCGATCCAACGATGCTTGGGCTCTGCGCATCGCCGTCCTGTTGAGTCAGCTCCCAGCCCTCGAGTCCCTGAGCCTCGATTTCGCGAGCAGCCGTCTGCGCGCGGATCACGCCTACCTGCTTTCTTACACGGCTGTGGAATTCCTCTCCCGGTTGGGTGGTCCGAGCGGGTTTGCCCGGCTCCTCGAGCGCTGGCGGGAGACCGGCGACCTCGACACGGCCATGCGACGTACCTACGGCCTCACGCTCGGGCAGTTCGAGCGCCTATGGCGACGAGATGTGCGGCATCGGTACGGCTGGCTCCTCGTCCTGACGCAAGCGGCCGTCTTCTGGACCCTTCTGACGATCCTTTTTCTCGCCTTGGGGTATTGGAAGAAGAAGAGATATCGTCGAAAGCTGGCGGCGTTGGAAGCGGTGAGCCGGGATACGCAATACTGCGAGCTTGGTGAGGCTGCTGACGACTCCGGGCCCGGGGGCGGCAGCATGATTGACGGCGGCGATACCAGGGGGTAGGTTGGATGGGTTCATGCCGAAAACAAGCTCCCGTAAGAAAACTGGGGACGGGTCGCGTGCGGCCCGCGTGGCAAATAGGGACTAAGCATTGGGTGGCGCGCCGATGACCGGGACCGCGGGGGAAGGCCCTCGGGGGTTACAGTTCACGCGGCTGAACTGGGTTCTGCTCGCCGCGGGGGCTGTCATCATCGTGGCGGGATACGTGGCGCTGGCCAGCAGTTCGCCGCTCGTGTCGACGGTCATCGCGCCGATCCTGCTGGTGGCTGCCTACGCCGTGCTGATCCCGTTGGGGCTGATTCTCTGAGTCGGGCGGCGTGTTGACGCATAGTCGGCCTTGGCTTAACCTGTCGCCTTTGGCTAGGGGGGTGGGCGCGTAGCTCAGCTGGCGAGAGCGCTGCCCTTACAAGGCAGAGGCCCCTGGTTCGAGTCCAGGCGCGCCCATTACCGGGGTTGACCGCTCTTCGAGCGGGGGCGGGGCTGCGGAGCAAGTAAAGGCAGAGAGTTGGCGCGGGCGGGCGCCCGCTTCTTGAGGTCCCAAGCGTGGGGGAGAGTCGATGAGGTCTAGCAACGCCGGCTCGAGGGGAGTTGGCCTGGCGGGGCTGGGAGCGCTGGTGTATGCGCTGTCCGCACCGCTGGCCCTCGAATCCCATGCCGCCATCACCGCGCAGCAGGAGCCGGGAGGGCGTTTCCGCGTGCTCGTGGTTCCGATGGAATCCAGGGCGCTGCACAGGAGGTTCGGCGAGGATGTCGCCGAAGAGATCAGCGAGCGACTGGCGGACTTCGCCACCCATGCTCCGATCCCGGAGAGAGAGTTCACACGCGCCCTGAGGCGGTACGAGGTCAGTCAGGAAGACCTCAACGCCATCCGGGCCCGGCAGCTAGCCAACCTCATGGGGGCTCAGGTCGTCTTCTGGGGATCGGTGGCAGCCTCCGGCCGCGCCTACGACGTGGAGGCGAGCTTCATCGATGTGCCCACCGGTGAAGAAGTGCCGGTGCCTACCGTCACGATCGCGGACAGGAGCGACGAGTCAGTCCAGCGAGTGGCTGACGCGGCGATCGAGGCCTTCGAGACGCAGGTGCGCTTCGTTAGAGCACGCCAGTTCTGCGCCGAGTATGTGAGCAGCCAGCAGCCGGAGAATGCCCTGCGTAACTGCAATGAGGCTCTGGAGATTAACCCGAGCAGTGTGAACGCCCTGTACCACAAGGGGCTGGCCTTCCGGCAGCTCTACGAGAACGAGAACAGCGGGACCGACGGCTGGGCGGACTCCGCGATCGTCTACTTCGAATCGGTGCTGGAGAACGACCCGGGTCATCGCTCCGCCATGCAGAACGCCGCCTATATCTACTCGCAGATCGGCGACGCCGAGAGGGCCAGCGAGTACTACAGGGCCTACCTGGAGCTCGATCCAGGCAACATCCCGGTCCGGATCAGAGTCGCCTACGACATGGCGGAGGCCGGTTTGATGGTCGGGGCCATCGACATCATTCAGGAGGGCCTGGTCCACGCGGGGAGTGATACCACGCTACTGCAATCGCTGGGTGACTACGCGCTGCGCTACTCCGAAGAAGACTCCACCTACGTGGATGTCGCCCTGCAGGCCTACGAGAGGGTGCTCGAGATCAAGGGCGAGCAGACGGACCTCAGGATCATCGAGAACACGATCGCGGCTTACACCCGCGCCGACCGGGTCGCTGAGGCCGTCGCGTTCGCCGAGCGTGCGCTCGGGTCGCACGGGGACAGCCCACGCCTGTGGTCGCTCTATGCCGATGCGCTGAGCCGGCTGGAGAGGTACAGCGAAGCCGCCACCGCAATGGACAGGGTGCTGGAGCTGGATGCGTCCTACGCGAACGGCTACCTGAAGCGCGGCCAGTTCAAGCTGCAGGCCGGCGACGAGGCCGGTGGCATGGCTGACTTCAACTACGCGATCGAGGAAGGCCTGTCCAGCCGGGTCGACGTGTTCAGGGTGTTCTGGGGCCAGGCGATCAACGCGCGGAACGGCGGCGACTACAGTACCGGCATCCGGAACTTCGAGCGCGCTCAGCGGTTCGTGCCGGCAGACCAGAGGCAGGAGCTCGAGTTCTGGTGGGGCTACACGTATTACCAGCTGGCCGAACGGCTAGCGCAGCCCGACGACGCGGGCCTCAACCAGCTGCAGCGCGCCCAGGCCAACTTCCAGGCCGCCATGCAGCACTTCCAGCAGGCCGGCAACGTCCGACGCGAGGTACCCGAGCTGAGGGACGCCACCGAGAGATGGCTGCTGAACGTCGAGGCGCGGATTCGCCAGCTGTCGCGCCGCTAGCCGTCTTACAGCTGTCGCCAGCTAAAAGCCCGGGCCAAGGCCCGGGCTTTTTTTGTGGTGCGCCGGGCATGGCGTGTGGCGCGCGAAGCGCCGTTCGGTCGAGTGTGGTGCTTGATCGATGACCTGAGGGTGAGAGTCCCTTACGGACCCTGATGGCGGGAACCGTTAGCTGAACGGCAAGGGTGGTCGGGGTGACCCGGCGTCTGAAGGAAGCTGTAGGCAAACTCCCGGCCCGACGAACAGGAACCGCATAGGAGGCAGCCACACCTGGGCGAGGAGGCCACAAGATCCAAAGCCCGATAGCCATCCGGGAAGGTGTGGAAGTAGATGCGGCGGGTGTATGGGAGGAAGGTCGCGCGTCTTACCCCGGGAGATCTCGCCTTACGCTTGAAAGGGCGACGTCTTTTCGAAGGCGGAGCGAGAAGTCAGCCGAGGCCGTACTAGCCTGCCTGACCAGTGGGTGAATGGCCGAACCTGTTGCGCTGTGCTGTGTTGCTTTTCCGACTGCTCGGAGCAGATGCCTCGCGAGAGGGCCTGAAGTCGGAGGTACCGGACGGAATCCGGGAGATAAGGCTGGGCGCTCCTTTTGGGCGGCGGGCAAAGTGACACACTGAGCGGAGAGCAACGGGAACCGCCGTACTCGGAACCGAATGTACGGTGGTGTGGGAGGGGGGCCTCCGTGCCCCCCTATCCGATCCGCCAGAGGCCTGGCTGGGGCCGGTTGTGGGGAGGTGGTAGGAAATCCTTGACGGCGTGGGGCGAACGTGGTAGGTTGGGGGCGGAGTGGGGAAAAGTGGGGGCAAGTGTCCCTTGCCCCCACACGGGCGCCCGGGTCCCCCGCCACCGGGCTCAAGTGATCCTGCCGGGGGAGGTTACTTGACCGGCTTCTTGGGGAGCTACCTCCATCAGCTGGACGAAAAGGGTCGACTCGCGTTGCCGGCCTCGTTCCGCCGCAGCGCTGGCGACGCCGGGTTCGTCCTGATCCACGCCTACGAGCCCGCGCTCTACCTCTATCCTTTGCGGACGTGGGCCGCTGTGGAGGAGCGCTTGGCCGAGTTCATGCGCCGGCAGCCGGAGGCGCGCGGAACCGTGCTTAGTCTCACCGCCGCCGCGGCGGAGGTGATCCCCGACAAGCAGGGCCGGATCCTGATACCGGAGCGGCTGCAGCGCGTTGCGAGTCTCGATACGGAGGCGCTGATCGTGGGGGCGCTGGAGAAGATCGAGATCTGGAACCCCGAGTTGTTCAAGAGCGCGACGGGAGAGGCGAAGCCGGAATACGAGAGTATCGTTCGTCAGATTCTTGTGTGAGGAGCCAAGGCCGGCGGTGATGGTCGAGGAGACGTGATGGGCGGATCGGGGGGAGTATCTGGAGCCCGGGTCGAACGGGCATCGACCGCCATCCGTCGGCCGTGTCTTTCGGGACGGTGGGCAGGTGGCAGGGGGAGGGCTGTGTGGGGTCTAGGGGTAGGGCAAAGCCGTCTGTCCACCGTCCCTCATCGCCAGAGCTTCCAACGCGCTTCGGCCCGCTGCCGCGCGTTCTGGGAGAGTCGTAGGTCGGCCTTGAGGGTGAACGCTTTTCACGACTCGGTGATGCTAGATGAGGTGGTGCGCTGCCTGGCGGCGGATCGTGGCGGCCTCTACCTCGACGGCACGGTCGGGGGCGGAGGGCATGCGGAGGCGATTCTCAGAGCTGGAGAGGGGGTTCGCGTACTGGCGGTGGACCGCGACCCGGAGGCGCTGGCCCAGGCGCGTGCGCGACTGCAGGGCTTTGCGCCGCGGGTCGCGTTCGAGCTGGGGGATTACGCGGACGCACGGGAGCTGTTCGGTCTGGGGGAGGGCGCGTTGGCTGGAGTTCTGTTGGACCTGGGGGTGTCCTCCCACCAGATCGACACGCCCGAGCGTGGCTTCTCTTTCCGTCCGGGTGTCCCGCTCGACATGCGGATGTCAGGCCGGCACCCGGAGGTAACGGCAGCGGAGCTGCTGGAGAGCCTGTCCGCGGTTGAGCTGGCGGAGATCTTTCGCACCTATGGGGAGGAACGGCGTGCGCGGCGCCTGGCGGCCGGGATCGTTGAGAGCCGTGGGCGCACTCCGCTGCGGACCAGCGACGATCTGCTGAGAGTGCTGGAGGCGGTGTGGGGCCGGCCGGTCGCTGCTGCCGACGCGGCGCGGATCTTCCAGGCGCTGCGCATCGCGGTCAACCGGGAACTGGACTCGCTGGAACGGGCGCTGCCCGTACTCTCTGACCTGCTGGCGCCGGGAGGGCGGATGGTCGTGATCTCCTATCACTCGCTGGAGGATCGCCTCGCGAAGCGAGCCTTCCGTGAGTGGAGCCGCGACTGCATTTGCCCACCCGGCCTTCCGGTGTGCCGCTGCCGGGGACGGGCCCTGGGCCGCGAGCTTACTCGCACCCCCCTGCGCCCGACTGCCGAAGAGGTGGCTGGAAATGCCCGCGCGCGTAGCGCGCGCCTGCGGGCCTGGGAGCGGGGGGAATGAGGCTCAGGGGCCTGCTTAGCGCTGTCTCGGCCATGCTCCTGCTCGCCGGCATGTTCGCGGCGGTCCATCGCGGAGCCTACGGGCGCGGAGTCGCCGAGCGCATCGGCGGAATCAACGACGGACTCGAGGCAGCGGAGGTCCTCCGGAGTGAGCTCAGGCAGAAGATCTCATACCTGCGCGGCAGGGCGCGGATCGTACGAGCTGCGGAGCATCTGGGTCTGCATGAGCCGACTGAGGAAGAGTTGGTGATTCTCGACCTCAGCGGTATGCCGTCAGAGGGTCTGGGAGGTGCGCCGTGAGGTCAGCGGCTCGCCAGGCGCGACGCCTGCATCTCCGACACCACCTGCTGAAGCTGGCTCTGCTGCTCGCGGTGGGCCTGATCCTCGGCCGCGCTCTCCAGCTGCAGGTGCTCCAAGGTGTGGAATGGCGCACTCGGGCGATCGCGCAGCACGAGACGCGGGTCCCGCTCCCGGCTCCACGCGGCACGATCTACGACCGGGAGGGCCGCGAACTGGTCGTCAGCCGGACGACGTATGAGATCTTCGTGGCGCCCGCTGAGCTAGCGGACAGGAGTGCGGCGGCCGAAGTGATTCGAAGCGTGCTGAGGCTCAGGCCAGAGACGACGCGACGCATTGCTGAGGGCAAGCGGTCCTGGATTCGGCTGCCGGGTACCTATTCGGCGCTCCAGAAGGAGAAGCTCGAGGAGCGCATCCCCAGAGGCCTTCACCCGCAGCCCGTCGTGGATCGCTTCTATCCCCGTGGTCCCTTGGCCGCCGAGATCGTCGGCCGCGTCGATTTCAACGGTCATGGCCAGAGCGGTCTGGAGCTCGGCTTCGATTCCGTGCTGACGGGCCAGCCGGGTTTCGGTGTACGGCAACGTGACGCGACTGGTGCCTCGGCGGATTGGCTGACCGTGACGGTCGTCGCGCCGAGCCCCGGCAGCGATGTCTATCTGACCCTCGATGCCGAGCTGCAGGCGCTCGCCGAATCGGTACTGGAGGACGCGGTCAGAGAGACGGAAGCCAGCGGTGGTGACCTGCTGATTGTCGAACCGAAGACCGGCGAGCTTCTGGCCGCGGCGAGTCGGCGCAGCAACTGGAGATCACCGCACCTGACGGCGGCCACTGAGCCCTACGAGGCCGGCTCCACACTCAAGCCTTTCACCGTGGCAGCCTTGCTCGTGGAGGGCCTGGCCGACCTGATGGATACCGTGAACACGGGGGGCGGATCGTATCGGACCGCAGGACGAACGATCCGTGACGAGCAGCCGCACGGGCGTCTGAGCCTGGCACAGACCCTGGCGGTCTCGAGCAACGTGGGCATGGCCATTTTCGCGGAGCGCCTTCCGAAGGGCGTCCAGTTCAGCTACCTGCGGAGTTTCGGCTTCGGGACACCTACCGGTCTCACGTATCCTTCCGAATCCCCTGGTCTTCTTCGACGCCCTTCGGAATGGTCTGCGCAGAGCCAGGCGTCGCTGGCTATCGGCTATGAGGTCGCCGTCACCCCGCTCCAGCTGGTGATGGCCTACGGCGCGCTGGCGAACGGTGGTCTGCTGATGCGGCCCCTGCTGGTGCGCGAAGCGCAGAGCGCCGAGGGCACGATTCGCTGGAGGCGTGACCCGGAGGTGGTCCGTCGCGTCGTGCCCGAGGACGTGGCGGGGAAGCTGCGTGGTGTACTGGCCCGTGCCGTGACGCAGGGCACCGGTCGCAGTGCGGGCGTGCGCGGTCTCAGCGTCGCCGGCAAGACCGGCACGGCCCAGCGATTCGATCAGCGGCAGGGATACTCGGGGCACTCGTACACGTCGTCCTTCGTCGGCCTGATCCCGTCGGACGACCCTCAACTCGTGATCCTGGTCAAGCTCGATGAACCGAGCGGCGCGTACTACGGAGGCGCGACGGCAGCGCCAGTGATGCGCACGGCCGTGCGGGCCGCTCTCGCGGGAAGCTACTGGTCGGCGCCGCCGCTGATGGGGGAGCCGGAAATTCCGGATGAACAGGCGGGAGTACCAGCGGGTCGGGCGCCGGCCGGTAGCCCATACATCTTCGCTCTCGATACGCCGCTGCTGCGTGCCCAGGACAAGCGCTTGACGTCGCAGGGCGGGGCCGCAGTACCGGACGTGCGAGGGCTCTCGCTGCGTGCGGCCGCTCAGCGGCTGCATGAGGCGGGCTGGCGAGTCGTTGTGCGGGGAGGCGGACGTGCGGTGTCGACACAACCAGCGGTCGGAACTGAGTTACGCCGGGGCGAGCGTGTGGTCCTCCAGGGTGGCGATCTCAGCCCACCGCGGCGCCCCGAGAACCCAACGGGTGCGGGGTGATTGCTGTCGGCGATATCCTTGCACGCCTCCAGTCCCGTGGACTGCTGGCCATGCCCCAGCCGCGCTTGGATGTCGCGGTGACGGGGATCAGCGATGACTCGCGCGAGGTGCGAGCCGGGGATCTCTACTGCGCGATCCGTGGTTTCGTCAATGACGGGCATCGATTCCTCGAGGACGCCGCTGAGGCAGGTGCCGTAGCGGCTCTGGTCGAGGATCCCCAGGCCGGGCTCGACCTGCCTCAGATCTGCGTCACCGACACGCGGCGCGCCGCGGCGACCGCGGCGCAAATCGTGTTTGGAGAGCCAGCAGCAGGGTTGCGGCTCGTCGGTGTGACCGGGACGAACGGCAAGACGACCACTGTTCACCTCGCCCGGCACATCCTGTCCCGACACCTCCCAACCGCGTCGATCGGCACACTCGGCATTCTGACCGCTTCAGGTGAGCGCGAAGTCACACAACTGACGACGCCGGGTCCCGTGGAGTTCGCGCGTCGGCTCGCGGAACTGAAGGATGAGGGTGTCGAGTGCGTGGTCGTGGAGGTTTCGTCACACGCGTTGTCCCAGTACCGCGTGGACGGTGTGAGCTTCGAGGTCGGCGTCTTGACCAACCTCAGCCGCGACCACCTCGACTACCACGCCGACTTCGCAGGGTACCGCGCGACGAAGTGGCGCCTGGCGGAGCTGGTTGCCGCCGACGGCACGCTCATCGTGAATGCAGATGAGCCGGCGTGGCAGGGCCTGGAGGTGCGCGGTCGCCGGGTCCGTTACGGCCAGGAGGCCGAGGCGGAGTACGCAGCTCGAGGTGTGCGTCTCGGGCTTGGGGGCTCACGCTGGACGTTGGTCGGGCCGGGCGGCGAAGCGGAGGTCGAGCTGCCGCTGCTCGGTGAGTTCAACGTCCGGAACGCGTTGGCGGCGGCGGCGGTGGCCGGCGTTCTCGGCCTGGACCTGCTGGCGGTGGCGAGAGCGCTGGCGACCGTCCGGTCGGTGCCGGGCCGGTTGGAGGTCCTGAGTCGGGCGCCGCTGGTCCTGCGGGACTACGCGCACACGCCAGATGCGCTGCGCCGCGCGCTGGCGGCGGTTCGGCCGCTCGTAGCCGGGCGGCTCATCGTCGTCTTCGGCTGCGGTGGTGACCGTGACCGTGGGAAACGGCCGCTGATGGGTCAGGCCGCGGCCGAGGGCGCCGACTACACGGTTGTCACCTCGGACAACCCGAGGACTGAACCACCGGAGGCGATCGTTGCCGAGATTCTGCCCGGTCTCGGATCGGCACCGCACGAGCACATCGTCGATCGTCGGGCGGCGATCGCCCGTGCTCTGGAAGTCGCCGGGCAGGACGACGCGGTTCTGCTGGCAGGTAAAGGCCACGAGACGTATCAGGTCGTCGGCACGGAGCGAAGGCCGTTCGACGAGGCCGTGATTGTGAACGAGCTCCTTTCTCGAGGGCGGGCCCAAGCGTGATGCCACGGTTCTCCTGGACCAGCGAGCGCATCGCTGAGGCGCTCGATATCCCTGCGACAGGGCTTGAACCCAGGGTCTACGGCGGGGTGTCCACCGATACGCGCACCTTGCGGCCCGGTGAGCTCTTCGTCGCGTTGCGTGGGGAGCGGTTCGACGGTGTCGAGTTCGTGGCGGCAGCGGCGGCAGCCGGGGCACCGGGCGCGGTGGCAGAGCACCGGCCGCAGGGTGTGGCGGATGAGTTCGAGCTCTTCCTGGTTGACGACACGCTTCGCGCGCTCGGCCAGCTTGCCACGGTGCGGAGACGGGCGCTGGACCCTAAGGTCGTCGCCATCACGGGGACTAGCGGCAAGACCACTACGCGCGAGTTGACCGCGGCGGTGCTGGGCCCTGGCGCCTACGCCAGTCCTGCCAACTACAACAACCTGGTAGGGTTACCGCTGTCGATCCTGGCAGCGCCGGAAGGTTCCGGTGTCTGGTTGCTTGAGCTCGCCTCGAACCAGGCCGGTGAGATAGATCAGCTCGCCCGAATCGCCGAGCCCGACTTTGCCGTGATCACGTCCGTGAGCGAGGGCCATCTTGAGGGACTGGGGGATCTGCAAGGTGTCATGGAGGAGAAGCTCGCGCTGCTCTCGAACCTGCGCGTGAGCGGGCAAGCGCTGGTCTGCGACGAACCTGCTGATCTGGTCCAGCTGGCACGTCAGCGGCTCGCTGATGTGCGCACCGTCGGACTGAGCCCCGAGGCGGACGTGAGGCCGCAAAGCTGGTCGGTGTCGGCGGACGGGGTCGCCTGGCGATGGTCCGGGGTCGACTTCCGGCTGGCGGGCTTCGGAGCCCACCTGATCCGTGACGCTCTGTTCGCTCTGGCGGTGGCGCAGCTTCTCGGAGTCGACGCGCCGCAGGCAGCACAGCGGCTGGCCACGGTGAAGCTGCCGCCCATGCGGGGAGAGCTGCGTCAGCTCGGCGATCTGACGCTGCTCGTCGATTGCTATAACGCCAACCCGGCTTCCTTCCGGGCTGCGCTCGACTCGCTCTCCGCGCTGGCGGCGGGTCGCCGCCGCGCGGTGCTGGCGGGGACGATGTTAGAGCTCGGCGAGCAGTCGCAGATGCTGCACGGGCGGGTAGCGCGGTGGATCGCTGACGAGGGGATCGAGCTCATCGCTGCGAGCGGCGAATTCGCGACAGGGTTCGCAGGGATGGCAAGCGAGCTGGGAGAGCGCCTGATCAGGGCCGACGACTTCGAGGACGCCTACTGCAAGCTCTCGGCTCGGTTACGGGGCGACGAGGTCGTGCTCATCAAGGCATCCCGCGCCAAGAAGTTCGAGCGGGCCATTCCGCTCTTCGAGCGTGACTTCGGTGGAAAGGGACGGCTGAGGATTTCCGGAACGCACGGTTAGCGAGGTCGACGTGTTATACGAATTCCTGTTTCCGCTGGCCGACGAGCACATCGTCTTCAACCTGTTCCAGTACATCACGTTCAGGGCCGGCGGAGCTATGCTGACGGCGCTGATCATAGCCTTCCTGGCTGGACCGCCGATCCTGTCTTGGTTGCGGGGCCAGGGCATTGGCCAGGTGATCCGGCTGGATGGGCCGCACGCGCATCTGGCCAAAGCGGGCACGCCCACCATGGGAGGGTTGATCATCCTGGCGTCGGTGATCGTTCCGACGGTCTTATGGGCGCGCATGGACAACGCCTACGTGCTCATCGCCCTCGGTCTTACCACGGTCATGGGCCTCTTGGGCTTCGCGGACGACTACCTGAAGGTGGTGCGGCGCGAGTCGCGTGGCTTGGTGGCGCGCTACAAGCTGGTGGGTCAGCTGCTCCTCGGCCTGTTACTCGGGCTGCTCATCTGGACGTATCCGCTCAGTGAGTACCCGATGAATCACACCACGCTGCCCTTCTTCAAGGAGTGGAGGCTGGTGATCTGGGCACCGTTCTTCGTCCCCTTCGTCGCCTTGGTCGTCAGCGGCAGCGCGAACGCCGTGAACCTGACGGACGGGCTCGACGGACTCGCGGCCGGCCTGGCGGCGATCGCGGGCGGTACGTATGGCTTGTTCGCCTATCTGATCGGCCGAGTCGATGCCTCCCAGTACCTGGGGCTCTTCTATCTCCCTGGTGTGGGCGAGTTGTCGGTGTTTTGCGCCGCGCTGGCGGGCGGCGCGCTCGGGTTCCTCTGGTTCAACAGCCATCCCGCTGAGGTGTTCATGGGTGACACCGGCTCACTCGCCATGGGCGGCGCGCTGGGCACCGTGGCGGTGCTGATCAAGGGAGAGTTCTTGCTCTTGATCATCGGGGCGGTGTTCGTCGTGGAGGCGCTGTCCGTCATCCTGCAGACGAGCTGGTTCAAGTACACGCGAAGACGTTTCGGTCAGGGGCGTCGCGTCTTCCGCATGGCGCCGCTGCACCATCACTTCGAGCAGCTCGGCTGGTCGGAGTCTAAGGTCGTCGTTCGCTTCTGGATCGCGGGGGTGCTGTGCGCGTTGATCGCGCTCAGCACGCTCAAGATACGGTGAAGACACCCGAGGCATGGTCGGAGCTGCGCGTGGGCGTGCTGGGACTTGGCCGTAGCGGCCGCGCGGCGACGCGGCTGCTCGCACAGGCCGGCGCCTCGGTGTACGCCAGTGATGTGGCGGACACTCAGGAGCTCCGCGCGCAGACCAAGGGGCTGCGCGGCCCGCAGGTCGAGGTGGAATTGGGTCGGCACGATGCCGGGCAGTTGGAGCGCTGCGACCTGGTGGTCGTGAGCCCGGGCATACCGCCGAGCGCCGAGGTGTTCCAGGTGCCCGGCCTACGCGAGCGGCCGATGATCTCCGAACTGGAGCTCGCCTTCAGGTTTCTCGACGCGCCGATGATTGCGATCACGGGGACGAACGGAAAGACGACGACCACGGCTTGGACCGGCGCGATGCTCGAGCATGGCGGTACCCGCGTCGGTGTGGGCGGGAATATCGGGCGTGCGCTCTCGGAGTTGGCTGCCGATGAGGATGCGGGATACGAATGGGTCGTCGCCGAGGTAAGCTCGTTCCAGCTGGCTCTGATCGACAGGTTCAAGCCGGCGATCGGCGTCTTCCTCAACCTGTGTCCGGATCATCTCGATTGGCACGTCGACATCGAGGACTACTACGCGGCCAAAGCACGGCTGTTCGATAACGCGGACTCCGAGAGCCGCTGGGTCCTCAACGGCGAGGACGAAGGTGTGCGGCGCTTGGCGGAAAGTAGGCCCGGAAGCGCGCGCTACTTCCGGGTCTCCTCACGACTTGAGCGGGATGAAGAAGGAGCTTTTCTTGAGCCGGACGGCATGCTGGTGACGCGCTGTGGCGGCGAGAAGGTGGAGTTGGTCAACAAGAGGGAACTCAGGTTGCTGGGAGATCACAACGTGGCTAACGCCCTGGCCACCGTCCTCGTCGCGACGTTCGTGCACATTCCCGCTTCGGCCGTGCGGGATACCCTGCGAGGGTTCGAGCCGCTGCCGCACCGCCTCCAGCCGGTCGCCGAGAGAGATGGGGTGCTCTGGATCGACGACTCGAAGGCGACGAACGTCGCGTCGACGCGCATGGCGCTGCGCTCGCTCGAGCGCCCGGTGGTGCTCCTGCTCGGTGGCCGGCCCAAGGGTGAGACGTTCGCCAGCCTACTGCCCGATATGCGGGGCCGGGTGCGCGCGGTGGTGGCGTTCGGCGAAGCGGCGGCACAGATCGGGGCGGAGCTTGGCAGTAGGGTGCAGCTCATCAGAGAGGATGGGCCCTTCGAAGAGGTGATGCGTCGAGCAGTTGAGCTGGCGCAGCCGGGCGACGCCGTTCTTCTCGCGCCTGCCTGCGCCAGTTTCGACATGTTCCGTAACTACGAGGAACGCGGAGAGCGTTTCGCAGATCTGGCGGGTCGAGAGCTGCCATGAAGGACCTCGCTGCATCTCTAGCGGTCGATGCATACGTGCCGGCGGCAGGCAGCGCCAGACGTGATGCCGGGATGCTGCTGGCGATCAGCGTGTTTCTCGTGCTCGTTGGCCTGATCACCGTGTACAGCGCGAGCTCCTTCCTGGCTCAGAAGCAGGGCTTGCTGGACCACTACTACCTGCGTCAGCAGGCGAGCAAGGCGCTGGTCGGTTTGCTGGTCCTCTATGTGCTTGCGCGTCTCGACTACCGGATCTATCGGCGCCTCGCTTGGCCGCTGCTCGGCGTGACGCTGCTCGCGCTCTTCGTGCTGGTGCTCCCGGGCACCGAAGTGATCGCGCCACCGCGCAACGGGGCGCGCCGCTGGCTGGACCTGGGGGTGCAGGTGCAGCCGTCAGAGCTGGCCAAGCTGGTGATGGTGATCTGGGCGGCGGCGCTGGCGGCGAAGAAGGGCGAGCGGCTTCGCAGCCTCCGTTGGGGACTAGCGGCTTTCGGCGTCATCTATCTGCCGGTCGCTTTTCTGATCGTGCTCGAGCCGGATCTGTCGTCGGCGGCGTTGATCGGGCTGCTCTGCGCCATCGTGCTGTTCGCGGCGGGGGCACGGATCGGTCACTTCATCTTGCTGGGGCTGATAGCGCTTCCACTCTTCTGGGAGTGGATCCAGGCCGCGAGCTACCGCATGGCACGGCTCGTCACGTTCTTTGATGCCGGGTCGGATCCGAGCGGGGTGGGCTACCAGCTGCGACAGTCGCTGATCGCCGTGGGCTCGGGCGGCGTACTCGGGGTGGGCTACGGTGAGAGCGCACAGAAGTACTTTTTCCTTCCCGAGCCCCACAACGATTTCGCCTTTGCGATCATCTCCGAGGAGTGGGGCCTCGTGGGGGTGGGGACGGTTGCGCTCTCGGTGGCCGTGCTGGGCGTTCTGGGTCTGAGAATCGCGCGGCGAGCGCCGGACGTCTTCGGTTATCTGCTGGCCGTGGGCCTCACGGCGCTCATCGTGGTCAGCGCGTTGATGCATATGGGCGTGAGTTTGGGCTTGCTGCCGACGACGGGAGTGACCTTCCCGTTCATCAGCTATGGCGGCTCGAGTCTCGTGGTCTCGCTGGCGGCGGTGGGTATCCTCCTCAACGTCGGCAGCTGGCGGGCGTGATGACGTGGGCTACCGTGCGATCATCGCTGGCGGTGGAACAGGCGGGCACCTTTACCCGGCCCTCAACCTGGCCGAGGCTCTGGAACGCCTGGCGCGTGAGGAGATCGAGATACTGCTGGTCGGCGCGCAGCGAGGCGTCGAGGCGCGGATCCTCCCTGAAAGGGGAGTGGCGCACTGTCTGTTGCCACTGGAACCGATCTATCGCCGCCGGCCGTGGCGGAACTGGCGGCTGTTGCCCAGCGCGATCCAGAGCGTCCGGGAGTTGCACCGCCTCTTCGGGATGTTCGCTCCGCACCTCGTGGTGGGAACAGGCGGATACGCGGCGGGCCCGGTGGTGGCCTGGGCAGTCCTCCGCGGCCTGCCCACGGCGATACAGGAGCAGAACAGCTACCCGGGCCTCACGACCCGTTGGCTGGCCCCGTACGTGGATCAACTGCACTTGGGTTACGTGGAAGCGATGAAGCACCTGTGGCCGGGTCCTGACACCATCGTTCGCGCTCTCGGGAACCCCATCCGCTGGCCTGACCAGCGGCCGCATCCCGATTCGGTGCGTGCCCAGTTCGGCCTCGGGCCAGGGCCCGCGGTGCTCGTTGTGGGCGGCAGCCAGGGCGCGCGCCCCATCAACGAGGTGCTCATCGCCGCCCTCGAAGCCGTGAACCGAGGTGACTTGCCCCCGCTGCCTGAGGATGCGCAGCTGCTCTGGTCTACGGGGCCGGCCCACCACGCGGCGGTGTCGGACCGCCTGGCGGTCCTCGGCGTGCAGGTCCCGGTGAGAGCGGTACCCTACATCCACGAGATGGAGAAGGCTCTGGAGGTCGCTGCGCTGGCGGTGTCCCGCGCCGGCGCCCTGGCGCTGGCCGAGTTATGCGCCTGGGGCGTTCCCTCGGTGTTGATTCCGTTGCCCCACGCCGCCGCTGACCATCAGCGCTGGAACGCCAGGTCTCTACAGGCGCAGGGTGCCGCTGTCGTGCTTGAGGAGGTCGAGGTCACGCGCTCCCCGGGCCTATTGTGGCACACCGTGGTCGACTTGCTGAACGAGCCGGGCCGGCTCGAGCGGATGAGGCGCGGCGCCGAATCGCGCGGTAACCCGCACGCCGCCGATGCGATCGCCGCTGACCTCTGGCGGCTCACGGAGGATCGGTGAACGGGAACGGCGAGCTAGCGACGCTGGTGGCCCAGGGGTCCGCCATCCACCTGATGGGGATTGGCGGTGCCGGGATGGCGGGACTCGCGCTGCTGCTCGAGGCGCGCGGTGCGAAGGTGAGCGGCTGCGATCAGGACTCGAACCAGACGACCCGAGACCTGGAGCTTCGGGGCATGACCGTGTACCGCGGACACGACCCCGGGCATATGGAGGGAATCACGGCTGTGGTCCACACCGCTGCGGTCAGCGGCGACCATCCCGAGTTGGAGGCGGCCCGCTCGCGGGGTCTGCCGGTCGTGAAGCGCAGCGAGGCGCTGGCCGAGCTGGTGAACACGGGATCGCTCATCGCCATCGCGGGAACCCATGGCAAGACGACGACCAGCGCCCTGACCGCGCTGGCGCTGGAAGCCGTCGGGCTCGATCCCACCACGCTGGTGGGGGGACGGGTCGCGGCCTGGGCTGGCAACGCCCGCATAGGGCAGAGCACGACCTACGTCGTGGAAGCGGATGAGTACGACCGCGCCTTCTTGTCGCTCTGGCCGAAGCTGGCGGTGGTGACGTCCGTCGAGGCGGAGCACCTCGACACCTACGCCACGCTCGCCGAGTTGGAAGCCGCCTTCGACCAATTCGCCGGCCGTGTCCCCGGAGACGGTCGCCTGATCGCCTGTGTCGATGACGCCGGGGCGCGTCGGCGGCTGAAGGTCGCGGGCGAGCGAGGATTGGCCTATGGCCTCGGTAGCGACGCGGACCTGCGCGCCGAATCGATCTCCTTCGAGCCGGCGCGGACAAAGTTCTTGCTGCGCTGGGGCCTGGAGCCGCTGGGCGAGTTCGAGCTCGCCCTGCACGGCCAGCACAATGTGCGTAACGCTCTGGCCGCACTCGGCGTCGTGCTGGCACTGGGGCAGGACCCGCGAGCAGCGGCGCCGGCGCTGGCGAGCTTCACGGGCGTCGAGCGGCGCTTCCAGACGCTCGGTGAAGCGGGTGGCATCACCGTGGTGGACGACTACGCTCATCATCCCACGGAGATCGCGGCGACGCTGGAGACAGCCGGTCAGGTTTTCGGCGATCGCCGACTCGTGGTCGCGTTCCAGCCGCACCTCTACAGCCGCACGCGCGCGTTCGCCGGCGATTTCGCACAGGTGCTGACCGGCGCTGATCTGCTGTTCGTCACCGGCATCTATGCCGCCCGCGAGGCGCCGATACCCGGTGTGTCGGCGGAGCTCGTGGTCGCGGCGGCGCGTGAGCAGATGGGCGCCCACCGCGTTCACTACGCTGAGGACCTGAGCGAGCTGATGGCCGCGCTGAGAGCCACGCTGCAGGAGGGTGATGTCCTGATCACCGTCGGCGCTGGCGACATCGGTGGCGTCGCCCACGCTATGCTGGCTGAGCTGCTGAGGAGCCATGTGGATGCATGACGTCCCGTTGGCGGAGCTCAGCCGCTGGAAGATCGGCGGCCCGGCACCGGCCTTCGCGAGGGCGAGTTCGGAAAGCGAGCTGCGCGAGCTGCTCGCCGAGGTCGGCGGCCAGCCCGTCCTGGTCCTGGGAGGCGGCGCGAACCTGCTGATCTCGGACGACGGGCCGGGTGGGCCAGTACTGATGCTGGGCGGCGAATTCAAGGCACTCGAGGTGCGCGAGCGGAGCATAGGCTGCGGGGCCGCTGCGCCGCTTTCCGGAGTCGTCCAGGCGGCCCGCCGCGCCGGCCGCGAAGGGCTCTGGATCCTTGAGGCGGTGCCTGGCACGGTGGGCGGCGCGCTGCGCATGAACGCGGGGACGGCGGAGGAGGGGATCTGGGATCGCGTGCTCTGGTCTGAGGCCTTCTGGCCCGACGGCAGGAAGGAGCGGCTAGGGCGCGAGGACGTGGGCCCACGATATCGCGGCATCGATCTCACTCCCGAAGCGATCTTTCTCTGGGCGGAGATCTCCGCGCCACCCGGCGACGCCGCACGGGTCGAGGGGGAGCACCGGGGCCGGCGCGACGCGAAGTTGGCAGCGCAGGTCTATGATCAGCCGACCTGCGGGTCCACCTGGAAGAATCCCGATCCGCCGGCTCCGTCCGCCTGGCAGTTGGTCGACCGTGTGGGGATGCGCGGTGCACGCCGGGGCAGCGCTCAGATCTCGTCGAAGCACGCGAACTTCATCGTCAACCTTGGTAGTGCCCGGGCGCAGGATGTGATCGAGCTGATGATCGAGACGCGGCGTCGCGTGCATGAGGAGACTGGAATTCTGCTCGAACCCGAGATCCACCTCTGGGGCTTCCCGGAAGAGGTGTTGCGCGAGCTGGGAGCGTTGAGATGAAGGGGCGGAGCGCCCTGCCGCGAGTTGCGTTTCTCATGGGTCTCCTGGTCGTGGCCGGAGGCATCGCCGGCTCGGTGTGGGGGCGGAGGTTGCTGGCGAGTATCGACTACTTCAACGTGCGCCAGGTCGAGGTGGTTGGCGCACGCTGGGTCGCGCCCGACTCGCTGTTGAGGTTGGTTGCGATCGGTCGCGGGCGTTCCGTGTGGGACGACTTCTCAGAAATCGAGCGTCGGCTGATCCGTCATCCGCTGATCGACGAAGCTCACATACGACGGTCCGGGCTTCGGAGCCTGCGCGTCGTGGTTCGAGAGGTCGAGCCGCTGGCCCTTGTGGGTACCCCAGAGCTGCGCGCGGTTCGCGGCGACGGGACGCTGCTACCGATCGACCCCGCCGGTACATCGCTAGACCTTCCCTTGCTGACGGTGCAGGCCGAGCTGGCGGAGGATTCAACCCGACTGCGCGACGGTTCAGCGCTTCGGGCCCTGGCGATCTTTGCAAGGCTTCAGGTCCTGGATCCGGGGCTGGCATCGGTCATCTCCGACTTCGAGCTGGCGGTGGATCAGGGGCTGATGGCGAATCTGACGACGGCGCAGCCCGCCCAGCGTCTCGCTCTGCCCAGCGCGATTGATGAGACCCTGGTTAGACGGGTCCGGGCGACGCTGGCGGACCTGCGGAGCCGTGGCGTCGCTGCGACGCTGGTGGAGGCGCGCTACGCGGACCAAATCGTGGTGCGGAGAGAGCAGACATGATCGCTACACCTTATCTCATCGGTGCCCTCGACATCGGATCGACGAAGACGTGTGCCGTGATCGGTGAGCTGATCTCGGATGGCGAGCGCTCGTCACAAGTCAAGGTCCTCGGCGTCGGCCAAGTCAAGCCCACCGGGGTTCGCCGCGACGCCGTGAGCAACATCGAGGAGACGACCGACGAAATACGCCAGGCGCTCAAGCAGGCCGAGCTCATGGCTGGCGTTCAGCCGCGCAGCCTCTATGTGGGGCTCTCTGCCGAGTACGTGCAGACCACAACATCCAACGGGGTGGTCGCGGTCGGCGCGGACGAGATCGATCAGGACGATGTCGAGCGTGTCCACGAGGTGGCCCGTGCTGTGGTCATGCCGCCCGACCGGGAGCTGATCCATGTGATCCCGCAAGACTACTCGGTAGATCACCGCGGCGGGATCCAGCACCCGGTGGGGATGCTGGGGACGAGGCTAGAGGCCGAAGTCTTCATGGTGCTCGCGTCCGGAGCCGCGGCCCGCAACCTTCGAAAGGCCGTGACGCGCGCGGGCTATGAGGTTGCACAGCTGGTCCTGAGCCCGTTGGCCGCTGGGTTGAGCGTGCTTACGCCCGAGGAGCGCGAGGTCGGCAGCGCCGTCGTGGCGATCGGTGGTCGCACGACCGAGATCGCGATCTTCTACGAAGGCAAGATCAGGCACGTCGCCGTTGTGCCGTGTGGGGGCGTGAGCTTCAGCAACGATCTGGTCAAGGGCTTGGGCATACCCTACGCCGAAGCCGAGCGGGTGAAGGAGCGTTACGGAGTGGCCAGCACCCGCATGGTGGACCCACAGCAGACGATCGAGATGCCGGGGCCGGCTCCCGGAGCGAAGAAGCACATGCCGCGCGAGCTACTGGCGCACATCATCGAGCAACGTCTGGACGAGGTGCTCACCCTGGTGCACCAGGAGATCGAGCGTGCAAGCTACGCGAATCGCCTGGGCGGTGGGGTGGTGCTGACGGGCGGCGGAGCCAGTCTGGAAGGTATCCTGGATGTGGCAGGATCCATCTTTACGATGCCTGTGCGCTGCGGCGCGCCAGGCGGAGGCCTCACTGGCCTGGCCGACTCGGTGCGTCGCCCAAAGTTCGCGACGGCGGCCGGCCTGCTTTTGTTCGCTGCTGGGCGAATTCGCGAGGATCTCGGTAATGGACGGGGCCCGACGCTACGGGCGCTCGCCAAGGTCGGAGGTTGGCTGAAGGAGTTCTTCTAAGAGGGGAGGGGATTGGCGATGATTCGTTTCGAACTTGCAGAAACGCGCCTGCGTGGGGCTACGATGCGCGTTCTGGGTGTCGGCGGCGGCGGCAACAACGCCGTCGACCGGATGATTGAAGAGAACCTGCCGGGCGTTGAGTTCGTCGCTGTGAACACCGACTTGCAGGTCCTCAACAATTGCCGGGCCCCGGTCAAGGTGCAGATCGGGAAGAAGCTGACCCGCGGCTTGGGTGCGGGGGCGCGCCCGGAGATCGGACGACAGGCCATGGAGGAGAACAAAGACGATGTCGTCCAGATACTCCGCGGTGCCGACCTGGTGTTCGTCACCGCCGGACTCGGCGGCGGTACGGGCACAGGGGCCGCGCCGATCATCGGTCAGCTCGCCCGAGAGCTTGGTGCGCTGAGCATAGCCATCGTCACGAAGCCGTTCGAGTTCGAGGGCAGGAAGCGGATGCACCAAGCGGAGATCGGCCTGGCGGAGACCCGCAAGACGGTGGACACGGTCATCGTGGTGCCGAATCAGCGTCTGCTCTCCGTCGTCGGCAAGGGCACGAGTTTTCGTGATGCGCTGAAGAAAGCGGACGAGGTGCTGCTGCAGGCCACGCGTGGCATCTCAGACTTGATTAGCGTGACAGGTGATGTAAACGTGGACTTTGCCGATGTGCGCACGGTCATGGCCAATCGCGGGCCGGCGCTCATGGGTACGGGCTATGGGCAGGGCGAGAACCGCGCGGAAGAGGCCGCACAGGAGGCGATCTCTTCCCCGTTGCTGGACGATATCTCGATCTCGGGTGCCAAGGCCGTTCTCATCAACATCACGGGCGGTGTCGATCTCACCATCGACGAGGTCACTACCGTGAGCAGCATCATCGGCGAGGCGGCTGGTGATGATGCGGAGATCATTTTCGGGACCGTGCACGATCCCACGCTGGAGAACGAGATCCGCGTGACGGTCATCGCCACGGGATTCCAGGCGAGCGAACAGGCCGGGACGGCTCGGGTGATTCGGCCGGACTTCGCGGCCCGCAAGCCGAAAGAACCGGCGCGGGCAGCGGCTCACGAACGGAGCGTCATCCCGTTGGAGGTCACCGACCCGCGGGAGCTGGAGATTCCCACGTTTATTCGGCGCCAGATGGACTAGCCGAGGAGGAGTGACGGGTGATAAAGGACCGGACCCCGCCCGGCGTGCTATCCCCTCCCCGAAGGCAGCATGGGTAAAGGCCTGCTCGTCTTCGCGCTGCTGGTCACCGGCGGTCTGACGCTCCTATTGGGGCGTCCGGCCAACTCGAAGCGCCGGCTGCCCCGGCTACAGCCGGTCGTTGTCTCGAGCGAGGAAGCTGAGGTGGTGGTCGCAGTGGACACGTTGCGGCGGGGCGAGGTCCTGGCGAAGGTGCTCTCCCGTCAGTCGCTCACCGCGACTGAAGTCGCGAATGCCGTGGACGCGTTGCGCGCCTACGCGAACCCACGTACTCTCCGGCCCGGCGTGACGTTACAGGTCCAGCACACTGCCTGGGACAGCCTCATAGATGTCACGCTTCGCATCGATCCCGACCACGAGGTCCGTCTCGCACCCGGCGAGTTCGGCTGGTCGTCCGAGCTCAAGGTGCTGGCGGTACGCGTGGATACCCTGGTCCTTGCCGGCTCCGTCAGCACCACGCTCTATCACTCCGTGATGGCGCTTCCGGCGCCTCGGATCAGCGCCCAGGAGCGCATCGAGCGGCTGATGTGGGGCATCTACCGGCCATTCCAGTGGAGCATCGACTTCGGGATCGACCTCCGGCCCGGTGATCACTATCGCGTTGTCTACGAGCGTCACGTCCGCGACAATGGTTCAGTGCGGCATACCCGCGTACTGGCAGCCGAGTTCACCAACCGGGGGGTGACCCACCGGGCATTCTGGTTTGGGCCGCGCCGCGAGTACTTCGACGCGGACGGTAAGTCGATGAAGCGCGTGTTCCTCAAGGCGCCCGTGGATTTCCGCCGCATCTCTTCACGATTCGCCTGGCGGCGCTACCACCCCGCGCTGGGCATCTACCGGGCTCACCTGGGAACCGACTACGCCGCCGACATCGGGACGTCGGTCAATTCGACGGCGGACGGAACGGTCAGCCGGGCTGGTTGGTGGGGTGGCTACGGCAGGATCGTGGAGATACGTCACGTGAACGGCTACGCTACCCGCTACGCGCACCTTGGCTTCATCGCAAAAGGGATAAGACGCGGAGTGCGGGTTCGCCAGGGACAGCTGATCGGTCATGTCGGACAATCCGGGCTGGCGACCGGCCCCCACCTGCACTACGAACTCCTTCACAACGGCGCGGCCATCGATCAGCGCAGCGTGGACCTGCCCTCGGGTGAGCCTGTGGCCGCAGCCAGGATGAGGGAGTTCCAGCGCGTTCGCGACAGAGTCATGCGCTTGCTGGAGCGTGGGACGCCGGAAGACGTGCGGCTCGCTGAGTAGTGAGGTCTCAAGTGCCCTATTGGGCGTTGTGGTGCAGTGAACCTTCGAGAATTGCTTATCCGCGCCCTTGGAGAAGACAGGACCGAGGGCATTAGTCATTTCCTCACCAGCTGGGCCTTTCGAATTGGCCTGATCCTGCTGGTGCCGATCTGTATCTACCCCCCCTGGCGGCAGGAATTCCTCTGGCGCGTCGCTGAGGACACCACCGTCCCTATTAGCGCCGTGCGCTACAGATTCTTCTGGGATCCGCCATTGGACGCATCGCTCGATCCCGGCCGCCTGGCTTTCGAGCTGCTGGTACTCGCCGTGATCGTCATGCTGGTCTACCAATACGAACGCCCCAGGCGGCGCGAGGCACCGGTAGCGACCCCTCCAACGCTAGCGTACAGCGAAGTGGCTTGGAGCGCCGAGATGCGGGAACGCGACCGGGGAGGCCACCCGCGCGCCTGCCCGGCTTGTAGGCGGACCGGCTTCTACGGACCGCGGGAAGATGAGGCCGGTCGCCACTACCGGATGTGTCAGTTCTGTGGGTTCTTCCAGAGCGTTGGGGAAGCGCGCGCGCAGCTCCGTCCGTGCGTGCACCCGTGCGGGCTGGTTCGTGAGGTCGCCGGCGCCCCCTACATCACCTGGGTGCCGCGCGAGCAGATCTCCTACTACTGCGAGTCCTGCAAGGGTGAGGCGGCGGTGGCGGAGAGCCTGGTCACGAGTCCTGCGGAGGATGCCGATCATCCGTGGTGGCGCGTTCCCCAGCAGCTCTCCCACCAAGAGTACGTGCGCTTCTGGTTGACCAACGGCGCTCCAGGGCGCGTGTACCTGTGAAGTGCTGTGGGTCCTGTTAAGTGGATTCTTCTGATCTGCGGCGGCGCGGTGATCCTGGTGTACACCGTCTGGTGGTACCGCACCCGCGAGGAGCCGGTTGCTGGGCGTGCCCTGGCGGCCGCACTGCGTGCCGCAGCGCTGCTCCTGGTCTGGCTGATCCTGCTGAACCCGGCGATCCCGGTTGCCGGGCAGGGAGCCCGTGGCGAGGTCGCCCTACTCGACGCTTCCCTTAGCATGACGAGGCCAGGCGCCCCCGACGGTTCCACCGTCTGGAGCGCCGCGCTCGATTCGGTCGCCCGCTTCACGCGGGTATGGCTGTTTGGAGGTCCTGCTCCCCACAGCGTGTCCACGGACTCGCTGCCGACGACGCCTCTCTATCCTGAATCGCGGCTGGCGCCTGCCCTGCGCGCTGCGGCGAGCGCACGGGCCGTCCGCGGGGTGGTGATCACGGACGCGCGGTTAGCGGACGTGGCGGCTTCGCTGGAGTTGGCGCGGCGCCAGGCGTTCGCCTTCTCTGTGATCCGCCTGGGCTCATCCTATCCGGAGGCGGGGATCGCCGAGGTGACGGCCACGCCCTGGGCGGAGGTCGGAGACACAGCCGAGGTGCGTGTCGAGGTGGTGGCCGCCGACTTGGAGGGCGACAGCGTGAACCTGGAAGTGGTCGATGAGGACGGTCGTGTACGCGCTGCCGGCCGGGCCGCGCTCCCCGCAGCCGGCCGGTACATGCCGCTACACCTGCGCTTCCCGGTGCGGGGCCGGGCGGGCTATCAGCGCTACACCGTGCGGCTGAGCCTGGGTTCACCGGATCTCGAGGCGCGCGATGATCGGCGGGTTTTCTATATCCGGGTCACGGAGCGGCCAGCGGGTCCGGTGCTCATCTCGCTGCGTCCCGATTGGGAGCCATCGTTCCTGCTGCCGGTTCTCGATCGCCTGAGCGACGCGCCAGCGACGGCCTACCTGTGGATCGCGGAGGGTCTGGTAGGCAGCGACGACTACCACGCCGTCCCTCTCTCAACGGTGCGACGGCGTGTCCGTGGGGCACCGCTTCTGGTCCTTCACGGCTACGACGCCGAGGCGCCGGGCTGGGCACAGACCCTGGCGAGTGGCGCTGAGCGTTTGCTGGTCATCACTGCGGGTGCCCGCGCCTTCGAACTGCCCGGTTTGGGGATCCGCGTGGGAGCGCCGGCCCAAGGTGAGTGGTACGCTGCGAGCGACGTTCTGCCATCCCCGATGGCCCTCGACCTGGGCGGCGTCGCGGTGGAGGAGCTGTCGCCGCTGCTGCGGGTCCGGGCGGTGGACGCACGGCGCACCTGGCGCGCGCTCAACCTGCGGCGCTTTCGGAGAGGGGAGCCGTTGCCCGCCATTGTGGCCGGCAGCGCCGGGACGCGCCGCTGGGCGGTGGCCACAGCGGAGGGCTACTGGCGCTGGGCGTCTCGGCCGGGCGCTGGCCGCCAGCTCTACCGCGCGCTGTGGACCGGCGTGGCGGGTTGGCTGTTGGACGGTCGCAGCGACGGCGCCATCGGAGTCGAGCCACGCTGGCGGGTCGTGGAGCGTGGTGAACCTATGCGCTGGAGGGCGCCGCAGCGTGTCGATTCGTTGGCCGTCGAGCTGAGTGCGTCGGACTCAGGGACGGTGTGGCGTGGCGTCGCCGCTGGAGGTGACTCGTTGGCGACCGTGGCGCCGCCAGGACGTTACCGGTACATAGCCCGGGCCTATCGCGACGGACGCGTCGCCGCATCCGCTGAAGGGCCCGTGGAGGTGGAAGAGTTCTCTCGGGAGTTGCTGCCGGCGTCGGGCACACCCAGCCCAGAGCTTCTGGCCGCGGAGGCACGCGTCCGTGCCGGCCGGCCCGCAGGTGGGTCGCGGGGACTGGCGACTCTCGGCTGGCCCTACTTGATCCTGATCGCCCTCTTCTGCGGCGAGTGGGCGGTGCGACGAGTCAGCGGGCTGCGCTAGCGGCCTCGATGGGAGGGAGCCTGTGGGGGTTTCCAGCGGCCTCGATCGTCCGGTTCAGTACGTGAAGGGCGTGGGCCCGCGCCGGGCGGAAGCCCTGGGCAAGCTCGGCATCCACACAGCGCGGGACCTCCTGCGCCACGCGCCGCACCGCTACGTGGATGCCACGGCCGTGATGCCGATCGCCAAGCTCGCGCCGGGCATGGAAGCCACCGCCATCGGCGAAGTCGTCTCCAAGGGCGTGATACCGACGCGGCGCAGACTGCGTGTGTTCCAGGTGGTGATCCGTGATGCGACGGGCCTGATCGAGTGCGCGTGGCCCGGCCAACCGTTTCTCGACCGCACCATCCGCAAGGGCGACAAGCTTCTCGTCTCGGGCCCTGTCCGTTTCTTCCACGGCCGCCAGATCCAGCCGCGGGAGTTCACCATACTCGCCCGGGCCGGCGATGTCGCCGAAGAGCAGGGAACCGTGTTCCCCGTGTATCCGGCGACCGCGAGCCTCACCCACCGCCAGATCCGTCGCATCGTGCAACAGAATCTGGACGCCCTTCTGGATGACGCCAACGAAGAGGAGTCCGTCGTCCCCGAGACGCTGCAGCGTCAGCTCGATCTGGCGAGCCCGCGCCAGGCACTCGAGTGGCTGCACCGACCGCCCTCCCTCTCCCACGCCGAGGAGGCACGCCGCTGCCTGGCCTTCGAGGAGCTCTTCATCCTGCAAGCCCTCTACGCGCGCGCCCGCTACGTGAACCGCGAGGAGCGGCAGGGCATCGCCTTCGAGCGGAAGAACGCGCTCGTGCGTCCCTTCGCCGCGGCGCTGCCCTTCACGTTGACCGCTGCCCAGAAGAAGGTGCTCTCGGAGATCTCCGCCGACATGTCTCAACCCCGACCGATGAATCGGCTGCTCCAGGGCGATGTGGGGAGCGGCAAAACGGTCGTCGCCTTGTTCGCGATGCTTCGCGCCATCGAGAACGGCTTCCAGGCCGCGCTGATGGCGCCCACCGAACTACTAGCGGAACAGCACTCCGGCACGGTCACACGGTTGCTCGGGGATCTTCCAGTCAGTGTCGAACTCCTGCGCGGCGGTCTGCGCAACAGTGAGCGGCGCGCGACGCTCGAGCGCCTCGGCTCCGGTCAAGCGCAACTGGTTATCGGCACACACGCGCTCATACAAGAAGATGTCGATTTTCAGCGACTGGGGCTCGTGATCATCGATGAGCAGCACCGCTTCGGCGTCCACCAGCGCCTGCGACTTCGCCGGGCCGGCGCCGATCCCGACGTGCTGGTGATGTCGGCCACGCCGATCCCGCGCTCCCTGGCTCTCACCTTCTACGGCGATCTCGATATCTCGGTGCTCGATGAGCTGCCGCCGGGCCGACAAGCGGTGGAGACGGTGCTGCGCAGCGAACCGGCAAGGCCGCGTGTCCTGGAGTTCGTCCGCGAGCAGGTTTCCGCCGGCCGGCAAGCCTACGTGGTCTATCCAGTGATCGAGGAATCGGAAGCGCTCGACGTTCGCTCCGCCACCGAAGCCTACGAGCACCTATCGCAGGACGCATTCTCCGATCTCAACGTCGCCCTCATTCACGGCCGCATGCCCAGCGACGAGAAGGACGACGTGATGCGCCGCTTCGTCGCCGGCCGCATCGATGTGCTCGTCTCTACCACCGTCATCGAGGTGGGCATCGATGTCGGCAACGCCACGGTCATGCTCATCGAGGGCGCCGAGCGTTTCGGACTCTCACAGCTGCACCAGCTCCGTGGTCGCGTCGGGCGCGGGGCAGAGAAGAGTTACTGCATTGTTCTGCACAGCGGGCGCGCGCCGCCCGAACGGCTCCTCGTCTTCGCCTCCACCAACGACGGCTTCGAGATCGCCCGCGCCGATCTGCGTTTGCGCGGGTTCGGCGACTTCTTCGGGGCACGCCAGCACGGGCTGCCCGAGTTCCGCTTCGCCGACCTGGAACGCGATGAGGCGCTGCTGCACGCGGCCCGGGACGCGGCGGCGCGGATCATCGCGGAGGACCCGCCGCTGGCGGATCCCGCGCACCAGGCCCTGGGCCGCGCGCTGCGGACCGAGTACCGCGAGCGTCTTCGGCTTTACGATGTCGGGTGAAGCCGATCAGGTAAGAAATTTATTGGCAATGACTTAGGCGTTTCATCTCAGGTAGTATCGAACAGCGACCTCGCCGGGTACGACCGTCAAGCGTAATCGGCTCTTCTCGGCCTCAGGGTCGTAGGGGATATCACTCGGCTGAGTGCCCTTCTGGAAGTCCACGATGAAGAGCAGGACGCTCACGCCGAAGCTGATGTGCGCGCCCATCAGACTGATGCGCGCGCGGTCGTCCTTTTCCAAGACCTTCTGATAGAGCGATTCGAGGAGCTCGTCTCTGTAGGAACGGTCGGGGTCGCGGCTGCGACAGTTATCGGGATCGGCATCGCAACGTTGCGTTAGCTCCGCGAACAGGTCGTCGGCCTGGTTATGAAGGCTGAACCCGATGGCGCCCAGAGCCACCGATGTACCGAGGGTAACCCACTTCACGACGCCGACCCAGCCACCGTACTTGGGGAGTGGCAGGAAGCCCGCAGTCCCATCTGCGGGCTCGGCGTTTGGCGCATAGCCCAACGCGAGGAACGGGTCGTGGGGCGGGTAGAGTGCCGGCTCTATGGGTGGTATCAGAGCGCCGGAGGTGGCCTGAGCGTGTGCCGCCGCAGGCGCGCAGAGCGCCAAGAAAACGAGCGCCGCAGTGAACGTCTTCATCGCAGCTCCACCACCTTTCCGCGGGATGGCCTGGTCCCCAGTGGCCCGCTGATCCTGCCATACATGGGTACGGTGATGCGTCCCCCGTGCACGAAGATCGGTGCCTCTATCGATCCTTCCATCTGTACATCCCAGATCGGCTCGCCGTTCCGGCTGAAGAAATGCAGGCAACCTGCAAGGGTTCCGACTAGCAAGCCGTTCTGCACGACAGTCGGGGGCGCCATCGTCGCCTCACGAGTCCGTGCGATGATCTGCGCCGAGCCCACGTCGGCGTCGAACCTGACGACCTCACCTGTGCGCGTGACCGCGTAGCCATCGTCGCCGGCCAGAACCGGGCCAGAGTGGAAGCTGCCGAAGCCCGAGGTCTGCCAAACGAGTTCGAGATCCGGTGTGCGCCACGCGAGCAACGATCCTTGCTCAGTGGCCAGGTAGATCTTCTCGCCATCGCTTGCTGCCTCGCCTGCAAAGACCTCAGGACTGTAAGCGGCAGCGCGGCGCCGACCGCTCGCACGCTCCAGCAGGAAGAGGCTGTCCAGAGACACATACACCACCCAGTCCTCCAAGACCAGCGGCCCGGCGCTGGCCCGTCTCGAGAGACGAGTGGACCAGAGCGGCTGCTCCATCGCGGTGACGGCGAACAGGTATGCGTCTTCGGTGGCGGCGTAGACGGTATCGCCGACCAGCGAGAGCGGCACGCTGACCGCCGGGAATCTGCGGTTCCAGACGTTGTCCCCGTCTGTGATCCGCAGGCTACGAAGCTTGCTCTTCGTGGTTGTGGCGGTGTAGATGACCTCGCCGATCACCATCGGGGATACCGGGAGGCCGTCCACTCGCTTACGCCAGAAGGTAGAGCCGTCCTGGCGGCTCAGCGTCTGGATGTAGCGGTCGGAGCTGGCGGCGATGATCGCCTCGTCGGTGACGACAGGCATCCCCTGGATCCCCGAGCCCACCTGGCTGGACCAGACGACGCCGGGCAGCTCGTCGGAGACGCGCTCCCTCAGGAACGGGGCGCGCGCCGCGTTTCCCAGGTACGTCGGCCAGTAGAGACCAGCGTCGGTAGGGGCGGGGCGCGCTTGATAGGTACAGGACGCCAGCGACGGCAGCGCCGCGAGGCCCAATAGCAGGAAGGCTCGCGGCCCGGCGGGGAATTTGACACCCCTCCGGGCCGGATCTATCTTCGCCGCCCGAGCCATCAGGTAGCGGTCGAGCGGGTTGGCCGGGCTGCGGCGACCGGCTAGCGGCGCTCTGCAGGTTCGGGTCGGCACCTTCCGTGATCCGGCAGAATGATTGAGAACGTCCACATCAGCGATCTGGCTGGCCATGTCGGTAACGAGGTTACCGTCCACGGCTGGTTGCACAATAAACGTACAAGCGGTAAGGTCGCGTTCCTCATCCTACGCGACGGCACGGGGCTGGTGCAAGTCGTGGTCAGCCAGGGTGAGGTGGCCCGAGAGGTCTGGGCGCGGCTCGAGGGACTCAACTACGAAACCAGCCTGCGGGTGGCGGGGACCGTACGCGCGGACCCGCGGGCACCCGGCGGCCACGAGCTGTCCCTCACCGATCTCGACGTCGTAGGCCCCTCGGGCGAGGACTATCCGATCCAGCTGAAGGAGCACGGCGTCGACTTCCTGCTCGAGCATCGCCACCTCTGGCTGCGGACAGCGCGGCAGGTGGCGATCATGCGGGTGCGTGACGAGGTCGTCAAGGCGATCCGCGATTTCCTCCACGAGCGCGGCTTCGTGAACGTCGACACCCCGATCCTCTCCGGCGCCATCGGCGAGTCGGCGGGCACGCTCTTCTCTACCGAGTACTTCGACCTGGGAACGGCCTATCTGGCGCAGACCGGGCAGCTCTACAACGAGGCGCTGGCGGCCGCCCTGGGGCGCGTGTACTGCTTCGGACCCACCTTCCGCGCCGAGAAGTCGAAAACGCGCCGGCATCTGACCGAATTCTGGATGCTTGAGCCGGAGGTGGCGTGGTGCGACAGTGAGTGCAACATGCAGTTGCAGGAGGATCTCGTCTGCTACCTCGTGGCCCGGGCGCTGGAACGCTGCCGCACTGAGCTGGTGGAGACGTTGGAGCGCGACATCTCGGCCTTGGAATCGGTCGCGCCGCCGTTCCCACGGCTCTCCTACAACGAGGCGATCGCCAAGCTCCAGTCGCAGGGCTCATCGATGCAGTGGGGCGACGACCTGGGCGCCGAGGACGAGACCCTGGTTACGCAGGGCTATGACCGGCCGGTCTTCGTCTACAACTACCCGAAGCGGGCGAAGGCCTTCTACATGAAAGAGAACCCCGACGATCCGCGGACCGTGCTCTGCAACGACCTGATCGCCCCTGAGGGGTACGGCGAGATCATCGGCGGCAGCCAGCGCGAGGACGACTACGACAAGCTGCTGGCGCGGATACGCGAGGAGAGGCTACCGGAAGAAGCCTACGGTTGGTACCTGGATCTCAGGCGCTACGGGACCTTCCCGCACAGCGGGTTCGGGCTGGGGCTGGAACGGACGGTGGCTTGGATCTGCGGCGTCCAACACATTCGCGAGACGATCGCCTTCCCGCGCACGCTCAAGCGTATCTACCCGTAGGTCGAGCGCCCGGATGCCGGCCAGCGCGGACTGCGCCTAGCCGAGACCACCCTCCTTTATCTCGTCCCAGATCGCGTCCAGTTCGGCCAGCGAGGCCTCGCCCAGCTTGAGCCCGCGCTCCTCGGCCAGCTGGGCGAGCCGGGCGAAGCGCCGCTCGAACTTCGCGTTGGCGAGCCGGAGCGCGGTCGCCGCGTGGAGCCCGGAGAGGCGTGCGACGTTGACGCAGGCGAAGAGCAGGTCGCCCAGCTCCTGCTCCAGCGCCTCCCGATCGCCCGACTCGAGGTGCGCCGCCACCTCATCGACCTCCTCGCGGGTCTTCTCGAAGGCGTCCCGGGCGTGATCCCAGTCGAAGCCGACGCCGGCAGCCCTGTCCTGGAGCCGCTGGGCGCGTGACAGGGGGTCGAGGCGCCGCGCCAGACCCTCGAAGATATCGTTGCCCTGGCGCTCGTTCGCCTTCTCGGCCTCCCAGTGGGGACGCTCCTCCGCATCCCCGTACAGGTGTGGGTGCCGGCGGCGCATCTTCTCCTCGAGCGCGCTCATGACGTCCTCGGCATCGAAAGCACCTCGCTCCTCGGCCAGCACGATCTGGAAGGCAACGTTCAGCAACAGGTCACCGATCTCGGCCCGCAACCTCTCGTCGCTCGCCCCATCCACGATAGCGTCAGCCAGCTCCAGCGACTCCTCCAGCAGGTAGGGCGTCAGCGAGACCGGCGTCTGGGCAGCGTCCCAGGGGCAGCCGGCCCGCAGGAAGCGAACGAGGGCGAGTGCCCGATCGAGCACGCCAGACTCAGGGCGGCAGTCGTCGGTCGGAAGTCCCTTCATATCAGTCATTTCTTGCATTGCTCACGGCCGTCGTCTATACTCACGGCCGTAACTCTTCGGGGATACGTCGATGGATACGCGCGATATCACTAGGGCGCGCGCCTGGGTCGAGGTCGACCTGGGAGCGCTGGTTGCAAACTACGACAGCCTGCGTGAACGGGCCAAGCCACGGGTGGGCGTGCTGCCGGTCGTCAAGGCGGACGCCTACGGGCTCGGCATGTGCCCGGTGGTCCGGGCGCTGGAGCCCCGTGAGCCCTGGGGCTACGCGGTGGCGGCGCTGACCGAGGGGATTGAAATGCGGGAAAAGGGGATCGATCGGCGCGTGGTCCTCTTGTTCTGTACCCCCGACGAGCTAGATCTCGCGGCAGAGGCGGGGCTGACCCCTACCATCGGCGACCTGGAGGCGCTGGAGCGCTGGCGCGGCGTGGCCCGGCGTCTGGAACGCCAGCTGCCGTTCCACCTGGAGATCGATACGGGGATGGGCCGCTGCGGCTTCCACTATGGCGATGCGGAGGGCTGGCTCCCCGGGGTCCTGGAGGCGTGCGAGGCCGATCTCCTGTGGGAGGGCACCTACACGCACTACCACTCCGCTGATGGACCGGACGCCGAGCCGACGCGGGAACAGTGGGACCGCTTCCAGAAGTGCGTCGCCGCTTTTCCGAAAGGCGCGGGGGGCGCCTTGCACACGGCGGCGAGCGCGTCGGCGGCACGCTGGCCGGAGTACGCGGCTGATCTCATCCGGCCGGGGCTCTTCCTCTACGGCGGGGTCGCGGGCGACCTGCCGCTGCGACCGCAGCCCGTGGTGACGGTGCAAGCTCGCGTCACCGCCGTCCGCGAGGTGCCGGAGGGCTGGACGGCTAGCTACGGTGCCACCTACCGAGCGTCCCGCCCGTCGCGCTGGGCCACCTTGGCGATCGGCTACGCGGACGGCGTGCGGCGCGAGCTGTCCAACAATGGCTTCGTCCGCTTCGGCGAGGGCGAGGCACCGATCGTCGGGCGTGTGTGTATGGATGTAACGGTTGTGGATGTGACCGAGCTGCGCGAGGTGGGTCCCGGGTCCGTGGCCACGCTGATCGGCGGACCGCAGGACGGGCCGACGGGTCTCAGCACGCTGGCCAAGCGCTGCGGCACGATCGACTATGAGATCCTGACCGGTCTGACACAGCGGCTGCCGCGCCGCTACACCGGTGTAGCTGTAGGCTGACAGCCAATCTCGGGAAATTCGATGAGCGAGGGAAAGCAAGAGAAGGTCGATTTCAAGGGCCTGGTGGCAGGCCTGGCGACATCCGCAGTGGCCGTGCTAACCCAGGTGGAGGCGCTCCAATCGGGTGGCGCAACTGCCGAGCCTTCCTCCGCGGAGTCGCAGAGAGAGGCTCTGTCTCCCGAAGAGGTCCAGAAGCGTGTGCGCGATGGGCTGGCCGGAGCACGGCAGCTGATCGACACTCTGGCCGTGCTGGACGAGAAGACGAGGGGCAACCTGACCCCGGACGAGCAGGAGCTGCTGACCTCGGCGCTCTCCGAGCTGCGCCTGCGTTTCGTGAGCCTGTCCAACCGGCCGATATCGACCGGTGGCCGGGAAGGGGAAGCCGGGTGAGAAGAAGTCTCGGCGTTCTGCTTCTGACCGCCGGCGCCGCTGGGCTAGTCAGTTGCGAGCGCGACGAGCTGCTCTCAGTGGAGCCGGGCCACGGGCCGGGTCGGTCAGCGGCTACCGTGGAGGTTGTGGTGGATCCTGACCAGCTCGAGGGCTGGGCGGACACCATCTTCAGCGGATTCTCGGGCCCGTCCTCGGCCACCTTCATGCGGGTCGAGGATGGTACGGGCGACCTCACAGGCCGCGGTCTGGTTCGCTTCTCCTTCATCGAGGACTCGGTTTTCGTGGTCGGAGGAGACTTGTCAGGGGCTCTTCGCTTCGATTCGGCGCGAGTGATCCTCATCGTGGATACGTTGCGGACGGAGCTGCCTGAAGGTGGATCGACCCTTCAGCTACGGGCGGTGGAGCAGGAATGGCATAACCGCTCGGCCACGTGGGACTACGCGGTCGACACGCTAGGCGTGCGCGAACCGTGGTCCGCGCCGGGCGGGGCGCTGGGCGCGGTGCTGAGCGAGGCGCTGCTGGCGGAGGTAACCGACAGCCTGGTGTTCGAGCTCGGCGAGCTGTCGGACTCGCTGATCCAGCTCTGGAACGACACCACGCAGGTCAACACCGGTCTGGCGGTTGTGGTGGCCGACTCGGGTCGTCTGGCGCTGCAGAGTCCCCAGCTTCGCTACCAGCTCGTGCCGGAGGCGACGCCCGATACCTCCTACACGCTATCGGTCTTCGCGACCGCGGGCACGTTCATCTTCGACCGTGAGCCGGCTGCGCTTGCCAGCGGCGTGCTCCGCGTGGGCGGCGTGCAGGGCTGGAGGACCTTCCTCGAGATATTCCTCCCTGACTCTTTGAGCGTCGAGGGGGTTCCGGAGAAGCTGGCGTTGCGAGGCGCGACGGTGAATTGGGCCGAGATTGTGCTCAGTAGCCTCGGGCCGCCCGACCCTCCCTTCGCGGCGGAGGACGCGTTCATCATCTACGCCTACGATGTGGTGGACGATTTTCGGGTCTACGGGCCCAAGACACCTGTAGGTGCGTTGGTCGGGGAAAGCGCCGCGACCGTCAGCCCGGATACACTGGAGGCCGGCGAGACGGTGAGTGTCGGCATCACGACGCGCCTCCAGCAGTGGGCGGAATCGTCACCGGGATCGAGCGCTCTGCTGCGGATCATGATGCGCGCCCAGCCGGAGGCCGGGACGTTCGGCTTCTGGGAGTTCGGGACCGCGGACGGCGATTCGGCGTTCGTCCCGCGGTTGCGCATCGTGTTCACGCCTCCGACGGAGTTTGCGTCTCCATGAGTCGGCGGACCCTTCTGGCTCTGCTGCCAGCCCTGCTTGTTCTCGCGTCGGCGCAGGCCTTCGCCCAGGAGGACGTGCTGGGTAGTGCGGGGCTGGGGCGGCTCGTCAGGCCGCTCGACGCACACGCGCGCGGCATGGGCAGTGCTGCCGTCGCCCTGCACGGCGGCAACCTGTCGGCTGTCAACCCAGCCTCCCTCGCCCGCGTCAGACTGCCCGGCTTTTGGCTTACCCTGATGCCGGAGAGCCGGAGCGTGAAGGGCGACGTCCTGAGCGGTGACATCGAGACCGCGGACTTCCCCCTCGGGCGCCTGGTGATCCCGTTCGGCGAACGCTGGGTCGTGGGGTTCGGGTTCGGCAGCTTCTTGGATCAGGACTGGTCGGTCGAGTTCATGGACACGCTGCGGCTCTCAAGCGAGGATATCCCTTACATTGAGACGCGCAGCTCGGATGGGGGGGTGTCGCAGCTTCGCTTCGAGCTGGCGGGCGTGTTCTCGGCGCGCTGGGCCCTCGGCGTGTCCGGTCTGTACTACACCGGCGAGGTGCGGCGCAGCGTCGAGCGTGACTTCCCAATCCCGTTGATCACTTATCGGTCGGCGGTGGCACTACAGTACCAGGGTTGGGGCCTGGCACTGGGGGCCGAGTACCAGCCGATTCGAGAGATGATCCTGGGCGCCGTCGCGAGCTGGGGCCCGGGGCTGGAGGTCAGGAACGACAGCACCGGCCAGAAGCTCGACCTGGATCTCCCGCTCGGCCTGCAGCTCGGAGGTTCCTGGCAGCTCACCCCCGACTTGACCCTGGCAACAGCCCTGGGCTGGGAGGGCTGGTCGGCTCTGGACGCGGAGCTTCCGGAGCCCGGCAGCTCCGACGTCTGGCGCGTGGGGACCGGTGTTGAACTACGCGTGCTGTCTGGCCCCACTTCTGCGCTCTTCATCCGCCTCGGCGGGCTGCTGGAGCGGAAGCCGTTCAAGCTGGGCGAGGGCGCACCCTGGGAGCGCGCTTTCAGCCTGGGGGTCGGTGCGAATCTGCGCGAGGGGCGCGGCCGTTTGGACGCCGCGGTGGAGTTCGGGCGCCGCGCCGACCGCGAAAAGCATGGCGTCGAGGAGTCCTTCCGTCGACTCACCTTCTCGATGGCGGTCTTCACACCCTGATGCTGCCCGCGATCCTGACGACCGAGCGTCCGAAGCGGATCTACTTTCGCACCTTCGGCTGCCGTGCCAACCAGTACGATACCGAGCGGCTCCGCCGGCTGCTCGAGCTGCGCGGCTGCGAGACCGTCGGCGACCTGGCGCAGGCGGATGCGGTCGTGGTGAACAGCTGCACCGTCACCCAGGCCGCCGATTCGGAGCTGTGCCGCTACGTGCGCGCGTTGAGCCGCCGCTCGCACGGTCGCGTACCCGTGGTGGTGACGGGCTGCGCCGCCGCGGTCGGAGGCGATGCGATCCGCGTGCTCGACGGCGTGACCGCAGTGGTGCCTGGGCAGGATCCCGAGGCCGTGGCCAAAAGCTTGAGACTCTTGCCGCGCGGCACCGACCAACTCGATAGCGGACTCCTCGATCGCTGCGAGCGCGGCACCCGTGCCTGGCTCAAGGTCCAGGACGGCTGCGACCTGCGCTGCTCCTACTGCGTGATCCGCGTCGCCCGGGGACATAGTCGCTCGCGGGGGCCCGCCGAGGTGATCGAGGAAGCTCAGCGGCTGGCCGAGCACCACCCGGAGATCTCCCTCACCGGGATACACATCGGCCTCTACGGGAAGGACCTGAGGCCGCGCGCGACGTTTGTCGCGCTGCTGGCGCGCCTGCTCGAGAGCGTGCCCGACGTTCGCTTCCGCGTCGGCTCGCTGGAGTGCAATCAGCTCGACGATGGCGTGATCCGGCTCATGGCGGGCTCCGGCGGCCGGCTGGCCCCGCACCTGCACGTTCCGCTGCAAAGTGGCAGCGATCGGGTGCTGCGGTTGATGCGCCGCCCCTATCCGGCTGGCCGCTACCGTGCCCGGGTGGAGGGCCTCTGCGAGCGAGTTTGGCCCCTGGGCCTCGGGACCGACGTGATCGTCGGGTTTCCCGGCGAGACGGACGAGGACCACCGGCGTACGGTGGAGCTCATCCAGGCGCTGCCGTTCACCTACGTGCACGTCTTCCGATACTCGAGCCGCGCAGGGACCGACGCGGCGCGGCTGCCTGACCCGGTGCCGCCGCGCGTGAAGACGGAGCGCTCGCGTGAGATCCGCGAGCTGGTGCGCTGGAAGGCGGAGGCGTACCGCAGGCAGCGCATCGGCAGCCTGGCCCGGGTCGTGCTCGAGGGTGACGACCTGGCCACCGCCGTCACCGGCGACTACCTGAAGATGCCGGCCTCGGATAGCTTAAAGGCCACAGGTCCGCGAATGCAGATGGCGCGCATCGAGGCGGCTCGCGACGGCGGCCTCCGGGCGGCGGCGTACACTCGATCGGAGCCAGCATGGCGAAGACGTACTGGGTAGAGACCTACGGCTGTCAGATGAACCTGAGCGACAGCGAGCTCATGGAAGGGATTCTGACGGCCAGCGGCTACACTCAGGTCTCCGCGCCTGAGGAAGCGGATGTCATTCTGGTGAACACCTGTGCGATCCGCGAGCACGCGGAGCAGCGGGTGTTGGGCCGGGTGGCGGAGCTCAACCGGGTGAAGAAGCAGCGGCCGGGCGCACTCATCGGCGTCTGCGGGTGTATGGCCCAGCGGTTGGGTGAGAGGCTGATTCGTCAGGCCGAGTACGTGGACATGGTCATCGGGCCCGATGCTTATCGCTCGCTGCCCCAGCTTATCGAGCAGGCGGCCTGCAACGGCGGCGGTGTCGTCGATGTCGAGCTCAATCCCGCGGAGAACTACGAGCGGCTCGAGCTGCGGCGCCACTCGCCTATGTCGGCCTGGATCCCGATTCAGCGGGGCTGCAACTACCGCTGCACCTTCTGCATCGTTCCCTACACACGCGGCCCGGAGAAGAACCGCGAGCCGCTGGCGATCCTCCAGGAGATCGCGGAGCTGGCGGAGCAGGGGATTTCGGAGCTCACCCTGCTGGGGCAGACGGTCAACTCGTACAGGTACGACGGGTGGGACTTCGCGCGCCTGCTGCGTGCTGTCGGCCGGCTGCCCGGGGTCCGGCGCGTGCGTTTCACGTCCCCGCACCCCAATGACCTGATCCCCGAACTGGTCGAGGTGATGGCGGAGGAGGATGCGGTCTGCCCGCACCTGCACTTGCCGGTGCAATCGGGCTCGAACCGGGTGCTCAAGCGTATGGCGCGACGCCACACGCGCGAGGAGTATCTCGCCAAGGTCGACATGCTGCGCGAGCGCATCCCGCACATCGCCCTCACGACCGACATCATCGTGGGCTTCCCGGGCGAGGACGAGAGCGACTTCGAGGCGACGCTCGATCTGGTGCGTAGCGTCCGCTACGACGACGCCTTCACCTTTCGCTACTCAGCTCGCGAGGGTACGCCGTCCGCGCGGATGACGGAGGATTGGCACGTGCCCGAGCACGTGGCGCAGGGCCGCCTGGAACGGTTGATCGCCCTGGTGCGCGAGATCGCCGCTGAGAAGAACCTCGCCGAGGTGGGGCGGACGGCGGAGGTGCTCGTCGAGAAGCGCGCGCGCCGCGGCAACCTATTGCAGGCACGTACGGACACCAACAAGGTGGTCCTGATTCCCGGTCCCGATGATTGGATCGGCCGCTACCTCAAGGTCGCGCTCACCGGGACGAGCGGGGCCACCTTCACCGGCTTCCCGATCGAGACATGAGCAAGAAGACGCTGGTGGTCCGGGTGCTTGTCGGCGCGGTGGCCGTCGTGGCGCTGGGCTGGTTCGCTTATGGGAACCTGGATCAGGCCGCGGATCTGCGGTTCGGTCTGTTCACGCTGCGCAGTGTGCCGCTGCCCGTCATCGTCTTCGGTGCCCTCGTCGTCGGCATGCTCGCCATGCTCGCCTTCGGCCTGCGCACGGACCTGCGTACTCGACAGGCGCTGGAGCGTTACGACAAGATCGCTGGAGAACTGCGGGACGCGGTTGCGGCCGAGGAGCCGGCCGCCAAGCGCGAAGAGCAGGAGACGTCGAGCACCTGATAGCCGCGCGATCGCTTACCTGATAGCCGCCTGATCGCTTACCTGATAGCCACCTGATCGCTGGGCTGATCGCAGCCTGCTAGCTGCTGTGGCGCGACGCTGGTGTCGAGGCTGACGGTCCGCCGTCTAGGCGGGTGTCGCCGCGGTCAAGGGTTCACTGCGCGGCACTAGCAGCGGCCTCAGCCACCAGCCGATAAGGCAGCCGTAGACGAACGTCGAGGTCGCGGTCTCAATGAAATGCACGAGGCGCACGGACGTCGACAAGTAGGGGTTCGGCAGCAGTAGCGGGGTCGTGAGCAGCAGGCCGAACAATAGACCCAGGGCGAGGGATGTCTCCCAGCGCTCGCCCTTCATCATGAAGACCATAGGCAGTGCCAGCCCGACCCAGAGCAGCCCGCGGGCGAGCTGCAAGAGGAAGATCCAGGGATTGGATTGGAGCAGCCCCCAGAGGTGCGCGAAGAAGGGTCTGAGCTCGGTGCTGCCCGAGTACAGCTCGCGTACCTCTGCCGACTGCCAGGCGATGAAGTAGCCGAACAGGAAGTACAGGCAGACGTAGATCACCGGCAGCAGTACTACACGCCAGGCGGCCGCACGTCGCGGCCTCGGCGCACGAGCTGGCCGTTCCGCCGTCTCAGGGCGCCTCATCTTTCCCAGGATGAGTACGGCCAGCGGCGCGAAGAGGAGCGCCGTGAGTGCGCCGGAGAGGACAATGCTGCGGACCCGTGCGACGCCGATGTCCAGAGCGTCAGCGAACAAGAGCGTCTCGATCTGCCCCATGAACGTCTGGATACCGAAGAACAGCAGGAATACCGTCTCGATCAGTTTCAGCCCGTGCCAGCGTGAGCGCAGGATGGGGTAGGCCAGGACGGCGCAGTTGACCAGGCACATCCCCAATACCGCCAGGACCGCCTGACCAGCCTCCTGCCTCGCTTCAGCGGAGCTCCCGAGACCCGTGATGCCAGAGGCCATGGCGATGCAGATGAACATCATGATGGTCAGCCCGAGGATTCTGACCGCAAGAAATGCCGCGCGCTTCCAGTTCATGGCTCGACCCAGATCAGCGACACCGCCTGGACTGTGTAGAAATGACGGGTGTAAGTGTACGGTCTACGGGTGGTCACGCAAGACACAGGCGTGAAGATTGCCCTGGCTTAGCCGCAGTCGCATCTTGGAGCTGGTACGGCGTCTCCAGTCCGACGCGAAAAGCTCCGCGATGTCCTCCCCCATCTGCTCGTCGTCGTGAGATTCTCCATCACCCTTGTCCTCGCCAAGTGTCACGGCGAGAAACGACCGAGCAGGTGAGTGGGCAGGTATGATAGGAGTCCCTGGCTGACTCCGCGGTTGCCATGAGAGTGCCACCGGAAGAATGAGGCGGTCCGCACTGCTGAGGTGGTTCAGAGCGGGCTTCTGGCTCGCCGTGGCGGCGCTGCTCGTGCTCGGGGTCTGGCTGACCCGAGCCGGCGCACGCTGGCCCTCGCTCTACTACATGACGGGCCCGTCGATGGAGCCCACCGTGACGGCCCGCGAGTACTTCCTTGCCTGGAGCCCGGCGGACCGCATCGAGCGCGGCGATCTGGTGATCTTCCGCTTCGAGTACGAGGATCATGTCTACCACGTGCTGCGCCGGCTGGCCGGGCTGCCGGGCGACACGGTGGCGATGGACTCGGGCGTGGTAATTCTGAACGGTGAGCCGCGGCGGTGGCCGTTCCGCATCGTCACGCCTGCGGTCTACCGCTCCGAGCTCGCCATCGAAGGCGTGCTGTTCGATTTCGGGCCATGGATCGTGCCGCCGGACTCCGTCGTGCTGCTCGCCGATACCCGGGACATGGATGGCTGGCCCGACAGCCGTTTCCTGGGCTTCATCTCTATACGCGACATCGAGGCCCGGGCGGAACTCACGCTGAGCGGTCGGCGTCTGCCCTGAGCAGTGGTCTTTCGCTGCTAAGCGACGATCTGGCCTCCAGAGCCAGCCGCCGCGTCACCGCGCCGCGACGGCGCCGGGGAGCATGCGGCTGAGGAATTCCCGCGTCCGGGGGATGCTGCCGCTGAGCGTGAGCGGGTTGTGGGTCCCACCCTCATACAGGTAGAACTCGAACTCCGGCTCCCCGCGTCCCAGCCCCTGCATGACCTCGATCAGCCGCTGCGCCTCGCCCACGGGCACGGTCTCGTCGGCGGTGCCGTGGTGCGCCTGGAGCTGGGGCAAGCGCTCGGCGAAGTAGACGGGCGAGCGGCGGACCAGCTCGGGCCGTACGTCCTCGATGGTGAGCTCGCCGTTCTTGAGCGGCTGGATGAAGGTGCTGTCGAGGTAGGTGAGGCCGGGCAGGTCGCGGGGGTCGCCGCGGAGCGCCTCCTCCACGACCTCCTGAACGAAGGGGCCGAAGAAGTCGGTGGGGCCGTGGAACTCCACGACCAGATCGATCCGCGAGTCGCGTTCGGCCATCTGCATGGCCACACAGGCCCCACGGCTGAAGCCTACGATGGCAATGCGCTCGGGGTCGGCCGCGGGCGTGGTGTCGAGGGTCACGTTCAATAGAGCGAGGGCGTCGTCCACGTCGAGGTCCCAGGGGCTGGCTGCGCCCTCAGACAGGTACTCCACGCCGTCGAAGACCAGTGGCTCGGAGCGGAAGGCAGGGGCGACGAAGACGAAATCAGCCAGCAGGTCACCCAGCAAGACAGGTAGCAAGGGCAAGAGCTCATCGATGTCCACACCGCCGTCGCCGCCGTGCGTGTAGACGAGCACCGGCAGGCTGCCGGGCGCAGCGCCGTCGGGGACGAGGATGGCGCCGTAGTGCGTCACACCGCCGACGTCATGGGAGACGATGCGTATCGTCGCGGACACGTCTCCGATGGTCTCGGCGGCCGTTACGACCTCCTGAACGTTCTGTGCCGATACATCGCGGGCCTCCCACTCGTCGGCGATGGCGTCGATCTCGGCCTGGCTCGGCTCGGCAAACAGCAAGTCCAGATCGACGCCTTCGACGATCCGGTCGCCGGGTCCCGCGGAGTCGTCGCAGGCCGAGGCCAGGACGAGCGCCGAGAGGACAAACGGCAGGGCGACGAACCTCGTGCACGCTCTCATGATCTCCATCTCCGCTCGTGGACGCGGCAACGATAGCAGTAGCGCGTGGTTTGTGAAAGTCAGGGCGCGATCCTGGTCGGGCGCCGGAGTCGCGGGGTTCCGGTTGCCGGGGCCGCACGTGCTGTAGGATCCTCGTGTTGTGGGCCTCGCTTGACGATCGTGTGATGGCGCGTGCCTAAGATGCGGCGTCCAGAGTCATCGGCAGGCACACGAGCGAGAAAGCCGTGACTTGATCGAGCGCCGACCTCCCAGGGCCCGACCCCTGGCCATCGCCGCATTCGCGCTGGTCGTTGGACTGCTGGCCGGGCTAAGCGGGCCGATCCCTGTCCCGGTGTGGGTTGCCGCGTTAGCCGTGCCGGTCGTCGCGCTGGCTGCCGTGCTGCTCGACCGACGTGACATGCTGGTGGCCGCGGCCTGCCTCGCCATCGTGACAGGTGGTGCGCTGATCGGGGACGGGGCACGCGAGCGCGCGAGACGCGATTGCCGGACGGACTGGGAAGCTGGCGCGCGAGTCCGCGTTGCCGGGATCGCCTTGGGCTACCTGCCGGCGGGCGAGCAGGGGAGCGTGCGGTTGCGGCCGTCTTCCGCGGTTGGGCCTTTGGGCTGTGTATGGGCGGGCCCGCTCCGCGTCTACGCAGACGGTCTGGTGCGGCCCGGCGCACTGTATGAGTTCACCGGTACGTGGCAGCCGGCGCGAACGCCGGGTCGCAGCCTGCGCCCGCCCGAGCGGCGCGGGTGGGTGGTGGTCCGGGAGCTCTCTCTCATCAGCGCGCCCAAGGCAGCTCAGCATCCGTTCCTGGCCGCTCGCGCGGCGCTGGCCGAGAGGCTCTGGCGTGCCTATCCACGCCGCTGGGCGCCGCTGGCCCAGGCGCTGGTGCTGGGCCAGCGGGAGACGCTGAGCCCGGAGGTCACGCAGCGGGTCGCCCGCGCGGGGCTGGCCCACCTACTCGCGATCTCCGGCCTGCATGTGGGGATGCTGGCGGCGGCGATCTTTGCCCTGGCGCGCGTCGCCCGGCTGTCAGCCGAACGCGCTCAGCTCGTAACTATCGGTCTGACTTGGGGTTACGTGGCGCTCATCGGTGCGCCGGCGTCGGCGGTGCGTGCGGCGCTAGTGGTGCTGTTCTGGGTGCTGACCCGGCTGGCGGGGCGCGCCTCGTCGCCGTTCGATGTTCTCGGGCTAGCTGCGATACTCCTGCTCCTGGCGCGGCCCTGGAACGTGGCGGATCCCGGGTTCCAGCTCTCCTTCGCTGGCGCGGCCGCGGTCGGGTACGCGCACCGCGAGGCGCGGCGCATCCCCTGGCTGCGGGAACGGCGGGCGGTGGCACGGGCGGTGGTGCTCAGCCTGCTTGCCAGCACCGCGGCGGTGCTTCTGACCGCGCCCATCACCGTGACCCATTTCGGTCGCGTGGCACCGGCGGCGATCCTCGGGAACCTGGTGGCGATCCCGCTTCTCAGCCTGGCCATGCCGGCCCTCTTTCTCTCGGCCATTCTGTCGGCTTGGCCCGCCCTGGCCAGCTGGCCGGCCGGAGCAGCGGTCGTTCTGCTAAGGGCACTGGATGCACTGGCCGGGTTGTTGAGCGGCGTGCGCTGGGCGTCCTTCGATGTCGCGTCGCCAGGGCTGGCGGCGGCGGTGACCTACGTGGCGGTCGTGGTGCTCGGAGCCCAGGCGCTGCACGGCGCCTGGCAGCGACGTCGCTTCATTCTCGCGCTCGGTGTGGTCGCTGCGGGTGTCGTCGCCGGGCCGACGGTGAATGCACGGCTCGCGCCGGAGCGCCTGATAGTGTACGTGCTCGATGTCGGACAGGGGGACGCGATCGCCATCTCGACGCCGCATCGACACTGGCTGCTGGTGGATGCAGGCCCGAAGTCCGACGGCTTCGATGCCGGCGAGCGTCGCGTGCTGCCGTTCCTGCGGGAGCAGGGCGCGCGGCGTCTGGAGGCCTGGCTGCCGAGCCACCCGGATCTGGACCATGTGGGCGGCGGCCCGGCGGTCCTGGACGCGCTGGAGGTCGAGCGCGTGATCGGCTCGGGGTCGGTCACGGGACAGGCCGGTCAGGTGGCGGTGCTGCAGCATCTCGCCGAGCGCTCCGTGCGCTGGTTGCGGGCGGCAGCCGGCGCTCGCTTCAGCGTGGACGGAGTCGAGCTGAGCTTCGTACACCCAGATACTGCTGCGTTGCGCGCTGGCGATGAATCGTCGAACGAGCTGAGCGTCGTTTTCCTTCTGGAGTTCGGCGCGTTCCGCATGGTGTTCATGGGTGACGCGCCCGGGGAAGTGGAGGACCGGCTGAGTCGTGACTACGGCCAGGACCTGCGAGCGCAGGTTCTCAAGGTCTCGCACCACGGCAGCGCGACCTCGAC
>JBDHKG010000165.1:0-3714 GCA_039586495.1 Gemmatimonadota bacterium | reverse complement strand
AGAGAGCTGTGCGAAGACGGGTTGGCCTTTCGACGCGCGGATCGTCACCGGTACGATACCGACTCCTTCCTCGAAAGCGACGTGTACGACGTCGCGATCGAGCTTGACGTCACCGATCCAGGCGAGCACGTACGCGGTCCCCACGGTCGGGTGTCCTGCAAAGGAGAGCTCTGTGGCAGGAGTGAAAATCCGCACGCGATGTGTGCCCTCTGGAGTCTCGGGCGGTAAGACGAACGTCGTTTCCGAGAGGTTGAACTCGCGGGCGATGGGTTGCATCTGCTCTGCATCAAGCCCGCGAGCGTCAGGAAACACGGCTAAGGGATTGCCACCGAAGATGCGATCGGTGAACACGTCACAGGTCAAGAAGCGGTAGCGCAATGTGCTCCTCCTATTCAGCGAAGTCGCGCATGCCAGCCAGCGGGGTGCGTTTCACGACGTCACGGCTGTTGGCCAGCCCGATCAGCGTGGTCAGCAGCGCGGTGCCCAGCCAGAACGCCAGGAGTGGTAGGCCCGGCAACCGGAAATTCATCTCGAAGAGGAACGTGACGGCGATCCAGCCGGCGATGGCGGCCAGGGCGACGCCGGTGAATCCGGCGAAAGTGCCGAGCGCGAAGTATTCGGTGGCCAGGATACGGCGGATGACGCGGGAGCGCGCACCGAGCGTCTTGAGCAGCACCGATTCGCGAGCCCGCTGATAGCGCGAGGTGGCGATCGCACCGATCAAGATCACGAGGCCGCAGGCGATGCTGAACATCGCCATGAAGCGGATGGCTAGCGCGACCTTGCTCAGTATCGCATCGATCGCCTCGATGATCACCGTGATGTCGATGGAGGCGATGTTCGGAAAGCCGACGACGAGGTCACGCTGGATCTCGGCCCGCCGTGTCGGGTCATCCACGCGGGTGAGCACGACCAGGCTCTGGGGTGCATTCTCCAGTGTGCCCGGCTCGAACACGGCGAAGAAGTTGGGCTCGAAGCGCGCCCAGTCGACGCGACGTATGCTGGCGATCTCCGTCTCCAGCGGGACGCCCTGTATATCCCAGGTGATGCGGTCTCCGATTCCGACCTTGAGCTCCTCGGCGATGCCCTCCTCGATGGAGATGCGCGGAAGGGTCCCTTCAGGCTCCTGAGCGCCCTCCCCCGAGAACCACTCGCCGGCGGCAAGCTCCTCGGAGCCGACCAGCGTGTCCCGGTAGGTGTGCCTGTACTCCCGAAGCAGCGCCCAGCGTGGGATGCGTGGGCCGGTCGTGTCGGCGAGGATCTCCTCGACGCTTCGCTCGCCGAGTCGCGTGAGGCGCGCCGGGACGATGGGCGTGCGCTGGAGCATCGGCACGCCCCGCCCCTCGAGGAGTCTCGCGACACCTTCCTCCTGGTCGAGCTGGATATCGAACATCACCAGGTTGGGCCGGTCCGGACGCGTCTCTATGGCGATCTGATCCAGCAGGTTGCGCTGCACGACGTAGAGATGTGCGATGAGGAAGACGCCGGAGCCGATCGCCAGTGTGGCGGCCACCGTCTGGTTGTGCGGTCGGAACAGATTCGCGATTCCCTGTCGCAGCGCGAAACTCGCCTGCCTGGGGAAGAAGCGGCGCGTCAAGCGCATCAAAGCGAAAGCGCTGAGGCCGAGGATCGCTGCACCGACGGCCGCGGCACCGGCGAAGGCGAGTCCGATCACCAGATGTGGCGCCTGCCAGACGGTGAGCGCGAGAAGGGTGACGCCGAGTGCCGTGTACGTGGTGAGACGCCAGGGATCGCGCCTCCGCCGTGCCTTCTCATAATCGCGGCGCAGTGCCCGTAGCGGGGCCACGTCCTTGATGCGCAGCAGCGGGAGCAGCGCGAAGAGCAGGGAGACCCAGAGTCCGATCCCGAGCCCGGCGAGTATGACTCCCCATTCGAGGTTGAAGGGAACGTCGAGCGGCAGGAAATCGCGCAGCACCTGCGGGACGAGCGCCTGCGCGGCGAGGCCGAGGCCGACGCCAAGGACCGCGCCGGTCAGCCCCATGAGTCCGGCCTGGAGCACGTAGATGGCGAGGGTCTGCTTCTGGCGCGTGCCCAGGCAGCGGAGCACCGCCGCCGTGTCGAGCTTCTCGCTCACGAAGACGTGCACGCCGCTCGCCACACCGATGCCACCCAGCAGGAGCGCGACCAGACCGACTAGCCCCAGGAAGCGGCCCAGCGCATCGAGGCCCTCGGTGAGATCTTCCTCGTACTCTTCGACCGTGGTGTACCAGACGCGGTTCGCCTCGAACAGCGAGTCGCGCGCCTCCACCAGGCTCCGCACTTCCTCCGGGTCATCGATCTTGAGATAGGCTTGGTAGTAGGAGATGCTGCCGAAGCGCAGCAGCCCGGTCTCCGCCAAATAGGGTTCCGGGACGTAGACGCGCAGGCCAATAACCGAGCGCAGCCCGATGTCACCGGGCATCTTGGACACGGTGCCGGCGATGACGAAGCGGGCCTGCCCGATGGCAAGGGTATCGCCGATCGCGGCGTCCAGCTGGACCAGCGCGGCCGGATCGACCAGCGTCTGCCGAGCGGAACGGAACGTCTGCCAGAGGTCGGCGGGTTCGGTTTCAAGATCGCCGTAGTACGGGTAGTCCCCCGACGGTGCCTGCACCTCCACAAGGCGCGTGAGGCGGGAACGCGTGGCGAGTGCCATCGAGGTGAAGGAGGTCATCCGCGAGACGGCCGCGCCTGCTGACTCGAGTGAATCGATCACCGCCTCGATATCCGGCGGGAACGGCCAGCGGCTGCCCAGCTGCAGGTCGGCACCCAAGAGCTGGCGCGCCTGCTGGCTGACCGTGGAGGTGACGTTGGCTCTGAAGGAGTTGATGGCGACGAGCGCGGCGACGCCCAGGGTGATCGCAACGATATAGATGACGAGTCGACGTCGCGTCGAGCGGCTCTCACGTCGTGCCATAGCCAGGGTGAAGCGCAAACTCACTGCGGCACCACCCTCTCGTCGGATACGATGCGGCCGCCGGAGAGCCGGACGATGCGATGTGCCTTCGAGGCGAGCTGGACGTCGTGTGTGACCAGGACGAGGGTCGTGCCCTCCTCGCGATTGAGCTTCACCATCAGGTCGATCACGGTATGACCGGTTTCGGCATCCAGGTTGCCCGTCGGCTCGTCGGCCATGAGGATCTTCGGCTGGTTGGCGAAGGCCCGGGCAAGCCCTACCCGCTGTTGCTCGCCGCCGGACAGCTGTGCGGGGTAATGATGGGTCCGGTCTCCCAGCCCTACCCGATCGAGCAGCTCCCTGGCGCGGCGATCCGCGTCTCCTCCGTTGACGGCGCGCGCCTGCTGGAGCTCGATGGGGACCAGGACATTCTCGAGGGCGGTGAGCGTGGGTATCAACTGGAAAGTCTGGAAGACGAAGCCTACTTTTTCCGCGCGCAGCACGGCGCGCTCGTCCTCGGACAGCTCGTTCAGGTTCTGCCCGTCCAGGACCACGTAGCCTGCGGATGGCAGGTCGAGACCGGCGAGCAGGCCCAGCAGGGTCGTCTTGCCGGAGCCTGAGGGGCCGAGGATGGCGACCGCGCCGCCGGCCTCGATCTCGAGATCGATGTCCTTGAGCACGGTGAGCGGACGGCCGCCGCTCATATAGGTCTGCCCGAGTTCTTTGGCGATGATCATCATGCCTCGAAAGATAGTCGTCTGCGGCCTCGCCGCACTGGCCCTCGCGTGTGAGCGTGACGAACAGCAGCCCGTAGTACG
>JBDHKG010000070.1:0-15164 GCA_039586495.1 Gemmatimonadota bacterium | reverse complement strand
ACCGAGATCGCGGTCATCGCCCTGGGCGGTATCGTCTCCGATACGTCGATCCGCGTCGGCGGTGACGAGATCGATCAGGCGATCGTGACATTCCTGCGCAAGAACTACAACCTGTTGGTGGGCGAGCCGACGGCGGAGGCGATCAAGATACAGATCGGCTCGGCAGCCCCCGTGGGTGAAGAGCGCGAGATGGACGTCAAAGGGCGGGACCTTGTTTCGGGAATCCCGAAGACAGTGCGCATCCACTCGGAGGAAGTCCGCGAGCATATCCAGGAGCCGATCCAGCAGATCGTCGAGGCGGTGCGGCGCACGCTAGAGATTACGCCTCCCGAGCTCGCCAGTGATATCGTGGACCGCGGCATCGTGATGACGGGCGGCGGCTCGCTGATCCGGGGCTTGGATCGCCTGCTTGCGGAAGAGACGAATTTGCCGATCCACGTTGACGAGGAACCGCTGACGTGCGTAGTGCGAGGGGCCGGACGCATCCTCGACGACCTACGGAGGTATCGCGGGGTCCTGTCCAGCTGAGGCATCTCGGTGGCAGCCCGCAGTCCGGCAGGAGGCGGCTTGCCCACCGTGATCCCCTGTTCCTGGCGCTGTTTCTGTTCGCCGCGGTCGTGTTGATGACGCTGCCGCACGAGCGGCAACTCGCGCTGGCGACGGCGGTGCGCTCTACCGCATTGGCGCCCGTACTACAACTGCAGAGCGGGTTCTCGGACATGCGCGCGCTGCGTGAAAGCGTCCAGGCGCTGCAGGCGGAGCGGGATTCGCTGGCCGCGCAGTTCTTCGCTTTGCAGGGAGTCGAGGAGGAGAACCTGCGGCTGCGAGCGCTGCTCGCGCTGGCGGAACGCGGCAAGAACCTGTTCGTACCAGCTAACCTCTCCCCTGCAGGACGCGTCGGTGAAGGGGTGAAACGGTCATTCGTGCTGGACGTAGGCACAGCGGGCGGGGTGCGGGCCGATGCACCGGTGGTGGCACCGGATGGCCTGGTGGGCGTGGTTCGTGCCGTGTCGCTGAGTCAGGCGGCCGGTGACTTCTGGACGCACCCCGACTTCCGAGTCAGCGCGATGACCGATGACGGCCGCGTGTTCGGAATTATCCGATCGCTGGGCGGCGCTCACTCGCTCATGCAACTGGACGGTACCCCCTACCAAGTCGAGCTGGCTCCGGGCACCGAGCTAGTGACCTCCGGACAGGGCGGGGTCTTCCCCCGCGGTATCCCCATTGGCCAGGTTCTGGAGCTCACGAGCACCGAGGCCGGTTGGGCCAGGAGCTATCTCGTCCAGCCGGCGGTCTATCCTGACGCGGTGCGCGAGGCGATGGTGCTCGTTGAGGGCGGGGCGACCGGCGACATGACGGACCTCTGGGACCGGGCAGTGTCCGGCAGCCAGCGCTGACCGTGGCAGAGCGGGCGGGCAGTCGGCTGGGACTCGCCGTTAGCGTTGCTGTCCTGACCTTCCTGCATTTCGCGCTCAGGCCGGTCTTCGAGTCGTGGTTCGCCAGTCCGAACCTGCTGCTGTGCGCTGTTTTGATTTCGGCACGCCAGCTCCGACCTGGCGCGGCCGCCGGGGTCGGCTTCTTACTCGGGCTGCTTGAAGATGCGATGGCGGTCAGCTTCTTCGGGCTGGCGACCCTGCTACTCGTATTGATCGCTTTTCTGGGATCGCAGACGCGGGAGCTGTTCGTCGGTGAGGAGCCGCTGTTCATGGGCACCTACTTGTTCGTCGGTACCTGGCTCTACGAGGCGGCGAGCTACCTGCTGTTGGGTGCCAGCGGAGGGACGCTCTCCTTCGTTCTCCTGCGCTCACCGCTCGACGCGGCCGCCACGGGTGCGATCGGCTACTTGACTTTGCCGCTGGTCCGGGCCCGATGAGTGTTCACGGCCACGTCCCGCAGCATCATCAACGACGGCGAGGACGGCTCGCGCGCTGGCTCGTACTGCTGATTCTGTTCGGGCTGGCGACCCAATACTTCAGGATACAGATCCTCAAGTATACGACCTACGCGTTGCGGTCGGATGAGAACCGCATCCGCGCTCTTCCTATCCCGGCGGCGCGCGGAACGGTTTATGACCGTAACGGGCAGGTGATCGCCGACAATGTCCCTGGCTACTCGATCGCGGTTCTGCCCCTGTCGATCGACTCACTGCGAGTCGTGCTCGAGGAGCTCGCGTGGATACTCGGCCAATCGGAGGAGAAGGTCGAGAATCTGATCGCGACCTATCGCCGACATCCTAATCGTCCGGTCACCGTCGAGAGCGACGCGAGCTTCGCCGAAGTGTCCGCCATCGAGGAGCGCCGGGCACACTTGCCCGGAGGCATCGTGATCGAAGCGGCGCCGAAACGGCGCTACCCGGCGGGCCCTGTACTGGCGCATGTCGTCGGCTACATCGGCGAGATCGGCGACGTGGAACTCAGGCTGCCCGAGTTCCAGGGCTATGGACCGGGCCGCATAGTCGGACGTACGGGCGTCGAGCGGGTCTACGAGCGGGTCCTCGCTGGAACGCCGGGTGTCCGCTACGTGGAGGTCAACGCCCTCGGCAGGCTGGTCGGGGAGTTCAGGGGACGGGAGACCGAGCCGGCGGTCCCCGGGCGTGACCTCTACCTCAATATCGATCTCGCCTTGCAGGAGCTCGCTGCCGAGCTGTTCCCCGATACGATGGCTGGCGCAATCGTGGCGGTGGAGCCGAGGAGCGGTGCGGTGCTTGCCATGTACAGCGCGCCGAGCTACGACCCCAACACCTTCGTCGGCGGTGTCGAACCGGCGGCGTGGCGAGCCTTGAACGAGGATCCCGGCCGACCCCTGTTCAATCGTGCCGTCTCGGCAGGGTATGCGCCCGGCTCCATTTTCAAGCTCGTGATGGCGGCGATCGCGCTGAGCGGAGGCTACGCTGAGGTCGGGACGAAGATGCGGATACCCTGCCGGGGCGCGTTGCAGTACTACGGTCGCGTCTTCAAGGATTGGAAGCCGAGTGGCCATGGCTCGCTCGACCTCAACGGAGCGATCCGAGAGAGCTGCGACGTCTACTTCTACCAGCTTGGGCTGCGCATTGGCCTGGAGGAAGTGCTCGCACGCGTTCCGGAGTTCGGATTCGGCCGCGCCTCTGGTGTTGATTTGCCGTCGGAGATCGCTGGGAGCTTCCCTCCCTCCACGGCGTGGTACGACGAGCGCTACGGCCCCGATGGCTGGACGAACTCGGTGGTTCTCAACTTGGCCATCGGTCAGGGCGAGAACGTCCAGAGTCCGCTTAAGATGGCGCAGTACTTCGCCGCACTCGCGAGCGATGGCACGCTGCCAACCCCCCGCGTTGCCAGGGATGGGCCGGTCGCGGAGCCCACCGGCAGACTTCCGCTGAACGAGGAGCAGTTGGCCGTGCTCAAAAACGCTCTCGTGGAGGTGGTTAATGCGCCCGGCGGCACGGCACGTGGCTCTCGACTGAGCCGCTGGACCTTAGCGGGAAAGACGGGGACGGCCCAGAACCCGCATGGCGAAGACCACGCCTGGTTCATCGGCTTTGCGCCGACGGAGGACCCGGCCATCGTGGTCGCCGCCGTGGTGGAGGCTGGTGGACACGGATCGACGGCAGCAGCTCCGATCGTGTCGAGATTGATCGGCTTTTACCTGGAAGCCCTCGAGCGTGAGCGGCCAGGCGTCGAGGTCGCAGGCGGATGAGAGAGAAAATAACGCTCAACATCAGTGACCCTGTCATCCTCGCGCTTGCCCTCGGCTTGGCCGTCTTCGGTGTGGCGATGATCTACTCGGCGGGCGAGCTGGATGTGCCTTCCTCAGTGACCGGGATCTGGCGCAAGCAGGCGATCTGGCTCGCGATCTCGCTGGTCGCCTTCGCGCTCGTAACCCGCGTGTCCGTCCGCTGGCTGGAGTGGGTCGCACCGGCAGCCTATGCGGTGGCGATCCTGGGTCTGCTCTTGGTGTTGGTCGTGGGCAGCGGCGCTGGCCCACGCAGCTGGATCCGTGTTGGGGCGATCGGCTTCCAGCCGTCCGAGTTCGCCAAGCTGGCCACGATTCTCATGCTTGCCAGGCTCGTGACTGCCCGCGAGCGTCCTTTGGACAGTCTTTGGGATCTTTGGCCCTACCTGACCGTTGTGTTGCTGCCAGTGGCGTTGATCATCGCGGAGCCCGATCTCGGGACCGCTTCCGTGTTTGTCGCCATCCTGATCGCGGTCCTCTACTGGTCAGGGCTCTCGGTCGCCAAGCTGATCCTCTTCGTCAGTCCCTTGGTGAGTTTGGCGCTGGCCTTCTCGACGCCGCTGTGGGGCGTCTGGTTCTTGCTGGTCGTCGGCTTCCTCTACTGGAACCGTGCCTATCTCACTGAGACGCTAGCGGTGATACTGGCTAACGTGGCGATGGGAGTGCTGGTGCTCCCGGCCTGGCGCAGCCTGCCCAGCTATCAGAAGACGCGCATCCTGGCGTTTATCAGTCCGGAGGCGGACCCCCAGGGCGCCGGCTGGCACCTCATCCAATCACAGGTTGCCATCGGGTCAGGCGGCTGGTTTGGCAAAGGCTTCACGCTGGGAACGCAGAAGCGCCTGGCCTTTCTGCCGGAGCAGCATACCGACTTCATCGTTGCCGTGCTGGGCGAGGAACTCGGGTTCATCGGCGTCTGCCTGGTCCTGCTGGCGTTCGCGGTCCTGCTCTGGCGGATCCTGCTGATCGCGGAGCGCGCGTCGGATCGCTTCTCATCGACGGTCGTTTTTGGAACTTTCGCTTGTTGGTTTGCACATGTGGTAGCCAACGTCGGTATGACGGTGGGACTGCTGCCGATCACCGGGTTGCCCCTCGTGTTCTTGAGCTACGGTGGCAGCTTCCTCCTGGTGTCGTTCCTTTCGCTCGCCGTCATCCAGCGCGTCTACGCTGAGGAAAGAACGGGAGCGTAGGCAGTGGGACGGGGCGTTGCAGCCCGGGGAGCGGCCAAGGCGATGATCGTGGGCTCCCACACCCGGCCATTGCGGAGAGGACTGAAGCGGCCGATCTTTCAACACTAACTCACTCGAATTCTCGTCTGATGGCCTGGTTTCGCAAAGAAAAGAAGAGACTGGTCGGGCAGAAACGCGAGCTGCCACGAGACGTCTGGACGAAGTGCGCCGGCTGTGGTGAGATCATCTATCAAGAGCGGCTGAAGGAGAGCCACAGCGTCTGTGAGAAGTGCGGGTATCATTTCCGCATCAGCCCGGACGATTACGCGTGCCTGCTGCTCGATAGCGCTCTAGAGGAGGAGTACGACGCTGAGCTGCGTTCGGTGGACCCGTTGAAGTTCGTGGGTCCGACACCGTACGCCGAGCGCTACGAGCGCGCCCTGAGGAAAGGCATGGGGCGAAAGGAGGCCGTGCTCACGGGGCGGGGGCGCATCGACAACCTCGAGGTCAAGTTCGGGGCCTTGGACTTCAGTTTCATCGGCGGCTCGATGGGCTCCGTGGTCGGCGAGAAGATCACGCGCGTGACAGAGCGGGCGCTCGAGGACAACCACCCCTTGATCATCGTTTCGGCATCCGGCGGTGCCCGCATGATGGAAGGCGTGCTGTCCCTCATGCAGATGGCCAAGACGTCCAGTGCGCTTGGCCGGCTGCACAAAGCAGGACTACCGTACATATCGATCCTGACCCACCCGACCACCGGCGGCGTCACCGCCTCCTTCGCGATGCTCGGAGATATCATTATCGGCGAACCCGGGGCGCTGATCGGGTTTGCGGGCCCCCGTGTGATCGAGCAGACGATCAGGCAGGAGCTGCCGGAGGGTTTCCAGCGAGCGGAATTCCTTTTGGAGCACGGCATCATCGACATGGTGGTGGCACGCCCAGAGCTTAGGTCCACTGTCTCGCGATTGCTCCGCCACATGATCGACGCGCCGGGCCGCTAGCGGCGTCCCCTCCAGCGGGGCGGCTGCAGGCAGCGCGGCCCTACCCCTGGTCATGCTCTGACGTATTATTAGGCCCCATGTGCACAAGGTCGCGCCTGGGCAGCGCGTGCCGCTCGGTCGATATGGCGGGCAGCCGCTGGCCAGCGGCGGAACAGCGAACCGGCGGCCGAGAGGTGGGACTGGGGGCCGGCCTGGGGTGGTCCGGTGGTGACGTCTGACCTCTCGGAACTCCTCGGTCTGCAGCCGACCGGGGAAATCCGCTGGGGGCTGAGGCGGACGCGCAGCATGTTGCACAGCGTGGGCTGTCCGCACATGGCCTTCCGCTCGCTGCATGTAGGTGGCACGAACGGGAAAGGCTCCGTGGCGGCGATGATCGCCAAGATTCTGGAGAGTGCCGGCCATCGGGTGGGCCTTTATACGTCGCCGCACCTCCTAGACTTCGCGGAGCGGATCCGGATCTGCGGCCAGCCTGTGGATGACGAGCGGCTAACGGTCGGTGCACGCCGGCTTCGCCCGCTGGCCGAGGGGCTGGGTGCCACGTTCTTCGAGACTACGACGGCACTCGCGTTCCTCTGCTTCGCCGAGGAGGGAGTGGATTTCGTCGTCGCTGAGGTGGGGCTGGGCGGGCGCTTGGACGCGACCAATGTGCTGCTGCCCGAGGTCGCAGCGATCACGAACGTGGCCTGGGATCATTCGGAGTACCTGGGCCACAGTCTGTCGGCCATCGCTGGCGAGAAGGCGGGGATCAGCAAGCCGGGTATACCGCTCGTCCTCGGTCGCCTGGAGCCCGAAGCCGGTCGCATCGTGCGCGACACCGCGAAGCGGGCCGGAGCGCCTCTCTTCCAGCTCGGGTCCGACGCCGGGGTGCGACGCATACGGATCCAGCGCGATTGCACCGAGCTGGACTACGTCAGCCCCGGGTCCCGGGAGGCGATAAGCTTGCGGTGTCCGTTGCTGGGTGCACACCAGGCCTGGAATGCGGGACTCGCCGCTCTGGCGGTGCAGAGCCTCCCGGCGCGGTGGCGCCCGGCGGCGGCGGAGATCCAGGCGGGGATCGCGGGGGTGCGCTGGCCGGGGCGCTTACAGGTCGAGCAGCGTGGTGGCCGGACCTGGGTCTTGGACGTAGCGCACAACCCGGTCGGTGTCGACGCGCTGGCTCAGGGGCTGACGAGCCTGGACCTGCCCACGCCCGTGGCGCTCGTGGTCGCGATCCTGGGGGACAAGCCGTGGCCGGAGATGCTGCCGCCACTTATGGCCCTGGCCGACGTGTCGGTGTTTACGGTGGCGCCCAGCATGCCGCTTGAGCGCCGCTGGGACGCGGCGGGGGTGGCGGCGACGATATCGAGCTATCCGGTGGAGGTGATCGAGGACTTTGCCGCCGCGTTGGACTACGCAGCGCAGGCCGCCCCGACCATTGTGGTGACGGGTTCTCACCACACGGTCGGCGATGCGATGCGGCAGCTGGACATACCGGTTGGCTTGCTGTGCAAGAGCGATGTCGGGTAGATTCGCAATGGTGGAACTGAAAGGGCTGCCTGGGTTTAGGGACTTCTATCCGGAAGAGCTTGCAGCGCGCTCCTACATCATGGGCGTGTGGCACGATGTCGCGCTCCGCTTCGGGTTCGAGGAATATGATGGCCCTCCGCTGGAGACGCTTCAGCTCTACACCCGCAAGTCGGGCGACGAGATCGTCCAGCAGCTCTACGAGTTCGAGGACAAGGGTGGGCGTCGGGTAGCGCTGCGTCCGGAGATGACACCGTCGCTCGCCCGGATGGTCGGCGCGCGAGCGCGGGCACTCCAGAAGCCCGTCCGCTGGTTCTCCACTCCGCAGCTGTTCCGCTATGAGCGGAAACAGCGTGGCCGCCTGCGTGAGCACTTCCAGCTGAACCTGGATATCATCGGCGAGTCGAGCGTGCTGGCCGACGCTGAGCTGCTCGCTGCGGGGATCGAGATCATGAAGGCGACCGGCCTGAACGCGAGCCAGGTCAGGGCGCGGGTCTCGGACCGTCGTGTGCTGGCCGCGATCTTCCGGCACTTGGGCGTCAAGGAAAAGACTCTGGAGGACGTCTATCAAGTGGTAGACAGACTGGAGCGTGAGCCGCGCGGACGTCTGGAGGCACGCCTGGAAGAGCTGGGCCTGGGGCCGGAGACGGTCAGCGAGATACTTGCCACGACCGAGCTTCGCGGTCTCGATGAGCTGAAAGCTCAGTTCGGCGGAGTGGCGAGCGTCGCGGAGCACATCGCCGAGCTCTCTGTCTATCTCGAGCACCTCGAGGATCTGGGTGTGGCGGAGTACGTGGACATCGATCTGTCCGTGGTACGTGGCCTCGCCTACTACACAGGGATCGTGTTCGAGCTGTGGGATGCGCGTCGGCAGCTCCGGGCGATCTGTGGAGGCGGTCGCTACGACGACCTGCTGCGAATCATCGCCAACGTCGATATACCCGCTCTGGGCTTCGGGATGGGCGATGTCGTCCTCAGCGAGCTGCTGCGCGAACATGGGCTGCTGCCTGAGTTTCGCCGTTCAATTGACTGCTTCGTCGCCTGGATGGGTGCTGACGCTGGGCGCCAGGCGCTGCGGGCGGCGCAGGTGCTCAGGTCGGCGGGGCTTTCGACGGTGTTCGAGTTTCGTGAGCGCCGTCTCGGCAGTCAGCTGAAGAGCGCGAATCAAGTTGGCGCCCGCTTCTCGGTCATCATCGGACCGGAGGAGGTGGAGGCGAAGCAGGCACGGATACGCGACATGTCCAGCGGCGACGAGCGGCTCGTCGCCTTCGATCAGCTTGCACGAGTGATGAGGGATGAAGCGAATGACGCTTAGCGGCTCGGAGTGGGCCGTGCGGGGACGGCGACCGACCGCCTGGATAGGGAGCGCCCTGCTGGCGGCCCTGATCGCCGCCTGCGTGGGCGACGAGAGCGGTCGGGGCTCGGCCGGAGGATCGGCGGGGCGCGAGGGTGAACCGTCTCAGCCGGTTGAGCAGGCGGCCACCAGCAGCGTGTACGTGGACACGGTTGCCCCGCTGCAGTATGAGCTGTTTCGGGAGACCGTTGACAGCGAGGATCCCAAGAAGGCGACATATCGGTTTGTGCTCTTGGCGCCCGGCACAGCCACGGCCCTGGCCAAGACGATGCGCGTGGTGCTCGACTCGCTGGGTCAGGCCGATCCCGCCTTGGTTGCCGCCCGGGCTGTTCTCTATGAGCTTCGACCGACCAGCCCGACGGAGGGGATAGTGCTGCCCAAGGTATGGGGCGAGTGGGTCCCAGCCGAGGGTTGGGATAGTGCGACGGCCGCCTCGCGGCAGAGGTTTCACCGCTCGTACATCTACCACTTCGACCCGGGCTGGAGTCGGTCGATGCAGGGCGCGAGCGAGGCGCCGCAGGAACGATGAACGACGAGCGCAGCACGCTGGCTGAGATCGCCGACGCGATCCTCGACCGCTGGCTCGGCCCTGCCTGGCAGCGACTGACTCCGCTGAGCGCCGGCGCCGTGGCCAGCGCAGTGGTGATCGTGGGAGGCATCGCCGCACTGAAGCGTTTGCTCGGTTCGCGCCGCACGCGCGGCCTGGGCTGGATCGGCTCCGTCACACTCGTGTCGGCCGCCCTATGGCTGCTGTCAGAGACCGAGACGGGGGAAGTTGCACCGCCGGGAGCGGGCGCTGCCGGTGGCCCAGGAGGCGATGGAGAGGAGACGACGGAGGCTTAAGAGGGTCGATGGCGGAAGATAAAGCACTGACTCCGCGGAGCGAAGATTTCTCCGCCTGGTACAACGAAGTGGTCCAGCGAGCCGAACTCACCGGCCACAGTCCCGTGCGTGGCTGCATGGTGATACGTCCCCATGGCTACGCGATCTGGGAGCTCGTGCAGGCGGCGCTGGACGGCATGTTCAAGGAAACAGGACACGAGAACGCTTACTTCCCGCTCTTCATTCCGGAGAGCCTTCTTAAGAAGGAAGCGGAGCACGTCGAGGGTTTCGCTCCGGAGACGGCGTTGGTGACCCACGGCGGCGGGAAAGTGCTGGAGGAGCCGCTGGTGGTTCGTCCGACCTCCGAGGCGATCATCTGGCCGATCATGGCCAACTGGATCCAGAGCTACCGCGATCTCCCGATGTTGATCAACCAGTGGGCAAACGTCGTGCGCTGGGAGATGCGGACGCGTCCGTTCCTGCGCACGCTGGAGTTCCTCTGGCAGGAAGGCCACACCGCCCACGCGACGGAGCAGGAGGCGGAGGCGGAGACTCTCCTGATCCTCGGGATCTACCGGAAGTTCATGGAGGACTGGATGGCGATGCCTCCGGTCACCGGGATGAAGACAGAGTGGGACAAGTTCGCGGGCGCTGTGCGCACCTACGCCTGCGAGGCGCTGATGCAGGACAATTGGGCGCTACAGGCGGGGACGTCCCACAACCTCGGCCAGAAGTTCGCCCGAGCCTTTGACGTGAAGTACCAGACCGAGGAGGGCGAGCACGAGTACATCTGGAGCACCTCTTGGGGCGTCTCGACCAGGCTCCTCGGTGGTCTGGTGATGACGCACGGCGACGACCTAGGCGTGGTGCTGCCACCGAAGCTTGCGCCGATCCATGTCGTCATCGTCCCCATCTGGAAGTCGGACGCGCAGCGCACCGACGTCCTGGAAGCCAGCGCACGGCTCAAGGGCCGGCTCGAAGGGGTGCGCGTCAGGCTGGACGACCGCGACACGCTCAACCCGGGTGCGAAGTATTACGAATGGGAGGGCAAGGGGGTCCCGATTCGGGTCGAGATCGGTCCGAAGGACCTCGATAGGCAGCAGGTAACAGTCGTGCGACGCTTCGCCGTCGATACCAAGAAGCGCAAGCTGGGCGTCGCGGAGACCGACGCACCGACGGTTCTGCCGAAGATGCTGGATGAGATGCAGCAGGAGCTTTTGGAGGCGGCCATCCGCCGCCGTGAGGAGAACTCCTACCGTGGCGTGACGGATTACGAAGAGTTCAAGAGGATCATCGCCACGACGGGAGGCTTCATTTTCACAGGCTACTGCGGGGCGGAGGAGTGCGAGGCGCGCGTCAAGGAGGACACGAAGGCGAGCGTCCGTCTCATCCCGGATGAGGACTTCGCCAGCGAGAGATATCCTGAGCGTTGCATCTGCGGTGGCAAGGCGTTGCAGGAAGTGGTGTGGGCGCGAGCCTACTAAAGCTGCTAGTTGACATGGCCGGACGGAGTCACTGATGGGCAACGGACAGTAGTGAAGCGGTGAATGGGACGGAAGACTAGACGCGGCGACCGGATCCTGATCCTCGACTATGGATCACAGTACACGCAGCTCATCGCACGGCGTATCCGGGAGGAGCACGTCTACTGCGAGATCCACGCACCGACCTGCACAATCGAGTGGATCGGGGATTGGGGGCCGAGCGGTGTGGTGCTGTCGGGAGGGCCGGCGAGCGTCTACGGGGACGACATCGCCAGGGCGGATGCCGAGCTGCTCGGGCTGGGTGTTCCGGTGCTGGGCATCTGCTATGGGATGCAGCTCATCGCCCAGCTCAGCGGCGGTTCGGTGCGGAGCGCGGCGAAAAGGGAGTACGGTCGTGCCGAGCTCAGGGTGCTGGAACCCAACGATCTGTTCGATGGCTTCCAACACGGCGAGCGCACGACTGTGTGGATGAGCCATGGCGACCGGGTGGAGACGCTGCCGCCCGGTTTCGAGGTGCTGGGCGCCACCGAGACTGTGCCATTGGCGGCTTTTCGGGCGAAGGACCGACCGATCTTCGGCGTGCAGTTCCACCCCGAGGTGGCGCACACGGCCCGCGGCGGCGAAATGATCTCGAACTTTCTTTTCCGGGTCTGTGACTGTGAGCCGAGCTGGACGGCCGGCTCCTTCATCCAGAATCAGGTCGCGGCGATTCGTGAGCAGGTGGGCGATCGCGGTCGCGTGATCGCGGCGCTCTCCGGCGGCGTCGACTCCTCAGTGGCGACGGCGCTGGTCCACCGCGCGGTCGCTGAGAGACTCACCTGCATCTTCGTCGACACGGGCCTGCTGCGGAAAGGTGAGCGCGACTGGGTGGCACGCACCTTCGAGCAGCATCTCGGCATTGACCTGCGGGTCGTCGATGCCGCCGATACGTTCCTCGACCGGTTAGCGGGCCTCGAGGATCCGGAAGAGAAGCGCCGCGTCATCGGTCATACCTTCATCGAGGTGTTCGAGAAAGAGGCGCGCTCGCTCGGCGAAGCCGTTGAGTTCCTGGTTCAGGGCACGCTCTATCCCGACGTGATCGAGTCACTTTCGGTACGGGGACCGTCCGACACCATCAAGACCCACCACAACGTGGGCGGCCTGCCCGAGACGTTGCCGTTCGCGCTGATCGAGCCGCTCCGCGAGCTGTTCAAGGACGAAGTGCGCCAGGTGGGTCGTGAGCTCGGGCTGCCGGAACAGCTGGTCGGTCGTCACCCCTTCCCGGGACCGGGCCTCGCTGTGCGCGTGCTCGGCGAAGTGACCCGGGACCGGATCGCTGTGCTGCGCGAGTCGGACGCCATCTACCTCGATGAGATCCGCGCTGCGGGCCTCTATGACGAGATCTGGCAGGCCTTCGCGGTGCTGCTGCCCGTGCGCTCGGTCGGCGTCATGGGCGACGGCCGGACGTACGAGAACGTGATCGCGCTACGGGCAGTGACCAGTCGCGATGGAATGACGGCCGATTGGTACCGGTTCCCCCGTGAAGTCCTGGCGCGGATCGCGACGCGCATCATCAACGAGGTCGCCGGGATCAACCGGGTCACTTACGACGTGAGCTCGAAGCCGCCGGCAACCATCGAGTGGGAGTAGCCGTGGGTGCCGTTGTCCTGGCCGAACTCGTCGCCTACCTGGACGAGTACCTCGACATCGCGAACATACCGGATTACCCTGGCGCCGCGAATGGGCTGCAGGTCGAGAACAGCGGGACGGTCGGCAAGATCGTGGCCTGCGCCGACGCCTGCCAGGCGACGATCGACGCGGCCGCTGAGCGTGGGGCCGACCTGCTGCTCGTTCACCACGGGCTGTTCTGGGGCGATGGGCTAAGGCCGCTCACCGACCGCAACTACCGCCGCGTCCTCCAGCTCGTTTCCCACGACATCGCCGTTTTTTCCGTGCATATCCCGCTAGACCTGCACCCGGAGGTCGGGAACAACGCCGAGCTGGCGCGCGGAATCGGCCTGCGCGGCCTAGACCGGTTCGGCGACTACCAGGGTTGCGCGGTCGGCGTCTGGGGCGAGCTGCCGGTGGAGCGCGAGGAGCTTGCCGGGCGACTGGAAAAGCTGCTGGGGCAGAAACCGTTTCTCATCCCGGCTGGGCCCGAGACGGTGCGGCGCGTCGGTGTTGTGAGTGGGGGAGGTGCTGCCTACCTGCCGCAAGCGCGCGCAGCCGGGCTGGATACCTTCATCACCGGCGAGGGCCCGCACCACAGCTACTTCGATGCCCAGGAATGGGGCCTCAACGTCTTCTACGCGGGCCACTACGCGACGGAGACGCTGGGCGTCAAGGCGCTCGCCAGACACCTGGGCGAGAGGTTCGGTTTGGATTGGGAGTTCGTCGATCACCCGACCGGCCTGTAGGCCGCCGTCCCCATCAACCCCGCAACCGCTATCGTGCTCTCACGGAGTCCTGCTGCTCGGGATTCCTCAGCCGCGTCTCGATCTCCAGCCAGACGTTCGCCAGGTACTCGGGGTCCTCGGCGTAGTGCCGCGCGAAGTCGAGAAGATCTTCTTCACTGACCCCACGTCTGGCCAGTATCGCGCGCGCGCTGTCGGACGCGGCGAGGGAATCGGGCGCGGCGTCGGCAGCGCGCAGGATCTCGACGTAGATGTCGATGTACTGTTCCCGGCCGATGCGGGTTTGTTCGGTCGCGGGCCGGCAGGCCTGGAGGACCAGCAGGGCGCCCAGTGCCAGCATGGCTCGAGGCAGACGGCCACAGGCTCGGGCGACGGTTCGCTTCAGCGCAGCGCACGCCTTCTGTCGGGACTCAATCCACGGTAGAAAAGCCACAGCACGAGCAGGAATCAGGTCAGCCGCTGTTCCACCGACGACGTTCACACCGGACGGGCGGTTGGCTGGAGCCGCGTGAGCGTAGGCCACGGACGGGGGTGTGTCAAGCTCGAACCGGGGGGCCCCGAGGCGCACGCGTTGGGCAGCGGAGTCTTTCCGCAGGCTCAGGGCACTGCTAGGAACGTGACGGCGGTTCGCCGCACGATGTGGTGTCCGGTGTCCGAGATGTAGAGGAGGTCCAAGGGCGATACAGCGAGTCCACGTGGCTCCTTCAGCGCGGTCTCACCGGCCGGCAGGAGATCGCCGTTGAAGTTCTCGTCCCCGATGCCTGCGAAGGTCCATATCGTGAGGGTCTCCATGCTCACGACTCGCACCCGCTGGTTGTCGGAATCGGCGATGAACAACAGCCCCCCGTCGCTGGAGACGGCCACGGCCAGAGGGGTGTCGAGCTTCGCGTCGTCCGCCGGGCCGCCGTCCCCGCCGAACCCGCCCACGCCCTGGCCAACGACGCTGCTGATGATCGAGGTCTCTAGGTCTACGGCCCGGATGCGGTGATTGCCGCTGTCGGCGATGTAGAGAATACCATTAGCGACGGCGAGACCGGCCGGACGTAGCATGCGGGCAAGCGTGGCTGGGCCGCCGTCTCCGCTGAACCCGGCGATGCCCGCACCGGCGATCGTAACGAGGGTGCCGTCGGGCTCGACGCGCCGCACGCGGTGCGCGCCGAACTCGCTGAAGTACACCGTTCCATCTGCGCCCAGAGCCACACCAGTCGGTGTGTGCAAGTTGGCCTCAAGGGCATCGACTGTGTCGCTCGAGGTGCCGCGAACGCCGCTGCCGGCAATCGGTGCGAACGTGCCGGATGCGAGCTCCAGCCGCCAGACGCGGTGGCCATCAGGATCGGCGATCACGAGTCCGCCGCCGTCCAAGGCCAGCCCATCCGGTCCACGCAGCCGCGGCTCCTCGTTTCGGCTGCTGTGATCCACGAGAGCCTCGATCCCTCCGGAGGAGGCGACCGCGAGCACCCGCTGGTTCCTGTGGTCGGCGACATAGACGACCCCGTCAGCGTCCGCTACGAGACCGAGGGGCGTGTCAAGCTGGCTCTCCGTTGCACGGACATCCAGGCTGTCGCCGGCTTGGTCGGGAAGCCCGGCGACGATGCGGACGATCCCGGGCGAGTCGCCGATCACCACGAGTGGATCGCCGCAAGCGCTGAAAGCCGCGAGCGACGCGGCCACGGTTACTGCTGCAGAGACACGACCCATATGTCGTAATCGTCGCCTTCGCTTTGCTTGGCGAA
>JBDHKG010000164.1:0-3813 GCA_039586495.1 Gemmatimonadota bacterium | reverse complement strand
GAATCACGCGGCCGAGATGCCACGACCCATAGGAGCAGCGCTCTAGAGATGAGACGATTCACGCTACCTCTGCTCGCGGTCTTGATCGCCGTGGCCGTCGAGTCGGCCCACGCACAGGAGTTTTTCGTCGGCGCCCGCGGCGGCGTGAACCTCGCGACCTCCGATTTCGATAGCGACATCTTCAGCGAAGGTGTCGGCACGCTGACCACGTACCACTTCGGCCTGCTGGCGAGTGTGGGCATCTCGAGGTACTTCGGCATGCAAACGGAGGTGTGGTACTCCCGGAAGGGCTTCGCTGAAGGGACCGGTGACGTCAGCCTCAAGGTGAACTACCTCGAGATGCCGCTGCTGCTCGTTATCAAGCTACCGACCAGGCTGTCACCCCATCTCTATGTGGGCCCCGTAATCGCTCTCGAGTCGACCTGCAAGGTGACCACGCTCAACGAAGGCGCAGTCGACTGCGAGGAGACGGAGGAGGGCCCCAGAACGAGGGGTGCAGATTCCGGGGTCATGTTTGGCGGCGGGGTCACGCTGCCTCTGGGCCCTGGCTCGCTGTTGCTTGATGCCTTCTTCAACATGGGTCTGACGAATCTCAGCGAGACCACGGGCTACGTGGAGTCCGTCAGGACGCGCACCACGTATCTGTCCGCCGGATTCCTCATTCCGTTCGGCCGCAGCGCCCGCTAGCGGCTGAGGTCCTCCTTCACACGAGAGCGGGCCTCCGAAGCGACCGGCTCGGAAGCCTTCTCGCGTCGTCGGCTGCAACGTTGCCGTGCTCGCCGGGCTGATCATCGGTCTCGGTTGAGTTGGAGCTCGACGGTCGAGTCGCAGCTCAACCGGACGGCCGCGTGACCGCCTCGTAGACGATCCCGGAGATGTCCGCGATCAGCTGATCGGCGACTGCGGAGTCCGCGATGCCTTTCGTCAGCACTACGAGCACGTACGCGGCGTCGTCTTCCAGGTACACGACGCCGCCATCGTGCCGGATCTCCGTTATCGATCCGGTCTTGTGCACGACCTGCGTACCCGACGGGACTCCCGCAGGGATGCCTTCGTTGAACTGCTGGCGTGAGAGGATGGCAATCATCTCCCGGCACAATTCAGGGCTCGCCGCGCGATGCTCGGCGATCGCGCCGAAGATGACGCCCAGGTCCCTGGCGGTCGTCGTGTTGTTGAGACCCGCCCGGTACGCCTTGATATCCTCCACGCCCCGTAGCACCGCGATCGAGTCGGCTCCGAGCTGCCGCATCGTTTCCTGCACACGCTCCGCACCGACGAACTCGATCAGCATGTTCGTCGCCAGGTTGCTGGAGATGGTGATCATCAGCTCGGTCAGCTGGCGGATTGATTCCTTCTCACCGATGCGAGCATACAGCGTCGAGTCGCTGTCGTCAGGCGCGCCGAGCTCATACGGCGTGCCGTCCACGATCGAGGTAAAGGTCTTGGTGATAGTCAGGCTGTCGTCGAGGCTCAGCCGGCCCGCCTCGGCGTCCCGGAACAGCTGGATCATCACCGGGACCTTCATCATGCTCGCCGCGTGCACACGGCTATCGACGTCGAGCAAAACCGAGTCTCCGCTGGCGAGATTCCGGAAGTAGATGCCGACGACCTCGGCACCGCTTTCCGCGATGCGAGCCTGGAGGCGCGATTCGAGTTCGGCGAGCGGATCAGCCGCGCAGCCGGCGGTTCCAGCCAGAACCGTGACATAGAGCAGCGAGATCACTGCGCTGCCTCTGAGACGAGCTATCGATCGCATGGTTCGCATCTCACTTGTGTCCCCCGGTCCGATTTCAATGTTGCCCAGCTTGAGCTTCAGGTTGCACACTTACACCGATCCCCGGCAACCCCATCTCCAGCGTTCCGGCCCCACGACCGCCGGCCGCAGAACGGACAGGTAGGCAGGGCGCAACCAAAAGGTGCCCGAGCGCATCCAACGTTGTAGGGGAGCCAACCGGCGGGTCCTGAAACCGTCCGCTCCCCGCGCTCGTAGGGCTAGTTGTAGCGATTGTCACCAGGGACCGAAAGCTAGGTAAGACCATGAAGATAACCGCCTTGGCCGCTGGACTCGTGTCTCTAGCGGGACTCCTCACGGCAGCTGCACCCTTCACTCTGACGGCCGACGGGTCGCTGGCCGGGTCGGCCACGATCACCGCGATGGTCGAGTCTCAGCTGGTGGTTGGCGACCGCCTGACCACCGCAGGCGACTTCGAGGGGGCACGCGAAGTCTACGACGTCGCGGCAAAGATGATGCGCGTTCAAGGGAAGCTGCCGGTCGATCCGGTCCGCCGCATCGCCAACGCCTTCTACTTTGAGAGCCAGTACGACAGCGCGGCGGTGATCCTCGACGGGCTCGCCGATGATGCGGCGTCGATTGGCGACACCGTCAACGAGATCTGGGCGATCGCAGACGCCGCCCGGATGGCTTGGCTGCACGGCGCCGTACAGGATGCGGAGCAGCGGTCCAGCCGAGCCCTGGCCCTACTCGACTCGTCCGATCTACCGAAAGAACTGCGGGCGGAGATCAGGACGAAGCTGACGTCGGACATGACGGTGTTCGCTCCTCACCTGGCTGCCCGCTAGGTCCGGCCCCGGGAGTAAGGCGAGCAGTCTGAGAGACGCGAGCGCCAACCGCATAACGGCCACCTGACCTAGAGGGCAACCTCGAGAGATCGCGCCTGAGCACGTCTCGTTGTACACGAGGCTAGAGCGTAGACGCGGCGATCAGGCCTCTCTCTTCTGCCGGCCTCCGGAACGCGTAGCCTTCAAAGGGTGTTCCGCCCACTTGCCCCAGACACGGTCCTCCACGTTCTCGATGAACAGCTGCAAGTGCGGGTAGGGGATTTGGATGCCGGCGGCGTCCAGTGCCAGCTTGCAGGCTTCCAAGGTCCTGTAGAAGACCAACCTCTCCCTAGACATATCCTCGATCCAGACCCGAGCCATCAGATTGACGCTGGAATTTCCGAGGCTCTCCACGACCACATCCGGCTCACGGCTTTGCAAGATACCCTCGACAGACCCGAGTGCCTCAAGCAGCACCTCGCGCGCTTGTGGGATGTACTCCTTGTAAGCGATACCCAAAGGTACGTTGACCCGTGTCGCGCCGTACATAGAGTGGTTCACCAGTACGCCGTCCATGATCTGCCTGTTCGGGATCACGACGTACATGTTCTCCATCGTCCGTATCCTGGTGGTGCGGACCGTTATTTGCCGAACCTCGCCGTAGTAGTCGCCCACCGTCAGATAATCCCCGACTGCGAAGGGTTTGTCCCAGAAGATAAGGAAGCCGGCGATCATATTCGCGATCGAATCTTGCGCGGCCAGGCCGACCGCGATTCCTGCCACGCCGAGTCCCGCCAGAGCCGCCGCGACGTTCACACCAAGCTGGGCCGCCGCCATGATCATCGCGATGAGCAGCAGCGTGAAGCGATAGACGTTATCCAGCAGCAGATGAGTCAAAGCCTCATGGATACCTGCCCTGCGAAATACAACCGCAAACAGTCTGCGCGTGACACGAAAGACGATCCAGAACACGAGTAGAACGGCCAACGCCGCCAGAATGCCTGGCATGAAGGCCACGATCATGTTCCGTATCTGCTCTCCAGTTTCCACGCTTAGCAGTCTTGCCATGGAACCTCCTGTCTCGGCTGCATCTGACTGGCGGATCTCTTGAGCTGACCCGGCTCAAGCGTCGGCGGCAGACGCCTGACTCGACTCGATCGAATCCGCTACCGCTTGTCTGCGTGCCTCAAGCCGCGCGCGTCTAGCCTCCAACCTCTTCTTCTCAGCCTAGGGCGATGGCCGCACTGAGCAGGA
>JBDHKG010000069.1:0-33339 GCA_039586495.1 Gemmatimonadota bacterium | reverse complement strand
AGATGGCTAGCTTCAGGCCACCCGGCCCGGGCGTGTTCTCGTCGCGATCCTGGGGACCGGAGCCCGAGATCAGCACCGCCGCCGGCCAAGGCCCTTCACCTCTCGGCGTCGTTAACGTCCCGGCAAGTGCCAGCGTGTCTGAGTCGAAGCGGACCTCCTCAGCTTGGTATTCGCCCGACGGCGGGGCTTCCATTTCGGGCCTCTGCGTTTCGAGGCTAAGAAGATCCGCCCATTCCTGGTGCGCTTCGCTCACGGCCTCGAAGGCCTGCAGCGGGACGAGGATCTTGAGCGGCGTGCCATCGTCGGCCAGCCAGACGTAGGCGCCCAGCCGGTTGGCCAGATTGAGGAAGTAGCGACGGAAGGGCAGGCTCTCCCCGTCCTTCGTGGCCGTCCCGCGCTGCTCGTACTTCACCGTGACCGGCACGCGCGGAAAGGCCACGAACTCCTGCGATTCACCCACCGCACCGTCGTGCAGCCAGGCAAACTGGGCGATGTGATGGATCACGTTGTTGGACAGCAGCACCGAACTCTCCGGCGTCGTGATGCTTGCCGTAGACGTCGAGTCGCCTTGAATGCTCGTCTGCAGCGCCTGGCCGTCCTCACGGACGAGCGTCACCTCGATGGGGTCATCGTTCACGGTCGACTGCACGCGAGCCGTGCGAAACGCTAGCCGTTCCCCTGCTTGGACCTCGAGATGCTGAACGATATGAATGCCGGGAACTTGCAGATCGACATCGCCGCTCAGACGATAGCCTCCGTCAGGCAGCGGTTCGACGCGGTAGCTCTCCGATCCCGCCTGCGTGACTCCCAGCTTGAAGAGCAGACGCCCGTCCAGGTTCGTTGGGACCTGAGCGTGGAGGGGTGATGCTAGAAGCGCGGCGAGAATGGCCGTGGCCGGGTATCTGATGTCCATGATCTTGTCTCCGCTTGATCAGTAGGCCCCAGGCAGCGCTGAAGCGTGGTAGGTCACGCCCTCGGCACAGCCGGCGCAGGCTAGCGCCCGTCGTCAGAAGGACAAAGCTCAAATCGGCTCCACGATAACCGCGTTCCCGTATACCATGATCTCTGAAGCCGCGGCCATCATGTACGAGGTCGAGAAGCGAACTTCTGTGATGGCGTTCGCGCCCAGTACCTGCGCTTCGGCGATCATGCGGTCGATGGCCTGCTCCCGCGCCTCGGCCATCATCTTCGTGTATTCCTCGATCTCCCCACCAACTAAGTTCTTCAGCACGGCGAGGATGTCCCTACCGATGTTGCGCGCGCGGATGGTGTTACCGCGCACGAGCCCCAACGTCGTTACGACACGGTGACCGGCGATTTCCGCCGCAGGTGTGATGATCATCTCTCGATATCCTTGTAGGGGTCCCTGCGTCCGACGAATAGCTTCTCACGCACGACGGAGACGAAGAGGACAACCAGCCCCACGAGCGTTACGAGTATCGCCGCCTTCACGAACCACGGGGTGGTAACGTCCTCGAGCAGGCGCCGCACACCGGTCCAGGCGCCGTAGGAGACCAGCACGATCGCGCCGATCGACAGCAGTATCCAGGCGATACCGCGTTCCAGACGACTGTACACCGACGCCCAGTAGTCCTTCCAAACCTCATCAGGCGGCTTACGTAGCATCATGCTCTGAGTCACCTCCTTCAAGCGCAGGAGTCGATTCCATTCGTCTCTGAGAGCCAGGTCGGCGGCCAGAAGACGCTGTAGCTCCTCCTGTTCTCGGGCGGGCAGTTCCCCATCCAGGCTCCTCATCATCAGCTGCCGGACACGCTCCGCGCCGGCGTCGGTTCCGCGTTCCTTCACAATACTTCCCTCAGGCTCTCAGCCAACCGCTTGCGGGCCGCATACAGACGTGACATCACCGTTCCGATCGGAATCCCGACCAGCTCGGCGATCTCCCGGTAGCGCAGCCCTTCGAACTCCTTCAGCACCAGCACCTCGCGCTCGCGCTCCGGCAGCGCCTCGAGCTGCGGGCCGGGTCACTCTCTGCCATCCGTCCACCGACCTCGTCCATCAGCCACGGAGCCGCCTGCTCCAACCGGCTGCTGCGAGTCTTGCGATCGCGCAGGAAGTTGAAGCAGAGCCGGCGCACGATCTGGTAGAGCCAGGCATAGAACGGCCGGTCCGGGTCGAGCGACGCCCGGGCCCGGAACGCCCGGACGAACGCCTCCTGTGAGAGGTCGAGCGCATCCTCGTGCGAGCCGACCAACCCCAGCGCCACGTAGTAGGCCCGGCGCATGTAGCGCGTCACCAGCTCCCCGAACGCACCGCGGTCGCCGGCCCGCGCCCGCTGCACGAGCGCGCGCTCGCTCGCCTCGGCCTCTTCCCCCAGAGCGATCTCCACGGCGGTTCCTCAAGATCCAGGTCTCCTAGTAAGATACACTCCCACGCAGCCTTTATTCACGACCCCGGAGCTCCTTAGCTATCTGCAGCAACGGCAAGGGATTGGCCAAGCAGGGTCCGGTTGAACGCGCCTCATCTGTTGACGACAATCAGAGGGACGACAGACTCGCCGGCCGATGCGAGGAGCCCGAACGCACAGCTCCAGTCTCCTCAAGGCAGCGGGCTTGAGTTGTCCGTCGGGCGCAGCCGCCGCACGCTCAGATGCTCGCTAACGCAACTCGGCGAAGAAGGTGCCGATGTCCTCGAAGGCGCGCGGGTTCACGTCGTAGTAGCGGTTCTTCTCGTAGCGGCCCGTGGTCGGGTAGTGGGGCGGCGGACAGAACCGGGCGTTCGCGTCGTAGGCGTAGCGCTTCGTGTACCCCTCGCCACTCGTGAGGCCGACTGCGCCTCGCGTGTGCTGGATGAGCCCACCCGTCAGGTACAGGCAGCCGCGCCCGTTCGGTCGGCCTTCGCAGTCTTCGGATGCGCGTGGAGCCGCCGAGTAGTTCTCCACCGTGAAGCTGCGGTCCAGGGTCAAGATCACTCCGTCAATGAACTCGGAGCCGCTGTCGTCGTAGGTGCGACGGTTGCCGGGTACGCCCGGGAAGCGCTGCGGCGTGTTCAGGTTGTTGTCGGACACGTAGAAGTTGCGTGCGGACAGGAAGCCGGCGATGTCGTTGCATCTCTCCGCGTTCGCGGGCACCGAGTAAGTGAAGTCGTCGAGCAGCACGATGTTGTCGTTGGACACGATCGTGACACGGCCGTTCAACACTCCGCTCACGCCGAGTAGGCCGTCGAAGAAGATGACGCCCCGGAACTCTCCGTTGTACTCGCGACTCAGCGGGAACAGGAAGTCCGCGTCATCGCGAGCCTGCAGCGCCGTTGGGATTGTCATCGCCGGCGCGAACTCCTCACGCCTCAGCCAGCCGGAGTCGCCGTTCGAGCCGTCCCACTCATCCGGGCGGCGGCCGTCTAGCTCGAGGCGCGGGTCGCCACCCAGATAACAGCGCGAGCTGGGACTGTCAGCGGCACGCTCGTAGACTTCAGCCCAATCCGTACCGTCGGTGCCATGGAGCAGCTCGGCCTGACCTTCCCAGGCAGCAACCTCTGACGCGTAGGGCCCGCTGTAGTCAGCACCCTCATAGAGAAGCCGATGATTGTGGGCCGAAACGAACGTCGGCTCGCCGGTGACGGGATGGCTGTGCACGTCACCGCAGTTCTGCGTCCACGTGCTCGTGCCTCGGGCGGTAAGCCAGCGGGTATCCGGCGATCTCAAGATTCTGAAAAAGCCTTCGTCGTCCCCGATGTTGTCGCCGTCACCGTTGACGTCGATGGCGACGAACTCGACGCGCATCTCTACGTCGTCGGCATCGCCAGTTGAGGGCGTCGTGAAGAAGGTGTTGCCAGTCAGAGCCAGGTCCTGCAGCCGCGTGAGATCCGTGTTGTCGGGCAGCGGAACGGTGTCAACGTATTCCTCGTATCCCTTCTTGAACCGCCCGTTACCGGGATAGAGCACGTCCCGACCCGTCGTCACCTCGGCGTGGAAGGTCGCACCGGATGAGTGGATCTTGATCCGGTCGTTGGAGTGCACCGGTCCCAGCAGCTGGTCGCCACCGCCGAACCAGATGTTGCCGCCCTCGCTGTCCGTGAAATAGGCGAACTTCGCGAAGCTCTCCTCCGTGACCTCAAGGCGTGCGATCGCCGTGGCGCCGCGCCCCCGCGCGACGCCCACGACACTGGCGAAGTTCCCGGTTCGGCCAGTCGCGGAGCCGCTGCGGCCGGCGTAGATGTCCAGCTCGTAGCCCTCGATCGGTTCCCCGAGGGCGTCGCTTGGCACGAGCCCGTACTCAAGCACGTTGTAACCCGTATCCGGGAGCGCACCCTCGTCCCGGTTCAGACGACTCAGCCCCATCTCTGCCGCCATCTGCGCCAGGTAGCGCAGATCGGTCTGCGTTTTCGAGTAGATGCGGAGTTGCCTTTCCGTCCCGCTCACGATCACGGCACCGGCACTGATGGCAACCAGTGCCACCAGCAGGATCAGAGTGACGAACAGCGCCGCACCGCGCTCGCCGGCCAGCAGGCTCGAGCGGCCCTTCACCTGACACGGGTTCGTCCGGCACATCTCGATTCGGCACATCTCTGCCTCCAGGAACCCGCGACTACGTGCTGGGCACCGTTATCGGGGCCGACGGCGCGAGCTCGGACTGACTCGGCGTGCAATCAGTAGCGCCCAGCAGATAGACGTAGCTCACCCCGGCACCCACGTCGGTATCGATGTACGTGTAGTCCGTCAGGTCCGGGTTCGGCGGAAGTGATGCGAGTGGTCGGGGCAGAGCCTCGCCCAGCTCGCAGCGATATAGGGTGTACTGCCGCACATCCATCTCGCCGCTGCGCTCATCGAGCGCGGGCAGCCAGCTGACCGCGACGCTCGGTGGATCGGCGCTGCTGACCTCGGCCCTTGGGGTCACCCCCAGTTTCGGTGGGTCCCCGCACGCCGCATTGCGCACCAGACCGGCGTTCTTGAGGGCCACGGCCATGGAGAAGCTGCGCTCCACCACATCCTCGGGCCGGCGTCCCCTTACCCGCATCTTGAAGGCGATCTCCACCAGCTTGATGCTGTCGGTGAGCGCGGACTCGGCCGTGTCGGCCGCTAACTCATGAACCGGAGCAAAGTGCCAGATCGGGGTGCTGCTCAGGTCTCTCAGCGTACGGTCTTCCTGCATGACCTTGTAGGCAAAGAAGTCGCGTCCCTCGATGCGCAAGAGTCCCCGGACCAGCGTGTCCTCGACCTGCGTGTTGACTGCCCGGGTCAGCGCCCAGGTGCCGTCGTTCTGGCTTACGAACGAGAAACGCATCGTCTCAGCGGGACCCGGCGTGCGGTTCGGGCCGTACCAGTGCTGCGGGTATACGGCCGCGTTCGGCAACTTGATCGTCGCGGAGTCGGCCCCCTCCGTCTCAGCCAGCGGAGCGTCGGGCAACTGGTAGACGGCAACGCGATCGCCAGGTGTGCTGGAAGCGAGGTCAACGCTGAAGACGAAGTCGTTGGGACCGGCGTAGACGACGAGCGGCTGCGCATCCGGTATCCCGGCGCCCGCGAGGCTGGTCTCCCGGCGTAGAATCTCCGCGGCGAAGCGAGCGCGCTGCACGGCCTCGATCCTGGCGTGCGCCAGCCGCGAGCTCTTCGTCTGGATGACGAAGAACGAGACCATCGACGCGATGACGATACCGCCCAGCGTGAGCGCCACCAGCAGCTCCGTCAGCGTGAAGCCAACGCAGCCGCGAAAGCCGGCCGATCGAAAGGCATTCAACTCGTGTGGCGCCCAATTCCCCACAGCTTCGCCTCACGCCTCAGTTACTCTGCCACCGCCGTGCTGACTCTCACGGGATCCAGACCACCGGGCGGCTGCACCGTCACCGTCACGAGCCGGTAGGCATAGACGTCGCTTGGGTCGGCCCCGAGCACGGCGACATCGACCGACCGCATGTACTCAGGTGCCTCGGGCACGGGCGCAGGCGGGATCGCTGTGATCCGTTCGTACGGCAACAGCCTGACCCGTTCCATCTCGGCCATCGCGAACTCGGTCGCCTGCGCCCGAGCCTCCGACACCCCGACCTGATGCACGAACTCGACGATGGATCGCCCGCCGATCAGCAGCGCCACCGTGAACAGCACCACGGCGACGAGAATCTCCAGCAGCGAGAGACCGTCCGTGCCGGAGAGCAGGGACCTTCCGTCACTCGGACAGCCAACCCGAGCCATTGTACCGGAACATCTCGGCGTAGCCCGTCGCACGCCGTATCACCACGACCCTGGCCTTCTCGATACCGCGTCGGCCTAGGTAGATTGCCCCCTCTTCCGACGCCGAGCCGTTGCGTCTGAACGTGACCGAGCTGTTTCTGAACGTGACGGGACCTGCGGTGAAACCTGCGAAGTGTGGCCCGGCGCTTCGGGTGAAATGCACGTTGCCCTCAAGGGGCTGACGCCTCACTCGCTCGCCCGCGTCGATCGCTCCGTCCCTGTTCGCATCCTCGTGCACCACGATGGCGGACGCCTCGACATCGAAGATCACGACCACATCGTGCTGCCGGAGAACAGCCAGGGCTCGGGCAGCCCGAACATGCTGGACGACGTCTTGACCCGCCGAGTCGAGTCGCCAGGTGGAGCTGTCGATGCGCGTCACGCCCAGCGCCAGGACCAGGCCGATCAGCGCCAGCGTCACGACCAGCTCAAATGATGTGAAGCCGCGGCGGGGGAGGGACGGTCGGCTGATGGCCTGCATCTCTTCGTCCCCACGCGAGGGCCCGCCCTCCCCGGTTCCCCGTGGTCACGCCGCCCCTGCGGGCCCTTTGATTGTCTGAGGCTTGGCCTTTCCGCTCTCAGAATTGGCAACTCGTATGCCCGCCAGGGTGCCCGTGAGCCTATTTGCGGCTGCGGGAAGGGGTTGCGTTCTCGGCGGAAGCGAAAGCGGTGGTCAGGATCGGTCATTCTGACTGCGGGTATCGCGTAAACTTTGTAGAACCTCGAAAAACTTGTTTGCAGACCGTGCCGACTTACAGCCCGTGCCGGGCGAGGAAGTTCCGGACCTCGTGCGCCGTAGCCTTGAACAGCGCGGTCTCCCGCTCGTCCAGGTCGGCCCGTGCCGCCACCTCCCGGACCGTGCGCATGATCGGCTCGACCTTGTGCGCCTTGAAGAAGTCCACGGCCTGCAATGACGCCTCGATCTCCTGGAACAGAGTCTCGAGCTGTTCCCTGCGCGCGCGGGCGGCCGTGCGACGAGGTTCCTTGAAGGGAAGCTCGATGTCCGCAGCGAGGAAGATCTCGTAGGCTAAGATCATGACCGCCTGAGCCAAGTTGAGGCTGGCGTGTTCCGGGTCGGTAGGGATCACCACGATACAACTGCAGAGGTCGAGCTGCTCGTTGCTCAGTCCCCGGTCCTCACGACCGAACACCAGGGCGACTTCCTGATCCGCCTGAGCGGCCGCCAGCACTTCGGCCGCCGCTTCTCGGGGCCGACGGTAGTTGCGCCGCACGCGGCGGCCGCGCGCCGTCATCCCCAGCACCAGCATGGCGTCCGCGATCGCGTCCTCCAGGCGATCGAAGACCCTCGCCGACTCGATGACGTCCATACCGGTGTGCGCGACGCCCTCGATTCGCCAGGGATCGAAGTCCGCAGGACGGACCAAGTACAGCCGGCCGAGTCCCATGTTCTTCATCGCCCGTACCACGCCCCCGATATTCACCGGGTCCTGCGGTTCGTCGAGGACGACGACCACGTGCTCGAGATCCTGCGCTGCCATGATGACGCCTGCAGTGAGTTAGAGGCCAACTGGCCGTCGGCCAATATCGCGTGCCGCGGCTGTTTGCATCTCGCAGCGATTATAGGGGATCGCACACTCCACGAATAGGAGATCGGCGAACGTGACCGACATCACCTGCACGCGCTGCGGTCGACAGCGATCACAAATCGACGCGCGGACCTCGTAACGCCGACGGGCAGAACAGCGGCTGACCGAACCGCTCCGTCCTGTACGCAGCGATCGCGCGCTGTCCTGCCTCCGAGGTCAGCCACTCGGCGAAGGCCTCTGCCGCCTCGGTTTCTCGGGCGCCCGCCACGACGATGACGTGGTAGACGTTGAGGAGTCTCGGGTCGCCTTCAACCAGGACATCCAGGTCGAGGGTCTCACGCAGGTTGAGGTAGGTACCGCGGTCGCTGAGCGTGTAGGCGCGTAGCTCCGAGGCCGCCCGGAGCACGTCCCCCATCCCTTGCCCCAGTTCACGATATTTCGCACCGGCCGCGGGCAGCCCAGCTGCGCTTCGCAGCTCGAGCTCCTTGCGGTGCGTCCCGGAATCGTCGCCACGTGAAAGGAACGACGCGCCCACCGCTGCGATCCGCGCCAGTGCGGCGGTAGCATCGCTCGACCCACGAACGCGAGCCGGGTCGGAAGATGGTCCCACGATCACGAAATCGTTCTCCATCACCCGCCGACGCAACACACCATGCCCCGCCGCCATGAACTCCTCCTCTGCACGCCGCGAATGGCTGAGCAGCACGTCCAGATCGCCACGGGCGCCCAACGTCAACAGCTGGCCGCTGCCCGCCGACAGGTATCGCAAGCGATACTCAGGATGAACTCGCTCGAACTCCGGTAGCAGCGCGTCGAGCAACCCCGAGTCTTCCACCGTAGTGGGGATGCCGAGGACGAGCGTGCGGCGCGGCCCTTCACCGCACGCGCCACATACAAGCGTGCCAACAAGGAACCAGATCGAGAACAGTGCGGACGTGCGCTCACTCCCCACAGGCGTTCTCCGTTGCGCTCTTAGGTTGCGAGACCCGAGAGCCCCTGCCAATTTCACACCAAACCACTCTACAGCATACTAGCCTCTCGACCCAAAGGAGGAACAGCCATGCATACCGCGGGGGCCGCCGCTGCAGCGGCGATCGCACAGGCGATCAAAGCGTCGGGGGCCATTGTGCGCATGGAGCCCAACGACTTCCTACAGATCGTCTATCGGGCCGAAGAACCGCTCGTGGTGATGGCCACCAGCAAGGTGTTCGGGAAAGTCAGCTACAAGTACATCACCAGCCACAAGGGGCTCGCCTTCTACACGAAGTCGTCCAAACACCTGGACCTCGGGAGTGGGGCGGAGCTGGTGAGCGCCAAGACAATCTGGATCCCCCGTTAGTCCCACTGCTAGCGGAGGCCAAAGATGGAGTTTCGCCGCACATATTCCGGCGCCCCGTGGGAGTCCCAAGTCGGCTACTGTCGAGCGCTACGTGCAGGCGCGCACATCTACGTCACCGGCACCGCACCCGTGACCGATGAAGGAGGTGTCTACGCGCCCGGCGACGCCTATGCGCAGGCGAAACGTTGCCTCGACATCATCGAGCGCGCGCTCGAGGATCTGGACGCCGACCGTTCCTGCGTCGTTCGTACCCGGATGTTCGTCACCGACATCAGCCGCTGGCAGGAGTTCGGCCGAGCGCACAGAGACTTCTTCGGCGAGCAGCGGCCTGCCACCACGATGGTCGAGGTGAAGGCGCTCGTCGATCCGGCGATGCTGATCGAGGTGGAAGTGGACGCAGTCTGTCGCGAGCCGTGATTCCACTCTGCGGTTCTGCGGCCCGAAGGTTCATACCTACCCAGAAGACAGCTGGCTGCGTCCTGCTAAGCGGCGCATGCTTAACAGGCAACCCACGCCGGGCGACTTGCGAACGGTTAGTGATACGATTACAAACAGGTTGCGGGACAGCGAGATACGCGAAACACCCAGCTCAGCCGGAGGCAAGTGTGATTAGCCGCAAGAACAACACACCTACGCCAGCGAGCCGCCCTGGGATGGCCGTAGCGATCGGCTCGTTCGCCTTGGGGACGCTGCTCTTCTTCGCCTCCGCCGCGGAGGCCGATGCCATCCCGGCATTCGCCCGGAAGTACCGGGTGAGCTGCCAGCTTTGCCACAACCCGATTCCGAGGCTCACCGAGTTCGGGGAAACCTTCGCAGGCAACGGCTTCCGATTCAGTGCCGCGGAGCCGGCGCGCGACACGATCGATACCGGCGACCGGTTGCTGGAGCTGGCGAGAGATCTGCCGCTGGCCATCCGGTTCGACGCCTTTGCCCAGGGCTTCACCAACGGAGAGTCGGGAACCGACCTCGAGACCCCGTACAACCTCAAGGTCCTGTCCGGCGGGCCCATCTCTGGCAAGCTCTCCTACTACTTCTACTTCTTCCTGTTCGAGCGCGGCGAAGTCGGCGGGGTCGAGGATGCCTTCGTCTACGTGAACGACATCGGCGGCTTGCCGATCGATGTCTATCGAGTCCGCATCGGGGATCAGCCAGCGGACCTGACCTATGATCGCGGGATCTCCGCGGTAGCGGAACTGGGAGAGTTCACGATCACGGGCACGTTGTTGAACGGGAACGGCAAAGGTGAAGCGCGCGAGAACCGGCGATTCGATGACGACCTCATCAAGAACCTGTTCGCGCACGTGAGCCGCCCCATCACATCGAGCCTGCGCCTGGGCGTGATGGGCTACTACGGGCGCCAGGCCGAGGAAGCGGACGGCGACGTAGAGAACGACCTCTGGATGGCCGGCACCGACTTCACACTCAGTGTCGGCCGGCTCGAGGTCAACGGCCAGTACATTCACCGTGAAGATGACGCCCCGACCTTTACCGCGGACGAGCCTGAGGCGAAGACCGACGGAGGGTTTGCCGAGGCGATCTACATGTTCGCTGATGGGCGCTGGTACGCCACCGCTCTCTACAACGTCATCTACACCGACCGCCCCCTGCTCGACGTGCATCTCGGCGGCCCGGCGAACATCAAACGCTGGCAGACGATCAGCGCGGGCGGCGGCTACGTGCTGCGCCGCAACTTCCGCCTGATGGGCGAGTTCGGCTGGGACCTCGAGCAGGAAACGACCCGCTGGACGCTCGGTCTGGTTACGGCCTTCTGATCTGCATCCCGGGCTCGGCGTTCAAGAACGCGATCGTGCGGGGCCAGGCCTGCGGCGTGGCGCGCAGGTTCACTCGATCACAACCCTCCTGCTGGGGCGCTCAGGACATCAAGGAAGGTACTTCACCGGTATCGGCTGCTCCGGGCTCTCGTTCTCCCAATAGAGGGTGACGATCCACCAGCGCTCCCCATCGTGCATTAGCTGGAAACTGTTAATGCCGCGGGCGAACGGCTCGGGATCGTCGGCGTTGGCGAACGACGCATAGGTGCTGAACACGTGCGCGATGTGCCCGAACTCCTCAGTCATACGTGCGATCTCTCGCTCCTAGAAGCTGTTCTGCTCGAAGTAGGGCGTCGCATCCGCGACGAACTCCTCGACGCCCAACACGTTATGCACCACGTTACCGAGCGAGTCGCGGGCGACGGGGATGAGCCGGGCTTCGGGGATGAAGAGCGAGCGCATACGATCCCATTCGCGCGGCTCGCCGGCGGGCCCCGAGATGACGTCGTAGGCAGCGCTCATGATCGCGTCGATCGACTCGACGTCAGCGGGGTCAGCGACGGACGCGGTGACGACCTCTAGAGTGTGTGACTGGGCGCGCCTACAAGACGCGCCCGACATCGTCCGCCCAGCAAGCTGGACCAAACCACACGCCCCGCTAGCCTGGCGCGTGCGAGGTCGCCGCGATAGCTTCGCTCCGCCGGGATAGCCGTTCATCACACACACGCGCAGAGGACCTGGAGACCGGCGCAACGATGTGCCGGACCGTCCCGAGCCCTTAGGCAGGAGCATGCGTCAGATGATCAAGCGTATCACATTCGCTGCCCCAACCGCTGCTCTCACGCTGGCTCTGTTTGCCGCGACGCCCGCAACCGCACAGGTCCCGAGTTTCGCCGAGATCACCGGTCACGAACTCGGTGAGCGGATCACCGTGCATCACGAGATGGTCCACTACCTGAAGCAGCTCGCCGAGCTCTCGGACCGGGTGTGCCTGATTGAGCAGGGTGAGACTTGGGAGGGCCGACTGCTGCTGGCCGCCATCGTGACCGCGCCGGAGAACTTCCAGCGACTGGACGCGATCCGAGACAACGCTCACCGCCTGGCGGATCCTCGAGAGACCTCCCCGCAGGCGGCCGCGGCAATCATCGAGGAGCTGCCGGCCATCCTCTGGTACGGTGGCTCGATCCACGGCTTCGAGCTGTCGGGCGCCGAGGGCCTGCTGAAGCTGCTGGAGCACCTGACCACGCAGGATGACCCTGCGACGATAGAAGTGCTCCGTAACGCGGTCATTCTCATCGACCCGATGCTCAATCCGGACGGACGCGATGCCTTTGCGAACCTCAACCACCAGAACATCGGCCGCGCTCTCAACCCAGAGCGCGACGACTGGGCCAATGACTTCACCCGCTGGCAGGGCACGAAGTTCCGAACGGGCCATTACTATTTCGACACGAACCGCGACTGGTTCGCACACACGCAGCGAGAGACCCAGGCGCGTGCACCGACGATCATCGCCTGGCGCCCTCACGTCGTTGTGGACATGCACGAGATGGGCTCGGATGTCGAGTTCTTCTTCGATCCGGGCACAGATCCATACGCACCGTACTTCCCGCAGCACTCAAAGCGCTGGTTCGACATCTTCAGTCACGCCTACGCGGCCACCTTCGACTCAGCAGGCTTCGAGTACATGACCCGCGAGGCCTTCGACTACTTCTATCCGGGCTATACGACCTCCTTCGGAGACTACAACGGCGCCGTCGGGATGCTCTATGAGCAGGGATCGAGCCGCGGGCTGGCGCTCACCCGCTTCGACTACTCCGTCCGCACGCTCGCCGACGCGCTCGAGCAGCAGTACCTAGCCGCCTGGACGGCCGTGCGTACCGCGACGGAAAGACGGGAAGCGCTGCTCCGCGACTTCTACAACGCGCTGCGCCAGGACATCGTTGACGGCCAGCAGGGCATCCGCCGCTATCTGATCGCGCCGGAGGGTGACCGGCTACATTTCGCCGAGCTGGTCAACCTTCTCATGCGTAACGCAATCGAAGTCGACGTACTGTCCAGGCCTGCTCAGCTGAGCAATGTTCGCGACCGGACGGGGGCGAACGTGGGAACGCGCGAGTTTCCCGCCGGCACGTACGTCGTCGATGCAGGCCAGCCACGCAGCCGGCTGATCCGCATGCTGCTCGAACCTGAAGTCCCGAACCCGGAGGAGTTCCTCGAGGAAGCGCGCGCCCGGCTGGAGCGGGCGGAGAGCCCGGGCTTCTACGATATCACCGCCTGGTCGCTGCCCATGTTGTTCAACATCGGCGGCTACAGCACCCGTGACGCCCGCGCGCTGCCGGCTCAGCGTGTGGCGGGAACGATCGAGGTCCCGGCGACCGTCCCTGCGGCGCCGCCGGGTTACGCCTATCTCATCGATGGCAGTCAGGCCGCCTCGCTCAGCGCCCTCTACTATCTCAAGGCCCTCGGCTATCGGGCGTCGGTGATCTGGAAGCCGACACGTGTCGACGGACAGGACATCTCAGGCGGTACGGTGATCGTGCGAATCGGCCAGAACGACGACACCGTTCACGACGCCGTCCGAGAGATCGCGGAGCGCTTCGGCCTGGAGGTCCGAGGTACCGACACCGGACTGACCGATCCAGGCTTCCCTGTGCTCGGCTCCGGTGACTACACCATGACCGTGCGCGAACCGGAGATCGCCATCCTCGCCGAGGACCCGATCCGCGCCTATTCGTTTGGCTGGGCCTGGTACACGCTTGACCAACAGTACGAGATACCGGTCACCGTCCTGCGAGTCGGTTCGGTTGCGAACAGGAAGCTCGACCGCTTCAACGTGCTGATCGTGCCGTCGGCATCCGCGTCAGCGCTAAAGTCGGAGTTAGGGGAATCCGGCGTCGAGCGCATCAAGAGCTGGGTGCAGGACGGCGGCACTTTGATCACACTGGCTGCGGCAGCCGACTTTGCCCGCGAGGTTGAGCTCATCAGCCTGCGCTCCTGGTACGACACCGACGAGGGAAAGGACGCGCAACACTTTGATGTCCCGGGGGCCATCTTCCAGATCAAGCTGGACGAGCATCATTGGATGTCCGCTGGTTACGACGGCGCCCAGCTCCCCGTCCTGGTAGACTCGGATCGGATCTACCTGGCGCCGGAGGGCCCGCCCTCATCGCGTAAACGTGTGATCGCTAAGTACGGCGACGGACGGCTCAAGCTCGCCGGTCATGCCTGGCAGGAGAGTCTCGAACGGCTGGCTGACGCGGTCTTCGCCTATGAGGAGCGTGTAGGTCAGGGCCGTGTGATCGCTTTCGCTGAGGACGTCAACTTCCGGGCCTACCAGCGCGGCGCCAACCGGCTGTTCCTGAACGCGGTCGTCTTGAGCCCGAGCGCTCGGTAGCGCGACCGCGCACGTGGCCCCCCCTGACTCCAGCCGCCCCATGAAGCCCGGGCCCGGGAGATCCCGGGCCCGGGCTCTAACGCACCCGTGGCTGCCGATCGCGCTCGGAGACTGAGCCGTCTGTTCTGGCTAGTGTTTCAAGAGCACCTTGCCCACGCTCTGCCGCGACTCGACGAGCGCGTGCGCCTCGGCAACACCCGCGAACGGGAACACCCTGCCAATGACCGGCCGGATTCCCTGCTCAATCACGAAGGCCCTCAGCCTCTCGAACACGGTCTGCAGCCGGGCCGGCTCATCGAGCAGATAGCCCAGGTGCGTGGCCATGATACCGGTGGACGCTCTGGCCAGGTCCATCAACCTCGCGCGCGGCATGTCCCGCCAGGTTCGCCACCAACTCGCAGGATTCCACCTCTTCAGGTCCAAACTGGCGAAGCCCGCCACCACGATGCGCCCAAACGGGTTCAGGAGCTCGAGGCACGACCTGTAGACGCTACCGCCCACGGTCTCCAGGACGACATCGACCCCGCCGGTCATCTCCCACAGTCGCTGGCTCCAATGGGGTCCGGTGTAGTCGAGCGCGTCGGCGGCTCCCAGGGACCGCACCAGGTCGACCTTCTCCGGCGAGCCGGCCAGACCGTAGACCTGACTGCCGAACTTGGCGGCGAGTTGCACCGCGGCCGTGCCAACTCCACCGGCCGCGGCCGTGACCACGGCCTTTTCTCCAACCTGTAAGCGCGCTAATTCCATCAACGCGACCCAAGCGGTCATGTAGTTGACGCCGAAAGCGGCGTTCTCTTCCATCGTCAGAGACTCGATGGCCGGGATAGCTCGCTCCTCCGGCACGACAACCTTCTCCGCGTAGCAACCGTACTGCGTCCCGACCATGACCTCCTTGCCGACCCGCGAGGGATCCACTCCTGCGCCGACAGTCTCGATCACCCCCGAGCCTTCCATACCGAGGACGTAGGGCCGTTTCGGTGCCCAGCGGTACAGACCTCTGCGCGAGAGGATCTCGGCATAGTTGATGCCCGTGTAGCGCAAGTGCACCCGCACCTCATTCGCACCAGGCACAGGCTCGGGCACGTCCCGCAGCTCGAGAACTCGCGGACCGCCGGTCCTCTTCAAGATGATCGCTTTCATGTCCACTCACCGCTCACTGAGGCAAAACGCCCAGCTCTAGGCAATGTACCCGCCGGCAGCTTGCGGCTGAACCGTCAGCCATCCTAGCCCGTTATCATCGTCGACACAGACTCTCGACAGCGCCGTTGACCAGTCGCTGCCTTGTGCGAAGCGCGGCTGCGTCGTTAGTTGCTGCTCGCCATGAGAGAGCGAGCCGTTGCCGGGCACGCGGCCCTGCTCGCCGTGCAGGCTTGCTACGGTCTCCTGCCGATCTTCGGCACTCTGGCCCTCGCTGAAGGTGGCTTCTCGCCGCTGGGCTCGCCCGCCGAGCAGCCGGCCGGGCAAAACGGTTGACGCTGCGAGCTTCTAGAGGATCTCCTTGATGCGCTCAGGCGGTCGCGCAAGGATAGCGCGATCGCCTCGCTCCACGGTCGGGCGTTCAATCAGCTCGGGATGCTTGGCCATGGCGTCGAGAACCTCACCATCGCCTACATCGGGGCCCCCAAGGCCTAGCTGCTTGTAAGCGCGCTCCCGCTTCCGCAGCAGGTCACGCGGCGCGATCCCCATCTTGCTGATGAGTTCGGCCAACTTGGCCCGAGATAGGGGATTCACAGTGTAGTCCACTCGATCGAAGTCGACGCCGCTCTCCCGGAGCAGCTTCACGGCCTTGCGCGAGGCGCTTCAAGTCGGCTTGTCGTACACCACGATTCGGTCACGCTTCGCCATCTCTCTCCTCAAAGCCTCAACGCCCGGCCACGCCCAGAAGTTCCTTGAGTGTGCGGGCGTTGTCCACGGCGTGCGCTTGGAAATCGTTGTTGAAGTAGATGACCATGTCGTTCACGTCTCGGGCCAGATCCCCTAGAACGCGCGCCCATCTCTTGAGTGTGTTCTTGTGATAGCGCCCCGCATATTTCACCTGCCCCGCACCGTGGAACCGCATGTACGCGAAATCGGCCGTGGCGAGGACTGGCCAGCTCAGCCCGGGCATGTCGAAGCAACAGAAGGCGATGTTCCGAGATCGCAGGATATCCAAGATCTCTCCGGCCAGCCACGACTCGTGGCGAAACTCGAATACGTAGCGCGCTCCGGTCTGGGGAAGGCGCTCAACGAAGCCGGCGAGCCGTTCTGGATTCGCGTGCCACGTACCTGGCAGCTGAAACAGCACTGGACCTAGCCGATCGCCCAGCAGGCCGGCGTGCTCGAGGAAGTTCTCCAGGTACCCGGATCCATCCTTGAGCTTCTTCTGGTGGGTGATGAGACGGTGTGCCTTCACCGAGAAGAGGAAGTCGCTGGGCACGGTCTCTCGCCACTTCGCCCAAGTCTCAGGCTTCGGTAGCTGGTAGAAGCTGTTGTTGATCTCGGCGGTGCTAAACTGCCGGGAGTAGAAATCGAGCCAAGCCCCGCTCGCCAGGTCCTCAGGATAGAAGCGGCCACGCCAGTCGCGGTAATGCCAGCCAGAAGTGCCTACCCAAGTTCTGGCAGACATGGGAGTATCCCGGAGTCTCGTAAGCTGAGGGCCTTGCGCGTAACGCGATGCACTGCGCCTCGTGCTTCACCTGCTGAGGATCTAGGGACTCAACAGAAACAGAATCAGCGCGCTAAACAGCCCTACGGTGAGCAACCCCAGGCTGGTCCACGCCACGACGCGGAACACGCGTGCCCTTGGGCGTGCACAGAGCCCGACGATGGCTATCCCTGTCATCGTCAGGGCGGCGATCGCCGTAAGCAGGTGCTGGTCGCTGACCGCGGCCAGAATCGGCCCATCCAGATAGGCGAAATCCTCGATCGCCAGGATCACGAGATCGAAGAGGTTGCTGCCCAGCAGACCGCCAATCGCAAGATCGACCGCGCCGATCCGCACGGCCTCGACCGAGATCACCACCTCGGGCACCGAAGTCACCAGGGCGAGAAAGATCGTTCCCACGAACGTCTCATCCCAGCCCATGATGGCGGCCAGCGCTTCACCGATGATCGGCAGCGCCGTGGCCGCGGCCATCAGCACCACCGCGTTGATGCCGAACAGCACATACACCCTCGGCAACCTCAGCGCGGGCGGTTCCACACGCCGTGCCCGAACCGCCTCTACCAGCCCGCTGGCGTAGATCTCGTTCTCGCGACGCTCGAAGAAGAACACGCTGCGTATACCGATAATGTATACAACCGGCGCGAGCAGCGCGTACGGTCCAACGGGGCCAAGGCGAATGGGCGCAAAGTGCTGCTGTACGAAGATCGCACTCGCAAGCGCTCCAAGAAGCACCACCCCGAAGCCAGCCGACAGGCTGTGGCTGTGCTGTATTCCACTGTAGATGGAACCCGCCCGGTACACGAAATCGAGAATCGCGATGATCAGCAGGTTGTAGATACAGCTTCCCAAAGCAGCGCCGACGGCCAAATCGGGTGCGTCGACGACGATGATCGCGCTGAGCCCTGTCACGAGCTCCGGGAAGGAGGTCACCACGGCCAGCAGGACGAGCCCGATCCATGCCCCGCCCAGCCCGGTGCGGACAGCGATGATATCTCCGTAGCGGGAAAGCTTGGTGCCCGTGAAGAGGATGACGAGTAGGGAGATGAAGAAAGCGAGCCAGACCGCCGCCGGGCTCAGAGATATCAACAATTCCGCGAACATAATGGCTCAGAGGTTCAGGTCGACCCCCAGCCGTCCCGCAGCAAGATAGCTTCCGGAGGCCCGCGCCGTAACCCGAGGCCGCGCCCTCGGCGCGGGCCCCGAGATCAAGCCGGCACGGTCCGTGTGCTAAACCGTTTACTGGTCTGAAATCGGTGTAACCCTACCCTCCTCCCCCCACGACCCTGCCACCGGAGCCGTGCCTCTCGAACCATTTCATGATGTAGAGCTGGGTGCGCATGAAGTTAGATGGCTTCGATCCGGTCCCGTGGTACTCCTCGTAGAAGCGGATCATCGCCGTGGGAACGCCCAGCATCTTCAGCGCCTGATAGAACTCCTCCGTCTGACCCATGGGAGTCCGCAGATCCAGCTCGCCGGTCATCAGCAGCGTCGGAGTCGTCACATTCTCGACATGCATCAATGGCGAGTGCTCGAGCCACTTGTCCGGGTTGTCCCAGAAGTTCCCGTAGAAGCGGTGGAACCCCCAATTCGTGATATCGGTGTTCCCCGCAAAGCTGATCCAGTTGATTACAGGCGCGCGGACCGCTGCACCCGCGAAGCGGTCGGTGTGTCCGATGATCCAGCTGGAAAGCACACCGCCACCGCTGAGCCCGGTAACGAGCATCCGCTCCGTGTCCACGTAGCCACGCTCGATCACGGCGTCGACACCCGCCATCAAGTCGTTGTAGTCCACGCTGGGATACGCGTCGTTGATCGCGTTCCCGAAGTCCGTCCCGTAGCCGGTGCTCCCACGCGGGTTGGTGTAGAGCACCAGGTAACCGTTGGCCGCGAAGTTCTGGAACGAGAAGTCGAAGCCGACGTTGTACATCGCGTGCGGACCGCCATGGATGTGCAGGATCAAGGGATACTGCTGGGACGGATCGAAGGACGGCGGCTTAACGACCCAACCTTGAACGCGTGTACCGTCGCCCGAGCTGTACCACATCTCCTCCACCTCTCCCAGCCGCACGCCCGTCAACAGGTCGTCGTTCACCGCGGTGAGCCGCGTGATCCGCTGCGGGCGGCGCAGGTTGATGCTCACTACGTCGCCGGGCTCGTGGTAGGATCGACGAACGCCGACGGCTGTGTTGTTCCCCGCGAGCGAACTCAGTGAGAGCATGTGCACGCCCTCGGTCACCTGGCGAACCTGGCCGTCCAGCGAGGCGTAGTAGACGTTCTGAGTACCCAGATCGCCGGCAGTGAAGTAGAGACCTCGGCCGTTGGGTGCCCAGTGCACGTCCTGCGGATCGCGGTCGAGGTCGCCTGAGATCTTCGCCATCCCACTGCCGTCCAAGCCGATCACGTAGAGCTCTTCGGCCTTGTAGGTCTGATCGGTCCACTCGAACCCGGTGAAGGCCATGCGGCGGCCGTCCGGAGAGATGACAGGATTCGACCATGGACCCTTGGCGGTGGTGATCTGGCGGATCTCACGTGTGGCCACATCCACGGCGTAGATGTGTGACTCGCGATAGCGCAGATCCCAGTCGTCCGCCATGAGTCCATCGAACACGATCCGCTTCCCGTCAGCGGTCCAGTCGATCCCAGCGCCAAACACCAGCCCAAAGGGCCTGGCACCCACATTCCACTCCCCCTGCGTGAGCTGACGCGGGGTTCCGCCGTCCGCGGGCACTACAAACAGGTGAGTGTAGCCGTCCTTCAGGAAGCCTACGCGGTCCTGACGGTAATGCATGCGCTCGACGATGCGAGGCGGCTTCGTCCACCTCGCGCCGTCAGGCGCCGACGGCAGATCAATACTCCACTCCTTGGGCGGCGCCGTCGGCACGTTCGTGGTGAAGCCGATCCACTTGCCGTCCGGCGACCAGTCGATGTTTGCCGGCGTCTCGGTCACCCGGGTGATCTGGGAAGTAGCACCCTCAGCGTCCATCCAGCGGACGAAGATCTGCGTCCCCCCGGGCTCACCCTCCGCGAGGTAGGCGATCCTGGTTCCGTCCGGTGACCAGCGGGCGCTCGACCCCTTGACCAGGACGCGGTTTTTCGATCCGTCGGCGTTCATGATCCAGAGCGCCGACTCCCAGCGATCCTCGAGCTTGTTGATCCACCTCCGCGTGTAGATGATCTGTGAGCCGTCCGGCGACAGCTGCGGGTCGCTCACCGCCTCGAAGTCGAGGAAGTGGCCTACCGTAAGCCGCGTATCAGACGGCGTTTCCTGGGCGCCCGAACCGGCCGGAAAGATCAGGGCGACAGCCAGTAGCAGAGGGAGCAGGGCGTGGCGGTAACGCATAGAACCTCCCGGTGTGAATCACGTGACGGCTTGAAGCAAGGACCAGATTAGCGGGCGACGCCTGAGGTGTCCAGCGGGTGGGCATTGGTGTCTCCTGCGCAATTGGCCACGCCCATTGACCTGCCGCTACGCAGCATGCGTTATAGATTCAGCGTGTCGATCCTCTTCTGCGATTCCCAAGACCCAGTCAGCGGTGGGCCGGTCGTGAACATAAAGTTGACAGCACGCAAGAAGAAGCGCCCGATTCTCCTGCCGGTGCCCAGGTTCGAGCAACCTGATGACGTAACCTGCGGCCCGACCTGCCTCGCCCAGGTCTACAAGTACTACGGTTGCGAGAGGTCGCTAACCACGATCATCGAGGAGACGCCGCGCAATCCCGATGGCGGCACGCTGGCAGTCTATTTGGGGATCAGCGCCCTGCGTAATGGATTCCGAACGCAGATCTACGCGTACAACCTGCGGGTATTCGACCCGACATGGTGGAAGCTCGATGTCGCAGCGCTCTTGCGTAAGCTGCAGAGCCGGTTGGAGAAGGTGAGATCACAGAAACTGCGCCGCACGATCTCGGGGTACCTGGACTACTTGCAGCTGGGCGGTGAGGTGCACTTCGCGGAGCTCACCCAGGAGCTGCTTGCCGGCATCCTAGCCAAGGGGTACCCGATACTCACAGGCCTCAATGCCACCTACCTCTACGGGACTCCGCGGGAGTATCAGGACGAGTACGACGACGTTCGCGGCGAGCCGGTCGGCCACTTCGTGGTGATCTCCGGTTACTATCCGGCAAGCAGGCGCTTCATCGTCCGCGATCCCTCAAGCCACATCCCGTTCAGCCGCACAGGTAAGTACTCCGTCGAAGCGCAGCGCTTGATCTCGGCCATACTGCTCGGCGACATCACCTATGACGCGGTGCTTCTCGTCGTGAGTCGCCGGTAGCGAGGGAACGTAATAGACAATGGGGAACCGCCCGATCTACTTGGTCGTCGCAGAACAACAGGATCGTGCTGCCCTCATGGGTGTCTCGGCGCGCACCCCGGACGAATACCTGGAGGGCAGTGCAGCCGACACGCTCTCTGAGGACGTGACGGTAATCAACCTCTGCCGCTCCTACCAGTACCTGTCGCGCGGTTACTACGTCGCACTGCTCGCGGATGCGCGGCACCAGCGCGCACTACCGAGCCTGAGGATGGTCGAGGAGATCACCAACCCGTACGCCTATTTCATGGCGCTGCGCGGGGCGGGGATCGAGACGATCGGTTTCCGCGTGGTCAGAGGCCGGCACGTGCTCCCCAAGATCATCGTGCCAGCAGCCGGAAGAGAGACACAGAACCGCGAGCCGCAAGCTCCTCTGGTGAGCAGCGGCGGAGCTGAGCCGGCACGCTACCAGCCAGCACCCGGGGATTTCGACGAGATCACTTCAGTCTTCGGGAGGACCCTCGACGCACGCTTCCGGAAACACTGCTCCAGCGTTTTCAAGGTCTACCCGTTTCCACTGCTCAGAATCCGGGTCTATAGGGACGATGAGCGCTGGAAGATCGGTCAGATCTACCCGCTCTCCATCACCCAGATCAACGCAGAGGAATCTGCTCTGCTGAACGAGGAGTTGTCGGCCGGCAAGCCTGTCGCCGCTTCTTCACAGGCCGCGCGTAGCACACCCTACCGGATCGCCGTTCTGATGGACGAGGACGACCCCTTTGCGCCATCGGACGAGGACACGTTCGAGAAGCTCAGGAGAATCGGTGAGCGGCGCGGTGTACTGTTCGAGCAGATCACAAAGGACGACCTTGCCGTCCTGCCGGAGTATGACGCGCTGTTTATCCGGACAGTTACCGGCATGGACCACTACTCGTTCCTGTTTGCACAGCGCGCGAAGAGCCTCGGGATGGCAGTGATTGACGATCCGCAATCGACCGTCAGGTGCTCCAACAAGGTCTACTTGCACGAGCTGTTCAAGAAGGCCGGGCTGCCTACGCCGAGGACCCTGACCATCGCCCGCAAATCGGCGCTCGCCGAGCTCGAGGCGCTCGGCTACCCGCTCATCCTCAAGCAGCCCGACGCCACGTTCTCGGCGGCAGTCCGGAAAGTGGAGAACCGAAAGGAACTCCAAAGCCTCACGCGCGAGATGTTCAAGCGCTCACCGCTGCTCACCTTGCAGGAGTACAAGCCGACCGAGTTCGACTGGCGCGTCGGGGTGCTGGATGGGACGGTACTTTACGCCTGCAAGTACCATATGGTGAAAGGTCACTGGCAGATCGTCAGTAGGGCTGGCAGCGGGCGCCCGCGCTACGGCGCGGTCGAGGCCGTTCCGGTGGCAGACGCGCCCGAGGCGGTAAAAGGATTGGCCCTGGAAGCTGCGGCCCTGATCGGCGACGGTTTGTACGGAGTGGATATCAAGGAGACGGACTCTGGCCCCGTCATCATCGAGATAAACGATAACCCGGACCTCTGGGTAGGCGATGAAGATGCCGCCGAGGGGGATCGCATCTACGAGACGATCATCTCCAACTTCCTGCGCAGAATACGGGAGACACTCGGCGACGTGACCCCGGTATGACCAGGCCAAAGCGCAAACGCTACCGGCTCTTCGAGGTCGTCGGCTTGGAGCTGGAGTACGTCGTCGTCGATCGCGATCTCAGACCCCGGTGCTTGGTCGAAGATGCCTTTCGCAAGATCCACGGCAGGCCGACATCCGACATAGAATACCAGCGAGTCGGCTTCTCGAACGAGCTCGCCGCCCATGTGTTCGAGATCAAGACGATCGAGCCTGCGGCGAGCCTGGCTCGAATCGAGGCCGATCTGGTAGACGGGCTGCGATTCTTCGCCAGCGTGCTGCGCGACAACTTTGAAGCTCGACTTCTCCCCACCGGTATGCACCCGTTCATGTCGCCCGCCGAAACGAAGCTCTGGCAGCGTGGGAGCCGTGCCATCTATGAGACATATGCCAGGATCTTCCCCATCCAGGATCACGGTTGGCTCAACGTGCAGGCCAGCCACATTAACCTACCATTCGATTCGGAGGTTGACACTGTACTGATGCACAACGCGCTCGCCTGCCTTATCCCCTATCTCCCGGCCCTGGCTGCGAACTCGCCCATCTACGAGGGTATGATCGGCCCTTCCGTAGACAACCGCATGGAGTACTACAAGAGAAACCAGCAGCGCATTCCCGTGATCACCGCGCAGGTCGTGCCGGAGTACATCACCTCCTACGCCGACTACAGGCGCAGAATCTTCAAGCCGATCCGTGAGTCCCTAGACGGACTCCCGGGGGCAGAGAGGCTAAACCCCGAGTGGGTCAACTCCCGCGGCTCTGTAATGCGTTTCAGTCGGCAGGCGATCGAGATCAAGGCGCTCGATATTCAAGAGTGCGTTAAGGCCGATATCGCCATCGCCGCTTTCGTGCGCGGCGCGCTCAAGCATCTCGTCCGTCGGCTCAAGGCAGGCACCCTAAGTCTTCCCGAGCATACTATGCTCGTGGAGGATCTCAACAGCGTGATCCGCTGCGGCAGTCAGGCTCAGGTGCGGGCGTCTCACCTGCGACCCAGATCGGCGAACGTACAGACACCCACGACAGCCCGGAGCGTTCTGGGCCAGCTGCTAGAGGACGCTTATCCGGAGATCGCTGGGGACGAGCAACCCTACCTCTCCGTTGTGGAGGACCGCATCCGCAGGGGCAGCCTGTCCGAGCGAATTGTCCACCAGGTGCGGCGGCGGACGAGCCGCAGTCGGGATGAGACGACCGCGATTCGGGCCGTCTACGAAGAGCTGGCGGACTGCCTGAAAGACAATACGCCCTGGGACGGCTAGCTTGTCGAGCCACTCGCTTCGCCGCCATCAGCTTGTTATCTCGTGTGAGCACGCCTCTAACCGTCTGCCCGCCGGGTACGGGACTCTGGGGCTCCCACGTCGCGCCCTTACCTCACACATCGGCTGGGATGCCGGAGCCCGGGGAGTGGCGCGATACTGCGCAGGTCGCCTGGGCCGTCCGTTCCATGCCGGCAGATACTCTCGGTTGCTGATCGACCTCAACCGGAGCCTGCGTCATCCGAAGCTCATTCCCAGAGAGAGCTTCGGGGTCCGCATACCGTACAACATCGACATATCACAGGACGAGCGTCGAGCCAGGATCCGCCGCTACTACGAGCCCTACCGCAGTCGCGTGCTCCACGAGATCGAGCGTGTCATCGACCGCTATGGCACCTGCGTCCACCTGAGCGTGCACTCGTTCGCCCCACGCTTGGGCCGAGAGCCTAGACGCGCGGACATCAGCATATTGTACGATCCACGACGGCCGCTGGAGAGCGCGCTCGCTAGTTGCCTCACTGATAATCTGAAACAACAGGGATACCGCACGCGACGGAACTACCCGTATCGCGGCACAAGCGACGGATTCACGACCTGCTGTCGGAGAGCCTTCCCGGCGAGCGCGTACCTGGGCATCGAGATAGAGATCAACCAGGCACGGCTTGGGAGATCTTCGCAGCTTGCCCGCACTGCGAACGCTGTAGCCGACTGTGTCAACACGGTTCTTCTAAAGGGGTGCTCTCCAGCCTTCGCAGGGCGCCCTCGAACAGCGGGTTGAGTATCGCGAGCGAAGGCGGAAGTTTACATCTGTCGCGGTCAAGAACAGGCGATAGGAGGGGTCGGATGGCAAGCAAGCGGAAGATGTGGTTGAGCCGGCGCCCGCAGATACGACGGCGCACCCCGCCCGGGGCGGCACCCGGGACCATGGTGATAGATCCACAGGCGCCGCCACCGGTGATCAGCGTGACCGCCTACGGTCCAGATGAACTGATCGAGGAGACCATCGCTGATCCTCGCGCGATCGTGAGTTATCTGGGCAAGTGGCCGATTACCTGGATCAACGTCGACGGCCTCGGAGATGCTGAAACCATCCAGGCCCTTGGCGAGATCTTCGAGCTACACCCGTTGGTGCTGGAGGACGTCGTCCACACGCATCAGCGCCCCAAGTTCGAGGAGTACGATTCGCATGCGTTCATCATCACCCGGATGCCGCAATTCGAGGAACAGTTCCGAACCGAACAGGTGAGCATCTTCCTGGGCGCCGACTACGTGCTGACGCTGCAAGAGCGGCCCGGCGACTGCTTCGAGCCCGTGCGCAAACGCCTGCGGAACCAGCGAGGTCTCGTTCGCCGCCATGGGGCCGACTATCTCGCCTACGCCCTGCTCGACGCCGTGATCGACAGCTATTTCCCCGTGCTCGAGGCCTACGGCGAGCGGCTGGACGACTTGGAGGCCGAGATCTCGGACTGTCCCGGACCGGCGACCGTCGCCCGGATCCAGCAGATGAAACACGATCTGCAGGCATTGCGGCGAACAATCTGGCCGCAACGAGATACGCTGAACGTGCTGATCCGGGATACGAGCCCATTGATCTCAGACACGACCCGAGTATTCCTGCGCGATTGCTACGATCACTCGATCCACATCATGGAGCTCGTCGAGACCTATCACGAAGTGGCGGCCGGGCTCATCGAATTCTACATGTCGAGCGTCGGGCACCGCATGAACGAGATCATGAAGGTGCTAACGGTCATGGCCACGATCTTCATCCCGCTGACCTTCATCGCTGGCATCTACGGTATGAACTTCAACCCCAGCGCATCGCCGTGGAATATGCCCGAACTCAACTGGTACCTGGGCTACCCGTTCGCGCTCGGGCTTATGGTTGCCGTAGTCCTAGGGATGTTGTTTTATTTCAGAGGATCACTGGCATGCTCAGTCGTCGTACGGTCGTGACATTTCTGGTTGGAGTCGTAGTCGGCGTGCTACTGGTTGTCCTGGCTCGCCCCTTCCTGGGCGCCCGCCTGCCGGAGGCGATGAGTGGGAAGCGGGAGTCGGTGACGGGCCCGGTCGCTGCGAAACAGCGACAACAGGATCGCCTATTGCTGACCATCGTGACGCCAGCGGGCGCGATTCTCGGCACCTTCACGAAGCGGGTGGCTGAGATCGACCTGCTGGTGCAGATGGAGGATACGGTGACACTGGCGATCACCGGGTACCAGCCGTTCCTGCAGGACCCCCAAGTCACCAGGGTGGCCAAGCCGCACGCGTACGCGCTGCCCGCGGACTCGACGCCCCCGGAGCCAAGCCCAGATTCGCTCCAACTGGAGGGGGAGCAGCAGGAGGAGGACACCTCGCAGGGCGCCGACAGCGTCGATACGCGACGAGGCTCCCGTTGGTACGACTAGCGCCCTTCGGTCCAGGCCACCTCGCGCAGGGTCGCACGTGATAGGCAAGCCCCGGGCCGCTACACTCCGCGGACCCGGGCGCTCAACTCCAATAAGTCAGCGCCCTGTGAAGCTCATCTTGTCAGGCTACTTCTTGGAAACTGTCACGGGAATTCGCTTCGCGGCCGCCTTCTCCGATTTCTGCAGCCTAATGGTCACCACCCCCTTATCATACTCCGCCGACATCTTCTCCTGATCGACCGCGGCCGGCAGTGCGATGCTGCGCCGGAACGACCCGAATCGGCGCTCCGTGTGGTAGTAGCCTTCGCGACGCTCCTCGCTCTCCTCCTTGTTGTCCCCGGAGATGATCAGGACATCGCCGTGCAGCGAGACATCGATCTCCTTGGGATCGACGCCCGGCAATTCGGCGCGCACCGTGATCTCATCCTCACTCTCCGTCACGTCGAGCGACGGTGACCAGGCCATCGTCCATGAGCGTAGCTTTGGGAGCAGCCGCGACTCGCCGAGAAACGGCTCCCTGAAGAACCGTTCGAAGAGCCGGTCGACCTCCTCATGGAAGCGGTCGATCGCCGACTCGGTAACCGGCAGATCCGATTCAGATCCCCTGAACTTGCCTCGCCAAGGTATCAAACTCGCCAACAACGTGGTCCAACACCTCCTTCTATCTTCAGGCACGCCCTACCAAGGCGCTGCCCATAACGTGTACTAGCTCGTGCGAACCTCGATCTTGCGAGCCTTCGCCTCTTCCGCCTTCGGCAGATGGAGCACCAGCACACCCTCAGTGTACTCGGCGCTGATACGAGCCGCATCCACTTTCTCGCTGACCTGGAAGGCCCGATGGAAGTCGCCTACGCCGTACTCGCGCAGCAGGTAGTCCGTGCCCTCAGGCTGCCGAGGCTCGACCTTGGCATGAATGGTGAGCACACCATTCTCAAACTCCACGTCGATGTCCTCCGCTTTCGCGCCGGGCATGTCGGCCACGACTCGCAACTCATCCGCCATCTCCAGGATGTCCACCACTGGACGGTAGTAGGGCGCCCCACGCGTTGGCTCCTGCCGGGCAACCTCACGCCCAGCCTGCTTCTCCATAGCCGTTGCATTCGTCATCGTTGCCTCTCCTCCGCCATGTTCTGGCCTCGCCTACGCGCTCAGGGGCTTAACCTCGATCTTCCGAGGCCGTGCACTGGACGCCTTCGGCAGTATGATCGTCAACACGCCGTTCTCTAGACGTGCTTCCACCTTGCCCGCATCGGCAACGACCGGTAGCCGCACCACGCCGCAGAACGAGCCGGTACCGCGCTCGCGACGATGATAGGTCACACCCTCCTGTTCCACGTCCCTCCGCTCGCCCTTAATGGTCAACTCGTTACCCTTCACGAGGAACTCGAGATCGTCCACTTTCAGACCCGGCACCTCCGCCTCCGCCTGGAGCTTCTCCTCGTCCTCCCAAACATTCACCGCCGGGAAGCTCCGCTCCCGAAGGCCCAGGCGCCCGCCCAGCCAGAGACCCTCGCCGAGGAAGTCGCCGAACACGCGGTCAACCTCGTTGCGCAGCCGGCTGACCGGATACCCCCTGCTGGCTTGCCATCTGTTTGCCATCGCTCCACTCCTTCCGACATCACCTTTCTCAACCTCGCCGGCGCAGCCGCTTCCGGCCCGCCGGTTCGCTCGCTTGGAACCGTTCGCCCAGCGGAAGAGGCAAAGCCCGTGCCGTGCCGTCGCAAGACCTGGTCTTGCAACCCTTTGACATGAAATGAGTTACATTCGCAGCCCGGAAGGTCTACAGCCCCGAGACCGATCCTGTCAGAATGGCAGCGAACGAGCTGCCACGTGCCGTGCCTGGGATGCACAAGGACAGCCACCTTGACGGATGTGATCCCGGCGCCGTACGCTAGCCGCTCGTCCCGCAGCCAGGAATCGGGTACCGTGACACAGAGCCTGCTCATTGCCGTCGCTAGCATCATCACACTCGGCATCGCCGCCGAGTGGTTGGCGTGGCGTATTCATCTGCCCTCGATCTTGGTCTTGCTGGTCTTCGGCTTCCTCGCCGGACCTGTGAGCGGTTTCCTCGACCCGGACGCGATGTTGGGCGAGCTGCTTTTCCCGATCGTCTCCATCTCGGTCGCCGTCATCCTGTTCGAGGGCGGTGCGAGCCTTCGGCTGCGTGAGCTGCGTGAGATCGGTGGAGTGGTCCGCAACCTGGTGACGATCGGTGCGCTCCTGGCTTGGGTTCTCGGCACCGCGGCCGCTTGCCTGCTGCTTGAACTCGATCTACCGCTCGCTGCGCTCCTGGGAGCAGTACTGGTGGTGACCGGTCCGACGGTGATCGTCCCGTTGCTGCGGCACGTCCGACCGGATCCTCAGGTGGGAAGGACGTTGAAGTGGGAGGGGATACTCATCGATCCGATCGGCGCGGTGCTCGCCGTGCTCGTCTTCGAGGCCGTGCTCGCCGGCGGTGTCGAGGCCGCCACCGAGGTCGCGGTGCAAGGGCTGCTGAAGACGATCGCCATCGGCGTGACGTTTGCAGCGCTCGGCATCGGTCTGCTAATCGTGCTGATGGACCGGCAGTGGGTTCCCGACTTTCTCCAGAGCCCGCTGTCGCTGATGGTGGTGGTCGCGGCATTCGCCGCCTCCAACGTACTGCAACCCGAGTCGGGTCTTCTGACAGCCACCCTGATGGGGGTGGCCCTAGCTAACCAGAAGACGGTCGACGTCAAGCACATCATCGAGTTCAAGGAGAACCTGCGAGTCCTCCTGATCTCGAGTCTATTTATCTTGTTGGCCGCCCGATTGAAGCTCGACGATCTGAGTGGGCTCGGTCTCGCGCATCTCGGCTTTCTCGCGGCATTGATGCTCATCGTTCGGCCGGCGATTGTGGCGGCGGCGACGCTGCGCTCGACGCTCAACTGGCGCGCACGCGCCCTCATCGCTTGGATAGCGCCCCGGGGGATCGTGGCGGCAGCCGTCGCCTCTCTCTTCGCATTGGAGCTCGCCGAGGCGGGCTACGCCGGCGCCGAGATGCTCGTCTCGATTACCTTCATGGTGATTATCGGCACTGTCGTCATCTACGGGCTCAGCGCGGCGCCGCTGGCCCGGCTGCTCAAGGTCGCTCAGCCGGACCCACAGGGTATCCTCATCGTTGGGGCCCACCCCTGGGCCCGGGCGATAGCGTCCGAGCTCAAGGATGTGGGAATCGCGGTCCGGCTCGTGGACACCAACTACGCCAATATCGCCGAAGCGCGCATGGAAGGCCTGCCGGTGTACTACGGCAGCGCGCTGACCGAAATCGCCCTCGACGCGATCGAGCTTCAGGGCATCGGCCGCCTGCTGGCCCTGACCTCGAACGACGAAGTGAACTCGCTAACGGCCCTCCACTTCAGCGAGATCTTCGGCAGAGACTCCGTCTACCAGCTGCCGCCGGAGCAGCTGGCGCGCGCCTCCAAGCAGGTGGTCTCGAGGAGCTTGCGCGGCCGGTTCCTGTTCGACCCACAAGCCACCTACTGGAACCTGACCGCGCGCTTCGACGTCGGAGCCGATATCAAGACCACCAATCTGACGGAAGCTTTCGACTACGAGAGATTCAGAGCTCGTTACCGTGAAGCGATCCCACTTTTCCTTATTGGTGCCGGGAACGAACTCACGATCTTCACGGTAAAGAGTCCACCTGAGCCTGTTCCGGGCCACCGGCTGGTAGCCATCGTCGATCGGCTCGACGAACCGCGGGAGGAAGTGGCTGGGGCCGTTTCGAACTGACCCCTGAGCGCGTGCCGTTCCATCTCCGTGAGGCCGCGGCCAAACCACTCACCAACGATGTGCTGGACGCCTCCGGGAAGACCCCGGACTTCAGTTCTTGCGCGCGGAAGGTGGAGAAAGCAGCAAGCGCGCCTGCTCAATAGCGGAAGACTGCAGCCACGGGACTGTACCTCTCCCCGCCCGGAACCTGCTCGGGGTAGACCGCGTAGACGTTGCCCGCACTCGCGAACGTCTGCATAGCGGCCAGGTCCAGTAGGTCCTGGTCACCGGGCTGCCGCTCCGTGTGAAGTTCGACGCCCCCGGTCGCGGCGTCGAACTTCCCCCACTTCTGAACGCCGAGCGCCACGAACAGCGAATCCACGCGACCGTGGTGTGCCGCCGGCAGGATCCGCTCCAAGTCGATCGATGTCCGTCCTGTGCCGGCGAGTTCCCGGTACTGGGCCACCGCCTGCTCCTGCGCACGTGCGAAGTAGGGCTGCACGATGGCCCAGGCCTGACCGTGAAGCTCTTGCGCCGTCAAGCCATCCGGGTTCCCGACGATCCAACCCTCCATTAGCTGGGAATAGGTGTTCGCCTCACGGTAGATCGAGAGAAGATACTCGACCCCGGCAAGCACCAGCGGCGCCGTCTGACCCCGAAGCAAATCCTGAAGACCTTTGTCGACCTGCTTGAAGTAGCGTAGCAAGTCCTTCTTGTGAGTCGATTCGTCGCTGGCGCCACCCGACCCGTGGAAGATTGCTGCCGCACCTCGTGCGACGGTGTGAAACTGCAGCTGCTTCTCACGCTCTTCGTCGCCCAGCGCTTCGGCAAGGCTCGTCGGAACGTTCTCCAGGTTCAGCTCGCCGACGCTGTGGCGTGTACCCTGAAGCAGGCGAACCTGCTTCTTGCTCAAAGCGAGGACGTAGAACTGGCCATCACCACTCAGCAATGGTAGGAGCAGCTTGATATGGAAGCGGTCGGTCACGACGACCAGTTCGGAGAATGCGAAGGGAAGCCGGTAACAACGAAACGTGTCGCGCGAGACGAAGACCGCCAGCCCGTCGCTCTGATGTTGCCAGAAGCTCGCGTCGTCGAGCAGTCGCTGAGCTGGCCCCAGAGTTGCCTGCACATCAGCGCTGCGCAGTCCCTGCTTCTTAAGTCGCTCCTCGGCCTGTCGGAGCAGGTTCTTGAACCGTATCGGGTCTTGCTGTGTCTCAGGGCCCGCCCGATGGGTGGGCATGTACAGCGACACGCAGCGACCTCCGCGCTCATCGATCAGCGCGCGGAGCTTCTCCCGGTTCAGCAGGTCCATCAGCTCCCCTCCATAGGCTCCATCTCATGTACCGTCGATGCCGCCGAGCAGGCAGCCCTTTGCTACGCACACGCCGCGCTCCGACCGCGGGGATCGCTCCGTCACGGATGAGAGCGCGGTGGCCAGGGATCGAAGTCGCAACGCCATGCACGATTGGCGGGGACGTGGGCGTCGCCGCCACATTGTAGGTTCGCCTACGGGGCGTAACCCTGCGGGTAACGCGAAGTGTCTCGGCGTCAACCTCTAAGATATCACGGCGCGCGTCGCCCGCGCCACGCAGAGCCGCCGGAGGTCGCCAAGGCGGCGATCCGGAGGCATATTGGATGGTGTGGCGCTTGTTGGAGCACGATGTGGAACTCGTGATAGTCGCATCATTCCTCAGCCGCCTTGAAGCGGGAATCGCCGCGGGCGTCCTAGAGATGAACGGCATCGCCCACACGATTCGCGGCGACGATATCGGGATCTTCGGTCCAGGCCATATCGGGCCAAGCGTCCTCGGCGTCGACCTGCTGGTTCAGGAAGCTGACCTGGACCGGGCGCGGCTGTTGCTGAGGGACGCCGGGCTGATTCGATAGGCCATGAATCCTGACGCTGGCTGGCGCCGTAGTGGTGACTAGAGCGGGCTGACCGGCCACCCCAGACGCAAGCTGGAGAGCGGAGCAGATGCTGGAGCTATTACTCGCCGGCGGAGCTGCCTACGGCAGCTACAAATACACGAAGAGGTTCGTGGTGAAGAAGCTGCGCTTCATCCCAAAGGCCCGGAGGGGCCTGGCCCCCTGGCTCGCCGGGGTCGGGGCACTGCTGGTCGCCGCGCCCTTGGCCGCCGCTCTCCCGCTGATCGGTGGCCTGACGGCAGCTGCCTTCGGCGCCGGGGTTGCCGGCGGCGTGTACGCCGGCGACCGCGAGGTCGAGAAAACCAACATCTGGGGCGATCGGCGTTAGGCATCCGCCGCACCCACCCTACCGATCTAGTCCGCTGCTTCCTTTCCCGCCTGGATCCAGCGCTGGCCCAGCATGAACGCAGCGGCGACGAGGACCATGAGTAGCACGCCGTAGGCCGCGGCCGCACCCAAATCAAAATCGCGGAGCTGCGACAGGATCTCGATGGCGATGGGTCGCGTGCGGTGGGTGTAGAGCACGATCGAGGCCACGAACTCGCCCAGCCCAGTCACGAACGCCAGCGAGGCCCCGGCGACAATGGCCGGGGTCAGGCCGGGAAGAGTGATCCGCCTGAGCGTGCGCCAAGGCCCGGCACCCAGCGACGCCGCCGCCTCCTCCAGGCTGGGGTCGAGCTGGCGAAAGCCAGCCAGCGCCGCTCGTCCCGTCAAGGGCAGGACCCTCAGCACATACGCCATCACGAGGATCCAGGCGGTGCCGACCATCACGACGCGTCCCGTCCACGGCCTGTCCACGCTGAAGGTGGTCGCCAACGCGATGGCGAGTACGGTACCGGGCAGTGCCCAGGGAAGCGCCAGGGTTCCTTCCAGCAGACGGCGGCCGGCAACGCGCCGGCGGACGACGAGATGGCCCACGGCGAGGGCGATGCCAACGGCGATGAACGTGGCGGCGCTGGCCATCAGCAGCGAGTTGACGATCGGCCGGAAGGTACGCGCCTCCGCGAACAGCTCCACGTAGTTCTCTAGCGAATAGCGCGGCGGCAGTGTCTGCGTGGTCCAGGTGCCATCGGGCACGAACGAGACAAGCAAGAGCGTGAGATGCGGCAGGACCAGCAAGAGAACGCCGAGCCCGGCCAGAGACGGCACTCCGACCGACGCCCAGCGTGAGCGCAGCGGGACGCGCAGCGGCGCCATGCCCTTCCCGGGCGCCACGTACTGGCGGCTTCCCTCCCAGCGCGCGAGTGGC
>JBDHKG010000002.1:0-51580 GCA_039586495.1 Gemmatimonadota bacterium | reverse complement strand
AACAGTTTATTGAGGATTTCTGCCTCTAGCCTGGGGGCGTCCTGGCCACTTTCCGCAAGTTCCGCGTGAAGCGCTTCCAGCGCGCGCCCCGATTCCTCCACGTTTCTTGCCGAGGAATAGATGTCAAGGAATAGCAGGTCCCGACGTGCCTCGAACTTCTCTACTTCCGAGACGTTGGACTGGTAGACACGTTCAAGACGCCTCTCCAGCAGAGGTCGTGCACGACCATAGGCGCGCATGTGGAGGTACAGCTTGCCGAGGCGGCCGACCAGCTCCGCCTGCGTTGACTCGTCCGGTGCATGCTGGATCGCCAGCTCCAAAAGCTCAGCTGCCTCTTCAAGGGCGTAGACCCGCTCGGCAGCATCCGCGCCACGCAGGGCGTAGTCGAAGGCCCGGCGCGTATCACCTGCCTCTGATAGGTGCAAAGCGATCTCGCCGGGGCTCCCTTTCGTACGGACCAGAGCACGGGCCGCCCGGAGGTGAAGCGCACTCGATAAAGCCTTCGGCACCAGCGCGGCTGCGACCTCGCGGATGAGATCGTGGCGGAAGGACAGCAGGGCGTCAGCCTGGATCAGGATGCCGGCGCGCGTGAGCTCGTGGAGAACGCCGTCGAACTCCAGGGGCGGGAGACCGGCGGCGGCGTTGAGCACGGCGTAGTTGACCCGCGATCCGAGGATGGCTGTCTGCTGCATCATGGCCATGGCCCGATCGCTGAGCGTGGTGAAGCGACGGTCGAACAGCGCCCTGATGCTGCCCGGTACCGCTGGTCGTTCGCGCTCCCCGGCCTCCTTTACCTCCGCTATGCTGCGCGCCAGCTCGATGGCGAAGAACGGGTTGCCGGCGCTCATGTTGCCCAGCCGGTCTACGGCGTCCGCGTCTGCGTCTTCCCCGAGCACGGCCACCAACAGATCCGAACTCTCCGCGCGATTCAGCCCTTCAAGACCGATGGTGCGCACCCCCGAGTTCCTGTTGGACAGCAGCTCCGCGCTCACGGTCGAGTCGCGGGTGGGGAGTTCCTCGGGTCGGTGGGAGGTGAGCAGGTAGAGCCCGTTGCTCACGCGCCGGTGCAGGTAGTGGAGCAGCGAGAGCGAGGAGTCGTCGGCCCAGTGCAGGTCGTCGACAAAGAGGAGCACGGCGCGCAGCTCGCAGGCCGACCTGAGGACCTGGGCAATCCCCTCGTAGAGGCGGCGGCGGCCGCCCTCGGCGTCCAGTTGCGCCGGCTCCGGCAGCTCGCCGTAGCGCTCGCGCGCCTCAGGGACGATGCGCGCCAGCTCGGCCAGCCAAACCGGATTCACGTCGCTGAGATCGATCTCCGCGATCCCCTGCCTCAGTGCCTCGGCCACTGGGCCATAGGGCAGCGAACCCTCCGCCTCGTAGCAGCGAGACCGCAGGATGGTCACATCGTCCAGCGCCAAGCTCTTGAGGAACTCATCGGCGAGCCGCGTCTTGCCGATGCCGGCGCCGCCGACCAACGCCACGGTCCGCGTCTCGCCCGTCAGCACCCGGTCCCATTCCTCAGCCAGGGCAGCGAGCTCCCGCTTCCGGCCTACGAACGGTGGTTCGGCGAAGACCGTGCGCTTGCTCTCACGCAGCAGTCGCTGCGTGCTCCAGCCGCCACGCACCGGACGCTGCCGGATGCGCTCGGCCAGCGCCTCGGTCTCCCGTGACGGGCGCGTCTGCAGCTCCGTTGCGAGCAGGCGTTCGAGCTGCTCGAAGTGCTCGAGTGCGGCGGCCCGATCGCCGGTCATCCACAGCGCGCGCATCAGTTCGGCATGGGCCGCCTCATCGAACGGGTCGAGCTGGACCAGCCGCTCCGCTCGCTGGCGCGCCTCGGGCCAGTCGCAGCGGTCGCGCGCCGACTTGATTGCCTGGCGCAACGCGTCACGTGCCAGGGCGGCGAGCCGCGCGCGCTCGCGGCTGGCCCACTCATCGAAGCCGCGGGCGCCGCGAATCCAGAAGCCCTCAAGGAACTCGCCCCGGTAGAGGTCCGCCGCGGCCGCAGGCTTGCCGGCAGCCACCAATCGCTCCAGCTGAAGGGCATCGACCCAGAGGCCGTCTGGTCGCAGTTCCAGGTCCTCGCCCTCGATCCGCACGGCGCCGTCCAGCAGGCGGCGGACGGCGTAGAGCGCCTGCGAAAGGGAGTGCCGTGCCTTCGACTCCTCGCTGTCGCTCCACAGCAGGCCGGCCAGCCGCTCCCGGCGGTGCGCGCGATCGGCGTTCAGAGCCAGGTAGACGAGAAGCGCGAAATGCTTGCGGGATCGGAAGTGGATGAGTTGACCGCACGGATTTCGAAGAGTGGCTTCGCCCAGGCAGTGCAGCTCATGCATCTTCAGCACCTTTCGCGTCGCGCTCGCCGGACTTCTGACTACGCTCATCAATCGAAAAGGCGTGCGTCATCACAACGTCATCGCGGCGTGCGGGCGCTGCGGGTGGATGAGCACCAGCCGCTCGCAACAGGGTGCCGGCGGGGGTCGTTACCCGGGATTCGCTGCTACAGGATGTGAGCGTGCTCACCAGTCTCGGCGTCGGGTCGCCGCGGGGACTGCTCAGGATGCCGATTTCAGCCCGCGCCGGTTGATGATGATCCCGCCCAGCCCCAGCGCCAGGAAGATCAGCGCCTGCACGACCGTCCTGATCTGTACCGGATCCGCCGTCAGCCCCAGCAGCAGGAAGACCATGCCCAGCGCGCCGATCAGCGAATAGACCAGCTGCATGGCCCGGGTGGCGCTGTGCCGGGTCTCGGGCGTGTCCTCCCCGAACTTGCGGAAGAACAGCACCAGCGCGGCCGCGGCGCAGACATCGAGCACGGCGAAGATCAGCCAGAAGACCGTGGCTTTGCCGGTCACGCCGGCCATGCCGAGGAAGGGCTCCAGCATGCGGGCGTACATGAACGCGCCCAGGTTCGAGCCGAGCAGCGAGCCGAACACGCCGTAGAGGAAGGCGTAGCCCATGTACAGCGCCTTGCGGTCCTGCGGGGCGACGAGCCCGATGAAGCTGTAGTACTTGGGATGCGCCGTCATCTCGCCGATCGAGAAGACCGAGATCCCGGCGATGAAGACCCAGGGGTTCGCGCCGCAGATCGCCAGCAGCACGAACCCCAGCGCGCCCAACAGCATCCCCGAGACCATGGTCGGCAGCGCCTTGCGGTTGGCGACGATCCGGCTGACCACCACCTGCAGCAGCACGATCGTGCCCGCGTTGATCGCGGTCACGTGCTCGATATCGAAGTGGAACGTGATCGGCAGCCCGATCGCGTGGAGCAGCGAGGTGACGGCCGTGCTCACCGGCTCCTTGTCGATCACGTCGCGCAGGTACCAGAGGATCGATCCGAAGGTCTGGAAATAGAGGATCCAGAACACCGAGTAGACCACGACCATCAGCATGAACCGCGCGTCCCCCAGCACCTCGGCAGCTCCGGCCAGCACCTCCTTGAGCTTCTTCGTGCTCTCGGGGCGCGGCGGGTCGCGGTAGATGAAGATCGTCGGCAGCAGCATCGCCGCGCAGTAGGCGGCCGAGGCGATGAACACGTACCGCCAGGCGAACCCTTTGAGCACGCTCACGATCAGCGGCGAGATGAAGGCGCCCAGGTTGATCGACCAGTAGTAGATCCCGAAGCCGAGCCCGGAGGTCCGCTCATCGGTGGTCCGGGCGACGGTGCCGGTGATGATCGGCTTGAACAGCCCGGATCCGGTGGCCATCACCAGCAGCGCCAGGAACACCAGCGCGTAGCTCGACATGTGGCCGGTCGCGAAGTAGCCGACCGTCAGCATGCTGAAGGCGACCAGCAGCATCCGCCGGTAGCCGTAGCGGTCGGCGAGCGCTCCCCCCAGGATCGGGAAGATGTAGGTGAACGCGTAGACGATGCCCTGCAGGAAGCCGACCGCCTGAATGCTGAACCCCAGACCGCCCTCCGCCACCGTCAGGGTGAGGTAGCCCGCCAGGATCGAGTTCATGCCGTAGTAGGCGGCACGCTCGAACAGCTCCATCAGGTTGGCGGTCCAGAAGGTGGGGGAGTAATCCCGGAAGATGTTCACTTTCGGCATCGGTCGCTCTCCCGTCGCAGAGGCGTCACGGCGTGCGGAGCGCCGCGCTTCGATCAGCGCAAGCGGGTGGTAACAGGCTGCCCGTCGCGGGCCGTCACCCGGAGTTCGCACAGGGAACGCCGGATACTGAAGAAACGTGGCCTAGCGCGCAAGCCGGGCCGGAAACCCGCCTGAGGGCCGGATCTTGTCCTGGCAGGCCCTGCGCGGTTATTATTGGTAAGACCTCTCTCAGGACCGGTCGCCGGTGGCGGCTCCGGACCGCGCCTGTGGAGAGGTCTAATGGTATCGAGACTGGAGCTAAGTGCATCACCCGCAAGGCCTTACGGGGCCGGGCGGGTGATTTCGCTTCTGCGCCTCTCCCGGGCCCGGGCAATAGGGAGGTCGTTGTGCTGAGGGAGCCGGGCCTGCCCACCGGCCCGGACCTCGGGCTGGAGGCGTATGGGATCCCGCTCCGCGTGCTCGTCATCGAGGCGAGCGCCTACACGGCCGGTCTCCTTCAGGACGTCGGCTCGCTGACCGGGCTCAGCGTCGAGGTGGCGCGCGACCCGCGGGGGGCGGTCCGGCGTCTGCGGCAGGAGTTCTTCGACGCCGTGGTGATCGACCTGCCGACGCCGCACATCAGCGCCCAGGATCTGTTCCGCGAGATCGTTGCCATCAACCTGGAGCAGGCCGCCCGGACCGTCTTTCTCGCCAGCGACCTCGGCGACACGCCGACCCGCAAGTTCCTCACCGACGTGGGACGCCCCTTCCTCACGCAGCCCGCGGACCCGATCGAGCTCTTCGATCTGGTGATGCGCGTGGGGCTGGGCGATCAGGAGGAGTGAGGACGAGGCGCGCCCCGTAGGCGCGCCCCCGCGGCTGGACCGTTGGCCGGTCTCCTCCGCCGCCTCCCCCCTCCCGCCTTCACCTCCATCGCTGTTCCGCACGTAACCTCGAGACACAGGCTTTGGGATGATACACGGCGACGTACATCGCGGTGCGGCTGTCGGTGGCGCACGCTCGCACCCTGCGCCGGAGACCGCGCGGTCCACGGGTCGCTGGTGAAGCGGTGTGCTCGTGTCGTATAGTGCTCTTCTGCCGCCGAGTGTGGCCGTGTGCAGAGATGTGTCTGTTGGCAGCGCTCGGACCTTCGTTCGGCGCCACCCGATGTCGAGACTGTGAGCGAGATCTCGGGAAGCCACGTACGCCCAACGCGAGTGCGAGACCTATGATGCGTAGGCGACCTTCCGGACTGCTGCTCGATCTCGACGGCACGGTTTACGAGTACGAAGGCGCCATCTTGGGTGCGGCGGATGCGGTGAAAGCTCTGCGTCACGGCGGGGTCCCGCTCCGCTTCGTCACCAACACCACGCGCGTGCCGCGCCGCGTCATAGCAAAGTGGCTCGACGGGTTCGGGATTCCGGCCTCCGCCGATGACATCTTCACGCCGCCCATCGCCGCGGCGGCCTGGCTGAAGGAGCAGGGGATTGGACGCGTCGCGCTCTGCCTGCCGCCGGTCGCCTTCGAGGAGTTCAGCGGTCTCGAGATTGTCGAAAACGAGCCTGAGGCCGTGGTCGTCGGCGACCTGGGGGTGGGATGGACGTTCGATATCATGAACCGCGTCTTCCGCTGGCTGCTGGACGGCGCCGAGTTCATCGCCCTGCACCGCAACCGCTACTGGAAGACGGAAGGCGAGCTCGTCCTGGACGTGGGCGCGCTCGTGGCCGCCTTCGAGTACGCCACGGGCAGGACCGCCACGCTGGTGGGGAAGCCGAGCCGGCCGATGTTCGAGGCGGCGGCACGCTCGATGGGGCTCGAGCCCGAGGACGTGGCCATGGTGGGCGACGACCTGAAGGCGGATGTCGCGGGTGCCCAGGCGATCGGCAGCCTGGGAATCCTCGTACGCACGGGCAAGTTCAGGGCGGCGGAGTTGGATAGCTCGGACGTGCGGCCGGATCTCGTGGTCGATTCCATCGCCGCGCTTCCGGGCCTGCTGCTGCCGTGAACGGCCGGAGCACGGGTCACATATGACCGGCTAGAACCAGCGGACGGAGGATTCCGTAGTGCTGATATGGAAGCGTTCGTCCTTCGTGGCAGACTTCTCCCAGATAATGGGGGGCAACTTGTTCAGAAAGAGCGACCCGGACGGCTACGTCGAGGCGTTGAAGGGCGTGAGCCGCAAGACGATGGTCCACGGCGAGAATACCCTCCTCACCGAGTTTAGGCTCGCCGAGGGCGCGGTCATACCGGCTCACCGGCACCGGCAGGAGCAGACCGGCTACCTGGTCTCGGGCCGGCTGAATTTCCGGATCGGCGACGAATCGATTCGCGCCGAGGCCGGCGACAGCTGGTGCATCCCCGGCAACGTCGAGCACGGTGCGGAGGCCCTGGAGGATTCGGTGGTGATCGAGGTCTTCTCTCCCGTCAGGGAGGACTATCTGCCCTAGTCGTGCGGGACGTGCCGCCGGGTTGCGGCTGCTGCCGGTGGCGAGGGCCGTGGCAGGGGCTGCAGCGCGCGCAATGCCGCGTAGGCGATCCGCTCGGCGTGGGCCGGCTCCCTGGCCTCGGGTCCCAGCCGACCGTCGATGCAGAGCATCGCCAGCCCATGGACGAGGGCCCAGGCGTGCAGACCGACGTACTGCACGTCACCCGTGGGGATCGTCTTGGCCTCCTGTGACTGCTCCACCAGGCCCAGCACTACGGCGAACGTGGCCTTCGCGGCCTCATCCAGCTTTGGATACGCCGCCGCTTTCGCTCTTTCCGGCCCGAACATGACGCGGAACAGGTTCGGATTGCGCACGGCGAAGACGACGTAGGCGATCCCCGATTCGCGGAGCTGGGCCCGCGCGTCATCGGGGCAGCAGGCGATCCGTTCGAGCATCCGCTGGCGCAGGGCGCGGAAACCTTCCTCCGCCACGGCGGCGAGGAGCGCCGCCTTGTCCTTGAAGTGGTGGTAGGCCGCCATATGGCTGACCCGCGTCTTGCGGGCGACGGCGCGCATGGTGAGCGCTGCCAGGCCGCGGTCGTGAACGATCTCTAGGGCGGCGTCGAGCAGTGCCCGGCGCAGGTCGCCGTGGTGGTAGGGCTTGCGCGTCTGGCGTGGCGTTCTGGGCGTCGGCGGCCTCTTATCTTGACAAATGTAAAGATCGCCCCGCATCTTACACCGTAAAGATTGCGGCGCCCGGCCCGCCGCGCAACCTTGGGCCGCCTCCCACGGCGCCGCCCCGCCGGGCGCAGCTCAGTTGTTGCTGCGGGCTGGAGTCCGTATGATGCTATTCACGACCATCATGAGCGAGCCTGCCCACGACCTCTCGCGGCTGCGCATCGACCGCGATCGCCCGCCCCCCGGCGTGCGTCGCGCCGTGCGCTGGAGCGCGTACCTGGCCATCGCGGCCATCGCTGTCGTCATCGTCGTCATCGCCCTGGCCCGGGGCGGCGGCGGGCCCAGCGTGCAGGTGGCCCTGGCCGAGCTGCGGGGCGGCGGCGTGGGAGCCTCCACCGGCGTCACCGCCAACGGCTACGTGGTGGCCCGCACCCAGGCCTCCGTGTCCTCCAAGATCACCGGGCGGCTGGAGTACCTCGGCGTCGAGGAGGGCTCGGTGGTGAGCAGGGGCGAGATCATCGGACGGCTCGAGAGCGCCGACTATGCGGCCGTCCTCGCCCAGCGGGAGGCGGAGCTCGTCACCGCGCGGGCCGCGCTGGCGGAGTCGGAGGCGGAGCGCGACCAGCTGCGCCGCGATGTGGAACGCGCGAGGGATCTTCTGGCTGAGGGGCTGATCTCGGAGCAGGAGACCGAGCAGCTGGAGGCGCAGCTCAGCACGGCCGAGGCGCGGGTGGAGCGCTTCCGGGCGCAGGTGCAGGCGGCGGCGGCGGCAGTGGGCGTAGCGCGCGCGAACCTGGAGAACACCTACATCCGGGCGCCCTTCAGCGGGACGGTCCTGCGTAAGGATGCGGAGGTGGGCGAGGTGGTGGCGCCCGCGGTCACCGGAGGCGGCCTGACCCGGGGCGCGGTGGTGACGATGGCGGACCTCGAGACCCTCGAGGTGGAGGTGGACGTCAACGAGGCGTATATCGCGCGAATCCGCAATGGCCAGCCCGCACTCATCACGCTCGACGCCTATCCGGACACGGGCTTCCGGGGCCGCGTGCGCCAGGTGGTGCCGACGGCGGACCGGCAGCGGGCGACAGTGGAGGTGAAGGTGAGCATCCTCGACAAGGATCAGCGCATCCTGCCCGAGATGGGTGCGAGGGTGGAGTTCCTTGAGGACGAGTCGGGCCGGGCCGGGCCTGCGGGACCGGCCCGTGTGTTCGTCCCGGCGGCCGCGGTCCGGGATGAGGCGGGCCGGCAAGTGGTCTGGGTGGTGAGCGGCGAGCGGGTCGAGCGTCGCGAGGTGGAGGCGGGCCCGGTGACCGGCGAGCTGCGGGAGCTGCGTCGCGGGGTGGAGGCGGGCGAGCAGGTGGTGATCACGGGCCACGCGGGCCTCGAGGATGGGGCGCGGGTCAAGCTGGCCCCTCGGCAATAGGAAGCGGAGCGATGGCGTTACTGGAGATACGGAACCTCTCAAAGGTGTATCAGCGGGACAGCCAGATGATCACCGTGTTCGAGGGTATCGACCTCGACATCGAGGCCGGCGAGTTCCTCGTGCTCATGGGTCCGTCGGGGAGCGGCAAGACCACGCTGCTCAACTTGGTCGCCGGGCTGGACAAGCCCAGCGCCGGCACCATCAGCGTGGGCGCTGCGGAGGTGACGGAAATGTCGCCGCGCCAGCTCGCCGCGTGGCGGTCGCGGCACGTGGGGTTCATCTTCCAGCTCTACAACCTGCTGCCCGTGCTCACCGCCTATCAGAACGTCGAGCTGCCGCTCCTGCTCACGCACCTGTCGAAGAGTGAGCGGCGCGAGCACGTGATGACGGCGCTGGAGGTGGTGGGGCTGTCGGACCGGGCTGATCACTACCCGCGCCAGCTCTCCGGCGGCGAGGAGCAGCGCGTGGCGATCGCCCGCGCCATCGTGAGCGACCCGACGGTCATCCTAGCCGATGAGCCTACCGGCGATCTCGACGCGAAGTCGGCGGACGAGGTCCTCACGCTCATGCAGCGGCTGAACGGCGAGTTCAACAAGACGATCCTGCTGGTGACCCACGATCAGCGCGCGGCGGAGCGGGGTCACGCGGTCATGCACCTGGACAAGGGGGTGTTGACGGGATGAAGTACGCGCGGCTCGTCTGGGTGAACATGACGCGCAACAAGCGGCGCACGGTCCTCACGACTCTTAGCGTGGCGGCGGCGCTCTTCCTGTTCGTGTCGCTCCGCTCGGTGAACACGACGCTGGCGGATGCGAGGGAGGTGGGCAGCGAGTCGCGAATGGTGACGCGCCACGCGATCTCGATCGTTTTCTATCTCCCGGAATCGTACTACCAGTGGCTGGTCACCGTGCCGGGGGTGAGGAGCGTGTCGTGGGCCGACTGGTTCAACGGTATCTACCGCGACCCGCGCGATTTCTTCCCCAACTTCGCCGTTGAGGCCGAGTCGTATCTGGCCATGTATCCGGAGATGGTGATCCCAGAGGATCAGAAGCGGGCGTTCCTGGACGAGCGAACGGCGGCGCTCGTCGGCAGCGGTCTGATGGAGCGGTTCGGCTGGACGGTGGGGCAGACCATCCAGCTGCGCAGCCCGATCTGGGCACCGGACCGCGAGTGGCCGTTCACGATCCGGGCCGTCTACACGCCGACGAACCCGAGTTTCGGCGACGCGCTGTTCTTCTTCCACTACGACTACCTGTACGAGGGCACGAGCCGCCGCGCCCAGCCGGGATGGTACGTGCTCGAGATCGAGGATCCGGCGCTGGCCGCTGCGGTGGCGGAGACCATCGACGAGCACTACAGGAACTCGCAGGCGGCGACGAAGACCGAGACCGAGCGGGCCTTTCAGACGGGGATCGTGACGATGTACGGGAACGTGGGGTTCCTGATGAACGCCATCGGCCTGGCCGTGTTCTTCGCGATTCTGCTCCTCGCCGCGAACACGATGATGATGGCGGGGCGTGAACGGACGAGTGAGGTGGCCGTGTTGAAGACGCTGGGCTACAGCGACCGGCTGCTCTTCGCGCTGGTGCTCGCCGAGGCGGCGTCCATCACCCTCATCGGCGGGCTGCTGGGGGTGTTCGGGGCCAAGCTCGCCTTCGAGGGCACCGGGTTCCAGGGGCTGGGCTTGCTCCCCAACTTCCAGGTCAAGTGGGCGACTGCGACGGCGGGCATGGCGATCGCGCTGTGCCTCGGCCTGGCCAGCGGCATCGTACCCGCCTGGCAGGCGGCGCGGCTGCCGGTGGCCGAGACGCTACGGCGTGTGGGCTGAGGAGGCGGCCATGGCGATCCCAGTCATCTACAACCTGCGCAGCGTCAGGCAGCGGCCCGTCTCCACTCTGTTCACGGCGTTGGGCATGGGACTCGTGGTGCTCGTCTTCATCGCCATGATGGCGCTCTCTCGCGGCTTCCGGTCCGCGCTCGTCGCGACGGGCTCGCGCGAGAACGTGATCGTGGTGCGCAGCGGCGCGGACAGCGAGCTGATCAGCGGACTCGGACGGGAGACCGTGCAGACGATCACGGGCATGCCCTTCGTGGCCAGGACGCCCGACGGGCGGCCGCTGGCCAGCCCCGAGGTCTACGTGCTCGTCAGCCTGGAGCGCCTGGGCGGCGGCGATGCGCTCGTAGTGGCCCGCGGGATCAACCCTGAGGCGTTTCAGGTGCGCAAGAACGTGAGAATCATCGCGGGCCGGATGTTCAACCCGGGGGCCCCGGAGATCCTGGTGGGGGAGAACATCGTGGGCCGGTTCGCGGCGACCGAGATCGGCGGGGTGATCAGCTTCGCGAACCGCGACTGGACGGTGGTGGGGCATTTCGCGGCGGGCGGGTCGGCCTTCGAGTCGGAGATCTGGGGCGAGAACGAGCAGTTCATGCCGGCGTTCCGTGGTGAGGTCTTCCAGTCGCTCACCTTCCGGATGAGGGATTCCGGGGCCTTCCAGTCGATCAGGCAGACGCTGGAGGATGATCCCCGGCTACCCGTCGATGCCCATCGCGAGTACGACTTCTACGCGAACCAGTCGTACCTGCTGACGCGGATCCTCAGCTTCGCCGCCACGTTCATCGCCGGCATCATGGCCATCGGCGCCATCTTCGGCGCGGTCAACACGATGTACGCCGCGGTGAGCGCTCGGGCCCCCGAGATCGCGGTCCTGCTCACCCTCGGGTTCCGGCCGCTGGGCGTCCTCGGTTCCTTCCTCTTCGAGGCCGCGTTGATCGCGCTGCTGGGCGGGCTCCTCGGCTGCCTGTTCTCCCTGCCGCTCAACGGGATCGTCACCAGCACCACCAACTGGCAGTCGATGAGCGAGGTGGCGTTCGCCTTCCGCGTGACCCCGGAGCTGCTCCTGCGCGGGATCGGCTTCGCCCTGGTGATGGGTCTTGTCGGCGGGTTCTTCCCGGCTGTCAAAGCGGCGCGCCAGCCCGTCGTTCAGGCCGCCCGGCAGGCTTGAGCCCAGCCGGCTCGGTTCGACAGCGCGTCCCCCAATTGACTCGGCGCGGGCGCGTATTCTGAGTCAGAGTCCAGTGAAGTGCAGACAGGCCTGCGGCACAGGTGGGGCGCGCAGGATGTAACGCATATCACTCTATAGAGCCCTCCGACCCGCGACTCGTTCAGAGCCTTGACAGCGAGTCCGCCAAGTGCTACAGTGCACTAGAACAGTAGTCATTTAGATATCCAGATGACTGGAGAACCTTGGAATATTCGATCGATCTGAAAAGCGGGGTCCCCTTCTACCGACAGATCATCGAGCAGGTGAAGTTCGCCATCGCGCGCGGTGATCTGAAGCCGGGGGACCGCCTACCGACGGTCCGGCAGCTGGCCGTGGACCTTTCGATCAATCCCAATACGGTGATCCGCGCCTATCGGGAGCTGGAGATCGAGAGGGTGCTCGACACGCAGCAGGGGTCGGGGACCTTCGTGGGCGAGCGTCCTCCGGAGATCGACGCTCTGGAGCGGCGGCGGATGCTGGACCAGATCCTGACCGAACTGCTGGCCCGCGCCTCGGGGTACGGGTTCAGCCTCGATGAGGTGCTCGAGGGGCTGCGCCAGCGAAAGGAGGAGTCGTGATGAGGCGAACGTCCAAGCCTCCTGGCACCGGGAAGGCGCTGTTGGAGGCGATTTGGGAGAAGCACGTCGGCCGGGCGGACTTCCGTTTCGGGCCGCTCAACGTCTTCCTGCTGGTAGCGATCTTCGTGATCGGACTGGCCGCTCACCTGAACGTGCACTCGTTCAGCTTCGAGGCCGTGGTGCTCTCGCTCGGCTCGGCCCTGGCTCTCGCCTTGCTGCTGCGCGTCCACCAGGTGTGGGAGGCGGTCGTCATCCTGGCCACGGCTGACTGTCTGGTCATCTACCTTGAGCTGCGGCCGGAGAGCGGGATCCTGCTGGCGAGCGCCATCCTGGCGGCGCTTCTGGCCCCATCGATCCAGATGGTCCTGCAGTGGGAGCGTGCGGTGCTGCTCCGCTTCGGGAGGTACCGCGGCCTGCGCAAGCCGGGTCTGTTTGCGATGCTCCCGGTGATCGACAAGGTGGCCCAGTTCGTGGATCAAAGGATCCGGGTCACCGACTTCCGGGCCGAGACGACGCTCACGGCCGACACGGTTCCGGTGAACGTGGACGCGATCGCGTTCTGGATGGTCTGGGACGCGCAGAAGGCCGTGCTGGAGGTCGAGCGCTTCGATGAGGCGGTCGTGCTATCGGCGCAGACGGCGCTGCGGAACGCGATCGGCAGGTACGAGCTGGCGGTACTGCTGTCGGAGCGTGACCGGCTGGGCCAGGAGATCCGGCAGGTGCTCGACGAGAAGACGAATGCCTGGGGGATCACGACCCACGCCGTGGAGATCCGCGACATCATCATTCCGGAGGCGCTCGAGGACGCCATGTCCCGCCAGGCACAGGCGGAGCGGGAGCGCCAGAGCCGCATCATCCTCGGCACCGCCGAGACCGAGATCGCGGAGAAGTTCGCCCGAGCGTCGGAGCACTACCGTGACAACCCGGTCGCGCTCCACCTGCGGGCGATGAACATGGTGTTCGAGGGACTGCGGCAGAAGGGCTCGATGATCATCGTCCCCTCCACCGCGGTCGAGACGATGGGCCTGGGAGCGCTGGGCGGCTTGACCGCGTTCGGTCAACAAGCGTCGCCGGAGACGCCGCAGGACCGCTCCCAATCCGAGGCGAGCGGCGGGGCCTCCGAGGATACGGCGCGCTGAGCCAGCGGGCGGCGGCGGATCACCCGCACCAGGCGCCTGCGCTCGGGGGGATCATGAAGGCGATCATCCTGCCCGGTCTCGTCCTCGTGCTGAGGGTTACCGTGGCCTTCGTGCTGAGGCCTCTGTTGCCCGGCTCCGTGAGGTCCGTCTGCGCGCTCGTCCGGGTGCTCCGCCTCGATATCGCCGGTATCTCCCTGCTCGATCTGCTGATGTAGCCGGCGGCTGTGAGCGCGCGCCGCCGGGCCAGGCGGCACGAATAAAGGGGCCGCTGGTGGGTATTCCAGGGTAGAGAACACAGCAAGATCGAGAGCCCGCGGGGATACCGGTGCGATCGGGCCAAAGCAGGCACGGAGTCGTTGACGTTCTCGGGCGGGGGCGCATGGAGCAAACGGCTAGGAGGTACTTCATGTTGGGGGTCAGGAGACTGTATTTGCCGCGTTGGGTCTCCTGGTGCGCCCAGTTGGTCTTACTCCCGCTCTGGCTGTGGCTGACCTACTGCGTCTTCCTCACCGAGCGGGGCCGGGCGGACCTCGGGATCGCTAACTGGATCGTGGTGAGCCTCGTGCTCGTCGTGCTCTCTTACTATCTGTTCTTGCTGGGTTACCGGAAACTGCCTGCAGGCCTCGACGGTGAGTGCTGACTCGCCGTAACAAGCGCCTGTGAAGCCGTGCCTCCCGCGACCTGCAACCTCTCGCCTGCAACCTTCCGGACAGCATTGGCTGCATCGCCGTATGATCCCTCAGCTTGCGGGGACCGACGAGGAACCTCTCGATAACGCTGCAAGCTGATTAGCAGGGTGCCTGGCCGCGGCGCTCGCAGTAGATTAATAGGGCAGAAGGTGAAGGAGCAGTTTCCCATGATGCGGCCAAATGTTGCACTCGCTCTCGCGCTGATCGTCGCTGGCTGTGCCGAGGAAGACGTAAGCGGGCCCTCCGACCGAGTCACCGAGCTCCAGGTTCTCAGCGGCGATCTCCAAGTCTATACGGTGGGCCAGCAGCTGCCCGAGCCGCTGGTGGTGCGGGCGGTCGATGCCAGCGACCAGCCGGTCCCGGGCGTGCTCGTCAGCTTCGTCGTCGTGGAGGGCGAGGGCGTCCTCAGCGCGGAATCGGATACGAGCGACGGCCACGGTGAGGTGCGCGCCGGGTGGACGCTTGGGCCGGGCGCCGGCGCGCAGGCGGTCGAGGCGCGTTTCAGCGGTTGGCCGAGCGGCAAGATCATCACGCGAGCGTTCACGGCGACGGCGGTGCCGGACCGTGTAGCGCGCATCGAGGTGCGGGCGAGTTCTCGGATCGAGGCGCGCGGTGACACGATCATCCTGAACGAGACGGTACAGTTCCGTGCCAGCGCCTACGATCGGTTCGATAACCTCCAGAGCCGGGGCGGGTTCGAGTGGAGCGTCTCCGATACCGGTATTGCGACGATCAGTCCTGACGCTGGCCTGCTGACGCCAGTGGACACGGGCGAAGTGGTGGTCTGGGCGAGCAAGGAGACTGTGGTCGGCGTTGACACGGTGAGGATCCGCACAGTCCCGGAGCCGCCGGTCGCCGTGATCGTCGCGCCGCCTGACAGCTCGGTTTTCCAAGAGGGGGACGATATCACCTTCGAGGTTGAGGCAAGCGACCCGGATGGCGGTGAGTTAAGGTCGATCGACTGGATATCCAATCAGGATGGCCCGCTTGGGGGCGGCGACATTCTCGTGCGCAGCAGTCTCTCTGCAGGCTGGCACAGTGTCTGGGTCGTAGTCACGGACGACGAGCGTGAGACGACCACAAGTCCTTCCACTACGCTTCGCGTTGAGGCGCTGCCGGACTTAGTCATCGAGTCACCATCCTATGGGGCGATCTTCGACATCGGGGAATCCGTGGAGCTGCTCGGCTATGGGATCGACCGAGATGGCGGCGAAGTCGAGCTGAGCTGGCGGTCCGACATAGACGGCGACCTCGGTACTGGTTCTCCTGTGGTGCGCGACGATCTATCGGCGGGGACGCACACGATCTTCCTGATTGGGGTGGACGACGAGGGCCAGAGCGACAGCCTTTGGGTGGCAATCACGATCTATCCGTGGTCTCCGGGCGGGCAATTCGCGCTGGACTTCAGGTGGGGCATGCCAGGTGAATATGACATTGTCGACGTGCAGGCCGCTTCTTCGCTCGATCTGAAGGAGACTTTTACACTTGAAGCCTGGATCAAGTATTGGTCCGGGGTGTTTGGGGGAACGTCTTACGAGTACATCGTTGGCAAATACTGGGAAGATGGCACCGGCGATGCGTCCTATCTACTGCGGTTAAAACCCCCGCGTCTGCGTCTGCAAGTCTATGATGGGGTGACGGAGCACGTCATCGAGTCATCACGCCCGGTTCTCAGGGGAGTGTGGCAGCACGTAGCCGCTACCTTCGATCATGGCGTGGTGAAGCTCTACATCAACGGCGTGCTCGACCGGACCGTGGAGGCTGTTCCAAGCCCGATGATATCGAGTAGGCCACTGCGGTTTGGGCACACCAGGTATAGGGGCTACGAAGGCGTCATAGACGAGGTACGTGTCTGGAATCTGGTGCGATCGGAGTCCGAGATCGCACAAGCGATGGGGCGATACGTAGAGCCCACGGAGCCGGGCCTCGTCGGCTACTGGCGGTTCGACGAAGGAAGGGGGAATTGGGCTTACGATGCAACGGCCAACGCTAACCACGGTCGGCTGGGCACCGATGTCGACCCGGACGTGAACGACCCGGTTTGGACGGTCGATGTAGCCCCGATTACACCGGCGCCAGGAGCGGGGGCAGGCCAGGGGCGCGGACGGGCTTCGGGCGTGAGCCACCGCAGGGAGCCGCGGTAGTGGAGAGCGGCTCCCCGGAGACCGCCGCGCGGACGTCGGCTGCGGCGTTGTTCCGGACGGCTGAGCCTTGCGGGGCGCACGCCCAAGAGCTAGATTGCGAACAACAACAGAGATCCCGCCACTTTCGAGCTCCGGCTCGGTGGCGGTTTTTTGTTGGGCTGCCGTTGTCCGCTGACTTCCCCCCCTCGGCCCCCAACCGTCGGCGTCTCCTCGACGCTGATACGGGTTCGCCATCTTGTTACAAAATACCAGCTCTTTCGGCATCGGGGTTCTCGACGAACGTCTGAGCGGTCCCGTCTCCGGTGGCCTGCACGTGGTCATCGGCGGCCCGGGCACCGGTAAGACGGTCGTCGCACTCCAGTTCCTGTACGAAGGCATCCGGCGGGGCGGGCGAGTGGCGATGCTGACGCAGGCGCGGCCCGGCGACGTGGTCGACCTGGCGGCCTCCATCGGCATCGATATGACGCCCCACTTGCGCTCCGGTCGCTGGGTGCTGCTGGGCTATCAGTCGGGGTTCCGCGAGCGCTACCGCCGCAGCATCGAGCCCGGCGAGCTGTTCCAGGAGCTGGAGGAGTTCGTCACGACCGAGGCCGTGCCCGACCGGCTCGTCATCGATACCTGCAGCCCGCTGGTCGAGTCCCGCGAGTCGGGGAACGGGGCGGAGCATCTGATCGACCTGCTGAGCGGCCTGAGCAGCACCGTGCTGCTCACCTTCGCGGCCGAGCACCCCGGCGCGCTGGACAGCGGCTTCGATCTTGTCTCGCAGCGCGCGGCGCTCGTGCTCCATCTGATACTGAGCAGCGAGGGGCGCCGCGAGATCATCGTGCGCAAGACGCCGGGGCCCGTGGAGTCGATGGGCCCCATCACCTTCGAGATCCGCGACGGGCTGGGGATCGTGCCGGCGCAGGCGATCCAGAGGAAGCGGCGCAGCGACCTGGCGCCGGAAGTGCGCCGCCGCGTGCTGTTCGTTGACGTGCCGGGCGATCTGCCGGCAGAGCTGCGGATCTGGCTGCAGGAGTCGTTCGAGCTGGTCTACACCGCCGATCCCGTGGACGCCTTCCCCGAGCTGGCACGCCGCGACTTCGGTCTGGTGGCCATCCACATCGACCGGCGTACCGTGGACCGCGGGCTGCACGTGATGTATCAGCTCCGCCGCGCCGCCAGCCGGCCGCCCATCTTGGTCATGTCGCCGGTCGATGTGCGGGCCAGTGACCGGGCCCGCGCGCTACGCGCCGGTGCGGACGACTTCATCTCCGGTGGCCTGGACCCGGAGGAGCTGGCGTCGCGCATCGAGGCGCTGCTGCGGCGTGGTCGCACAGATGTTGCTGAGGATGAGCAGACGATCGAGGCGCCGACGCCGGAGCGGCCCGAGGTGCCTGAGGAGCCGGCGGACGTGCGCGAGATCATCCGCACTCGGCTCGAGTCGCCGGCGTCGCCGATCTTCTCGCTGATCTTGCTGCGGGCGGGCAACGGCACTGGACTGAAGGAGCTGGCCGACCACGTCGCCGGGCAGATGCGGCATGATGGTGGCGACCGCATGAACGTGAGAGAGGAACGCGTGGAGGTCTACTTGCACGGCGCGATGCACAAGCACGCCGAGAGCTTCCTCAAGCGCGTGCGCACGGATCGCTTCGCGCGGGTGGGCGCCGTGGTTTACACGTCACCCACCGACCGTGACGAGCTGCTCAAGATCATCGACCAGTAGCATGGCTGAAGTACGCTGGCCCTACTGGGGACGTTTCACTGCGCTCGCCGCCGTCTCGCTGAGCCTGCTCTTCTTCTTCGTCTTCGGGTTTCTTCCCCAGCGGTTCCTGCTCGAGCTCGACTTCAGCGAGAGCGGGTTCGCCTATCCCGTCATCCGTTTGCCCCTGCCAACGCCGCCGACCCCAGCGCCCGCGCCGGTGCAGCGGCCCGTGGCGCGCGGCCCGGCGGAACGCTTCTGGGCGGAGTACCTGCCGCTGGTTCAGGCCGGCAAGGATGAGGCGGCGCTGGGGCTCTTGCGCGCCTACCTGGCTCGTCAGCCGGAGGACATGGGGGCCCAGCTCGAATACGGGCGCGCGCTCTGGCGGTTGGGCCGGCTGGATGCCGCGATCGGCGAGTATCGCCGCGCCCGCGCCCGAGCCGCGAACTCTGAGTTCAGGAGAGAGCTGGCGCGGCTGTACGTGACGGCCGGCCGCTGGGCTGAGGCTCTGGCCATCTACGAAGCCCTGGCGAGCGCGGCGCCGGATGACTGCGAACTGCTGCGCGAGTTCGCGCAGGCGGCGACCTGGGGCGAGCGCTACGAACAGGCGGTTCAGCTCTATGCGCGGCTCGCGGAGCTCGACCCTGATGATCCGTCGCTGCGGCACGATTGGGCGCGCGTCCTCTACTGGTCGGATCGGCCGGAGCTCGCCGCGGAGGTCCTGGATGGGTTGCCCCCCGGTTATGCCGGGCCTGGCCTCGACTCGCTGCGAGCGGCGATCGTTGCCGCGCTGCCGCCACCGGATACGGCGACTCTGAGCCTGCTGGAGCGCGCCCGCGGCCTGGCGCTGGCGGGCGACGTAGCGTCGGCGCTGGCGATCTACCGGCTGCTGTTGAGCGAGGGGCCGGCGGCCGACTCGCTGCTGTTGGAGATGGCGGACGTCTTCGAGTACCGGGCGAACGCGCCGGACAGCGCTCTGAGCTACCTGCGCGCCTACCTGGCTCGTCATCCGGACGACCACGAGGCGCGGCTGCGCCTGGCTCAGCGGCTCGCCTGGTCCGGCCGGCTCGCTGAGGCCGAGGCCATCCTGCGGGTGCAACCGGAGAACGCCGAGGCCTGGGCGTTGCTCGGAGAACTGCGTCGCTGGCGCGGTGATCGTGCGGGCGCGGTGGAGGCCTATCAACGGTCGTTGGACCTCACCCCGGACGAGGCCACGGCCGCTGAAGGCCTCGCCGCGCTCCGCGCTCAACTGGACGCCGAGCTGGCGGGGCAGGGCAGCATCGGGCCGGCGAGCGGGTTCGAGTACTTTGCCGATTCCGAGGACTTCAGCCTGGCACGCTGGCGCGCCGGCTGGACGGCGGGTGGGCCGCGGACGCGCGGCGGCGTCGAGCTGGCACTGGAACGACTCGACGGCTTCGAGCTGACGGATGAGCAGGGCGACCTCACCGCCGTTGCCGCGCGAGCGGTGGGCGAGCGCTGGTGGCTAGCGGGCGGCCTGCACTCGGCGGCGACGCTGGGTGCCTGGATACCGGAGTCGGGCGCGCAAGTCCAGCCGCTTGTGGGGTTGGTGCTGACGGCGCCCAACTGGGGCGGTGGATCCTACCGCCTCGAGTATCGGCACGAGCCGGCCTACCGGGAGACGGCGACGCTGGAGGCGGCGCTGTCCGACCTGCGCGTGGACCTGGCCGGGCTCGAGACCTATCGAGCGATCGCGCAGCGCTGGGACCTGTCGGTGCGCGCCCGCGTGGCCCGATTCGCCGGCGCTGGCGACGCCAACCTGCGAGGTGGCGCGGCGCTGGGTGTTTTCTTCCGCCCCGACCCGGGCTGGATCCTGGGGTTCGAGAGCCGCGGGTTGAGCTTCAGCGATTCGGCACCGCGGCCCGGGCGGCGACTCTACTGGGACCCGAGCTGGTCGTGGGAGAACACGCTGCTCGTCGCCTGGCGCGGGGCGCCGGCGCCCGGCTGGGAGCTGGAGGCCCGAACCACTCCAGGCCTCGCCTGGCTGGAGGAGCGCGAGCTTGAGCCGACCGTTGTCTTTGTGTTCGGCGCGCTGCTGGACGCGCGTTATCGGGTCGGCGTCTGGACGCTGCAGGGACGTGCCGGCTTCAGCCAGAGCCGGGCCGGCGGCTACCGGGCCTTCCGCATGGAGCTGGGGTTGAGCCGCGGGTTCGGAGGGTAGGCGATGCGGAGCCGGCGCCCGTTCCTGCTCGTTATAGCTGCGGCGATCGTCCTCGCCATCGGCCTCCTGCTCCTGGTCTGGGCCAGCCGGGCGCCGCTGGAGGTGCAGACGTTCATCGTGCGCCTTTCGGTCGTCACGCTGGTTCTGTTCCTGATCATCCTCATCGCCCGTTACTTCACGCTGCTCTGGTTCGGCTACCTGCACCATCTCGAGTCGGGCGCCGAGGTGCCGCGGAACGGGGTGGAGTATCCGCCGGTCTCGCTCCTCGTGCCGGCCTACAACGAGGGGAAGGTGATCGAGTCGGCGTTGAAGAGCCTGCTCAAGCTCGACTACCCGCACTACGAGATCATCGTGGTGGATGACGGCTCGACCGACGACACGCTGGCCAATGCCTCGCGCATGGCCGGCGGGTACGGGGGTTGCCGGGTGCGGGTGACGACGAAGAGGAACGGCGGCAAGGCGAGCGCGCTGAACGCGGGGCTGGCGATGGCTGAGTATCCCATCGTGCTCTGCATGGATGCCGATTCGCGGCTCGAACAGGGTACGCTGAAGTCGGCGGTCGTGCACTTCCGCGATCCGTCGGTGGGCGCGGTGGCGGGCAACGTGAAGGTGGTGAACCGGCGGAACCTGTGGACGCGGCTGCAGGCGCTCGAGTACGTGGAGGGGCTCAACATGGCGCGGCGCGCGCAAGGGTTCCTCAACGCGGTGAACATCGTGCCTGGGCCGATCGGGCTGTTCCGGCGCGAGGTGCTCCTGGCCGTGGGCGGCTACGACCGCGACACCTTCGCCGAGGACGCCGACCTCACGCTCAAGATCCTCACGGCGGGCTGGAAGATCCGCTACGAGCCGAGGGCCGTCGCCTGGACGGAAGCGCCGGAGCGGCTGGTGGATCTCATCCAGCAGCGCTATCGCTGGACGCGCGGGATCCTGCAGGCGCTGGGCAAGCACAAGCGCACGCTCGTCTTCCCGCTGCCGGATCTACCGCTCTGGCTGTCGCTGGTGCAGATGGGGTTCGAGGCGGTCGTCTGGCCGGCGATGAACGTCTACGGCCACTTGTTCTTCGCCTACGTGGCGATCGCCTTCGGGTTGGGTGAGATGCTGCTGGCGTGGTGGGTGCTGCTCACGCTGCTCGACCTAGTGGCCGCGCTGGCGAGCGTCGGTATGGAGGAGGAGCAGCTGTCGCTGGTGCCCCATGCGCTGGTCTATCGCTTCTTCTTCATTCTGTTGATCGATGTCGTGAAGCTCTGCTCCACGCTGGAGGAGGGCCTCAACCTGCGGATGGGCTGGGGGAAACTGGAGAGGGTGGGACGCATATGAGCATCATTCAGATCATGGTGACGATCATCATCGTGACCATCCTGGTCACGGTGATCCTCGGTGTGGCCTCCTACGGCGCCTACTGGCTGCGTCGCGGTCGCCGCCCGGCGCCGCCGGTGGCGGTGGATACGAGGCCGCGCTTCTTCTACCGCTACGTCCCTGAGGATCAGGTTGCGGCCGAAGGCACAGCAGCCGGGTCGGACGTCGCGTCCGAGTCGGGCGAACCGGAGTCAGTGCCGGAGCTGGCGGCGAGCTCCGCCGATGCCGGTAATGGCCGGTCGCGTCGCTGAGCCTCCGCGCCCGCGCACGCCCTGGACGTGGGGCGGCGCGATTCTGCTGCTGGGCACGCTGGTCGCCGGACTGGTCGGCGCGGCGATCCTGCTCTGGCGTTTCATCGACATCGATGCGCTGCTCGAGGCGAACGATGAGATGCCGCCGGCGGTCGAGGAGGTGGTCGCCGAGATCGTGCTGCCGGAGCTCCCTGCGACCGTCGCCTGGACGGCGTACCTGTACGAGTCGCCGCGCTCCGCTCGCTTTTTTCCCGATCCGGACTATTACTCGGCCTTGCTGGTTCGCTGGGGTTCGCTGCTTGAGGTTGTCGGCGCAACGGTTGAGCGCGTCTCCGGTGCAGCGGCCATCGATTCCCTCGCCCACGGCGAGTTCCTGGTGATGCCCGCCGCGGTCTGCTTGGATGACGAGGAGCGAGATGCTCTGCTCCGCCACGCCGAGCGGGGCGGTCACATGCTGGCCACCTGGGCGTTGGGCGCACGCGACGAGGAGTGCGACTGGCTGGGGTACGAGTTCCTGCGGGACCTGGCCGGCGCCGAGACGGCCGGGACTCTGGCAGGACAACCTCCCACCTACCTTGTAGCTCCGCACGGCAGCGTGATCGCGGCCGGCCTCCCCCCTGGCTCACGTATCGAGCTCAGAACCGAGCCGTGGATCACGCTGCGTGCGGGCGCTTCGAGCGTCTTCTGGTCCGACTGGGCGCTCAACCCGCGGCCGGCGCCCGAGGGCGGTGCGGGCGGCGCGGCCCTCGCCCATAGGCTCGATTCCGGTGGTCGCTTCACCTGGTTCGGCTACCGCGTCGATGTCGCCGCCAGCGAACCCGACCAGCGTCTTGTCGATCGCCTGGCCCAGAACGCGGCGCTCTGGGCGGCCGGCCACGTAGTGGCGGATGTCGATCCCTGGCCGGGTGGCTACGGGGCCGCGATGGCCGTGACCCTGGACGTGGAGCACAGCTTCAGGAACAGCCGACGCCTGGCACGGCGCTTCGGTGCCATCGACGTCCCCGTCACCTTCTTCGTCGTGACCCAGCTTGCCCTTGAGCATCCCGAGCTCGCCCCTACGCTCCGTGCTGTGGGCGAGATCGGCAGCCACAGCGTCGACCATCGCCAGATTGCCGGCCGGCGCTGGAACACCCAGCTGGCGCGTGCGAATCAGGCGCGTGCCGACATCGCGGCCTGGTCCGGCGATCTGCCCCTGGGATTGCGACCGCCGCGTGAGCTGTTCGACTCGCTGACGCTGGAGGCGTGGCGGCGGTCCGGCGGCACCTACCTGGCCGCGTCGAATGGCGCGCGCAGTGGCGCTCCGGATGTCTTCGACGTTGAGTCGGGCGCGATTGTCGTGTTGCCGCGCGTCGTGGACGATGACTACACCGTGATAGTGACGCGCGGGCAGACCCGGCCGGATTCGTTGCGCGCCGCGTTCGCGAGCGGGCTCGAGAAGATGAGGTCGCTCGGTGGTCTCGACCTTGTCACCCTGCACACCCAGCTCGTCGATTCCGATCGCCGCCTGGACGCGTTGGAGTCGGTGGTCCGTCTGGCTCAGGAGGCCGGCGACGTTTGGATCGCTGGCGCGTCCGAGATCGCTGACTGGTGGATGCAGCGCGCCGGGCTCGAGCTGCGGGTACGGGAGCGCGCCGACCGCAGCGCGATCCTCTGGGTTCACAATTCCGGAACCGAGCCCGTGGCTTCGGCCTGGCTTCGCATCTATCTGCCGGAGGAGCGCGCGACCTACGCGGCGCCGGAGATCGGCGAGGTCATCCCTGAGTCCCACTACGGTCCCTGGGGCCTGCGGGTGAGGCTGCCGATAATCGAGCCGGGCGAGTCCTTCGGGATCCTTCTGCCTCGGCGCGCCGGCTGACCATCTTGCCCGGGCTTCAGATCCGGCCAAATTGCTGCTGAATAGAGCCCCCTTCGACATCCAAGAGAGGATGAGAGCGATCGACAGACCTCTCATCCAGAACAACACTCTGCACTGGCTCAAGAACCCGGGGCAGAAATCTCTAGAGTCTTAAAGGAGGCCGGGCGGTGAAGTTCGATGAAGACCCGAGAATGAGAGTCAGCCGGAAGATCCTCGCCCTTGCCTGGCTCTTCTTCAGCCTCTATCTGGCCGCCATCATGGGCCTGTCCTTCACCGTGGGCACAGAACCGTACCTCTGGGGACTGCCACGCTGGGTGGCGATCGGCAACATCATCGTTCCTGTCGTCTTTGTACTCCTGCTGATCTTCGTCGCTGAGAGGTTCATACCCGACGTGCCCATGACAGAGGATACCGGGGACACAGAGGAAGAGCGATGAACTGGGCAATCGTCTCTTTTCTCGCCTATACAGGGATACTGATCGCTATCGGAGTCTGGTCCTACCGGATTGTCGAGAAGGTCCCGATCACCAAATACGAAAATGAATTCTACGCGGCGGGCAGAGGTTTGGGCGGGGTCGTGGTCGCGCTGATCATCGCCGGTGGATTGGCCAGTGCAGGAACCTTCATCGCCGGACCGGGCATGACCTACGCCTACGGCTATTCCTGGGTCCTGATCAACAACTTCCAGATCTTCATGAACCTGCTGCTCCTGGCCCCGATCGGCATCATCGTGGGAATCGTGGCGCGCAGGGTGAATGCGGTCACCTACCTGGACATCTTCAGGGCCCGCTACCAGAGCAAGGCGATAATAGTGATCCTGACGATCTTCGTGACCGTGTTCTTATTGCCTTACATGGCCACTCAGTTTGTGGGAGCCGCCAGGGTCATCGCCCGGATGACAGGGATGGGCTACCTGACTTCCCTGGCTCTCGGCTCGCTTGTGGTCCTGGTCTACTGCGTCTTGGGCGGCATGCGGGGGACATCGCTGGCGACGCTCATTCAGGGCATCGTGATCACCGTTGGATGCATCGTGCTGTTCGTCGGAACGGTCGTCTATGCCGGCGGCTTCCAGCGGTCGACAGAGATATTGGCTGCCCAGGACACCAACTTCCTCTCACCGACCATGGGTGGTGCCTTTCCGCCCATGTTCGCTTTCTCGCTCGCCTGCCTGACCGGCTATTTCATCGTCGGCATGCCCCACGCGATGTTGGGAGCGCTGACCTACAAGAACACGAGAGCGCTGAAGCGAGGCATCTGGATGGGCGCGATTCTGGTGCTGCTCTGGACACTGCTGTTGTGCATGGCCGGGGTCATCGGACGCTCGCTGGTGCCTGACCTCGCTGTGCCGGATGAGATCGCTCCCTGGCTGGCAATGCACGTGGTACCGGAGGCGCTGGGCGGCATCGTCTTGGCCGGCATCGTGGCCGGCATCCAGACCACTGTCGCGGCGATGGCTATCATCATCACCTCCAGCATCGCCAGTAACCTCTTGAGAGAGCTGAAGCCGGATGTATCGGCCGAAAAGGTGAAGTTCGCTTCCAGGCTTACCATGGGAGCCTGCCTGGCTATAGCGATCGGCTTCGCTCTGCTGCAGCCCAGGCTCATCCAGTGGATCATCTTCTTCTCGATAGGCGGACTGGTCACTGCCACCTTTGGACCGATACTCCTGGGGCTGTTCTGGAAGCGGGGGAATCAGTGGGGCGCCATCGCTTCGATATGCTGGGGCATGGTCGTATACGGGCTGGCAAACACGATTGTGCCCCAGATGAGTCTCTGGGGCACGCATCCCTCCTTTGTTGCTGTGATCAGCTCGGTGATCGTCTACGTTCTGGTCAGCTCGGCGACGCCTCCTCCATCGGAAGAGATAGCCCGGACGTTCTGGGGAAAGCGGTAAGCGCCCCGGACTCGCCGCTCGTACCCGGTGTCTAGTCCGGCAGCGGAGTCCGCGTCCCCAATCCTACGTCCACGAAATCCTCGCCGTAGATCTCCCTGAAGATCTCGATCGCCTCGTCGCCGGTGCAGTGCGTCGCCGCGGCCCGGCGCACCCCGAGTTTCTCCTTCATCATGCGGGCAAGCTCCGTGACGTATTCAGCCGAATAGGGGCTGAGGTGGAAACCTCCCGTGACGAGCTGGACGTCGGCACCCGTCGCCTGCTTCGTCTCTTTGACGATCTCCTCGATGCCGCTGTGTGAGCAGCCGGAGATCAGCACCAGCTCGCCGCCCTCCGTCTCCAGGGCGAGCGAGAGCTCCGGCAGGTTGATGAGCCTCGGCTCGTCCTGGTGCGGCGGATAGCGTGAGAAATAGCCGGTGTGCGGGGACGTGGTGTATATGAGGTGCACCCCCTCTTCGACCTCCGTGTTCGCGCCGACGAACTCCATGTTATCGGTCTGATAGCGATAGCCCGGCCGGTACTCTCTACCTTGCTGCACGTTGTAACCCAAGTACCCATCATCCGGAACGTACAAACGGACGGACGGATTCACTTCCAGCAGGTAGTCGAGCCCGGCCGTGTGGTCGCCGTGATTGTGGGAGAGCACCGCGAAGTCGACCTCGCTGAGATCCACACCGTAGACGCGGGCGTTGTGCTCGAGTACGCGAGCGCTGGTCCCGCCGTCGAAGAGAATTGTGTGGCCGTTGTAGCGGATGAACGCCGAGTAGCCCCACATGGGGATGCCCTCTCCGATGTCCGCGCCGCGGTGGTCGAACAGCTCGAGAAGCCAGTTGGAGCTGGTCTCCTGAGCGCTGGCGAGCTCGACGTGCCGGCCCGTGCTGCCAAGGCTCAGAAGTAACGTAGCGGCGACCAAGGTGGCGAACGCGGTCAATTGGGAGATGCCCGGGGTTCGGGTCGCGTTCTTCGTTGTCATCAGTTCCTCCGGTGGCTTGGCGCTAAGGGCTAGTAGTCAGAGGCCCGCCGAAGCGGCAGGTCACAAGATGGAGCCCGGGCGATCCAGGATCAATTTCGGCTGTCGGCGCTCGCTCGGGGCTCGAACGCCGGTCACGTCGCGACTCGCGGGGCGGCCTGGGGCTCTCGCTCCCGCTGCTCATCGGTCTCGATCAGCGCCTGGAAGCGGGCGTTGGAGCGCAACGGATCCCAGAAGGGGTCGACCCGTAACAGGGCGGCCGAAACTCCAGAGGGGATCGAGAGCACGTACTCAAGCTGGTCGATGGCCGCCTCGTAGTCCCCTACCATGACGTAGATGCGGCCCAGGTCCAGGACCCGGTCGGGCCCGGTGATGCCGTCCCGCGAGACGGGCAGCAGCGCCATACCGGTTCGACCTTCGCGGATCGCGTCGTCCGTTCGCCCCAGCCCGGCGTAGGCGATGCCGAGCTGACTGCGGATCATGTGCTCCTCCGGCCGCTGCTGCACCCGGGCCTCGAGGACGACGCGGGCGGAGTCGTAGTAGATGCGCGCCCGCTCCCTCTGACCGGTCTGCGCGCTGATCTGTGCTTTGGCGAGGAAGTAGAGGGCGCTGTCGGTGCTGGGGGCCAGGCTCATCTCGTCCGCTGCCTGGGCATAGTCCGGGCCGAAGACGTTGAGGATGATCCAAGAGGCCTCCGAGCCCACCAGCAACTGCCCCGGGTCGATCCTGTAGAAGGAACCCTCCAGCACCCGCCGCGCCCGCTCGGTCGTCCCGTCCCAGGCGAGATAGAACCAGGCCGTCCAGCGGTAGTAGTAGGGCACATCCGAGCCCACCGCGATCGCGCGCCGGAAGTAGGGCTCGGCCAGCTCGTACTGGCGTGTGTAGAAATAGTTCTGCGCCTGTCCCACGAGCCAGACGGTGTTGAGCGGATCGAGGATCAGCGCCCGCGCGGCGTTGACTATCGAGTTCACCCAGTCGCTCTGGCGCCTCTGGATCCAGGCGGTCAGCGCGATGGCGTCCGAATTGCTGGGCTGGCGCCTTTGCACCCAACTGTACTGTTCCAGTGCCTGCTCGTAGTCGCGCAGCCCATAGTAGTAATAGTCACCGAGCGCCATGTGCGCCTCGACCAGATCGGGCGCGAGCCGCAACGCCTCATCCACGGCCGGCCTGGCCCGCTCGAGCACGCCGCTTCGCCCGAACTGCGAGTTGATCCAGACCAGCGCTCGGGTGAGCGCCGCATAGGCGTGCGCGAACCCGGGATCCAGCTCCACCGCGCGCTCGTACAATTCCACCGCGGCCCAGGCGTCCTCCTCGACGAAGCGGCGGGCGTAGCGGTCGTTGCCGCGCAAGTAGTAGTCGTAGGCCTCCAGGTTCGCGGTCGGCGGAGCGGCGAGTGCGCGGTGCTGGCGTCCGAGCAAGGTGATGTCGAGCGCCCGCGCCACGCTCTCGGCGATGTCGGACTGGACCCGGAAGATCTCCGACAGGACCGCGTCGTACGCCCACGTCCAGACGTTTGTGTGGTCGGAGACCCTGATGAGCTGCGGGGTCACGCGGACCCGGCTCTGGCCCCCGGGTGCACGCTGCCAGTAGACGGTGCCTTCGAGCACGTACTGGACATCCAGTTCGTCGCCGATCTCTCTGACGCTCTTTTCTGTACCCTTGTACTGGATCGCCGTCGTGCGCGAGATGATGCCGAGTTCAGGTATCTGCGATAGCCTTGCCGTGATTTCCTCGGTCAGGCCATCGGCAAAGTACTCATCCTCCACCGGGCCCAGGTTCTCGAACGGCATTACAAGCAGCTTCGCCTCAAAGGGGGACCGCGCCTGCTCCGAAGGCTGAGCGATTCCTTTGTACAGGAGCCAGGCGGCGGCAGCGACTCCCCAGATGACTGCTGCGGCCAGCAGGTAGATGGCCAGCACCTGCCGTATCGGGCGCCGATGAAGGTCGATGAGCCGCCGTTTGAGAACCGACATGCCGATTTCAGCACGCACCTAAGAGGCGGACTAAGCCAAGATCGTCGTCACAGACAAGCATGATATCGCCGTCACGGGCACTGAGCGCAAGAGACGTGGATGCAGAGACGAGTACAGGTGCGCACCCTTCGAGTTGACTGCCGTGAGAAACTTGTGGGCGTGCGCCGCGTAGTGACGAGAGGTATCTGACCTCTTCGTGCTGCACCAATCATCTCCTCTGTGAGCGATACTAACCGAGAGGGAGCAAAGGCTATGAGAAGACTGGCAGCGTGGCTCGTGCTGGCACTGCTCGGCTGCCGAGCTGGGGAGCCGGGCCGGGACGTCCAGGCGCACATCCAGCGCATCGAGGACGAGCTGTTACCTGCGGTGCTGGTCGCGGGCGAGCCGATCCCCTTGCGCATGCTATCCGAGCGCATGGAGCATCACAGGGTGCCGGCAGTGAGCATCGCCGTGATCAACAACGGCGAGCTTGAGTGGGCGCGCGCGTACGGGCTGGCCGACGTGGAGGAGGGGCGGCCTGCCACGACCCGGACGCTCTTCCAGGCGGCATCGATCAGCAAGCTGGTGGCGGCGCTGGCGGCGCTCAAGCTGGTCGAGGACGGGATGCTCGACCCCGATGAGAGTGTGAATGAGAAGCTCGAGAGCTGGAAGGTTCCCGAGAACGAGTACACGGCCGTCGAGCCCGTGACGCTGCGGCGGTTGCTCACTCACACGGCCGGGACCACGGTGCACGGCTTCCCCGGGTATGCGGCCGACGAGACGGTGCCGACCACCATCGAGGTTCTGGATGGTCGGGGCAACACCGACCGGATCCGGGTGGACACGGTCCCGGGGAGTATCTGGCGCTATTCGGGCGGCGGGTACACGATCGCTCAATTGCTCCTACACGATGTCGCGGGTCGGCCCTTCCCGGAGATCATGCGTGAGACGGTGCTCGAGCCCATCGGCATGAGCGAAAGCACCTACGAGCAGCCGTTGCCCGAGCCGCGCCGCGACCAGGCGGCGTCAGGCTACGGTGCGGACGGCACGCGTGTCGAGGGCAAGTGGCACACCTACCCAGAGATGGCCGCCGCCGGGCTCTGGACCACGCCAACCGACCTCGCCCGCTACGCCATCGAGATCCAGAAGGCGTATGCCGCGGAACCGAGCGCCGTCCTCTCCAGCGACATGGCGAGACACATGCTCGAGCCTGGGATGAACGATTGGGGGCTGGGCCCGGCGATCGGACTCGGCGGCAAGGCGTTCCGGCACGACGGCTCTAATGAGGGCTTCCGCTGTGAGTTCATCGCCTTCATCGAGGGCGGCAAGGGCGCGGTCGTCATGACGAACTCCGACAGGGGCAGTTACCTGGTGCATGAGATCATGCTGACCATCGCCGATGAGTACGACTGGCCGGAGTTCAGGCCGACCGAGAAGACTGTAGTGGAGCTCGATCCGGCGGTCCTACAGGAGCATGCGGGCCGCTACGAGCTCGCCGAGCTGGGTGTGATCACCATCGAGGTCGGGGACGGCGGCCTCTGGGCCGATGTCCCGGGATTGGGGCGCGTGGACCTGTTGCCGGAATCCCAGATGGAGTTTTTCGTGCGCGACGACGGCACCCGCGTGACCTTCATCCGCGAGGACGGCCGCGTTACGGCGTTCCGCGTATCCGGGATGCAGGCGGCGCGGATCGATGGGTAGGAAGCAGCGGCTCGAAACAAGCCGTCAGCGATGCGGCGGGGCGGCTCCGTTAGGGCCGCCCCGTACGTTGGCGCCTTGAGCGCGGAATCCTACTCGCCCGCTGGCAGATCCGAGTTCGAGACGCCGATCGCGACGCGCCAGGAGCCGTCCGCCTGCTTCTTGAGGATCAAGACGAACTTGCGCTGGTCCTCAATCGGCTCGCCCTCGCCCACCGTGAAGGTCTCGCTGTACGTACCCCGCACGTAGGCCAGGTCGCCGCGGCCGTCGATGTCCGCCACCGTCACCGTCAGCTCCGAGACGGTGAAGTCCTGGGATTGAACCCACTCGCGGACCGCAGCCAGCCCCTCCCGGGCGGGCTGGTTCGGCGGCATGTCCACGTAGTCCTCGGTGTACATGCCGAACACCGCCTCCCAGTCGCTGGCCAACTCGGCCTGAACCAGCTCATCAACGAGGTTTTGGATCGCTGCCTTATCCTCATCGGACAGCTGGGCCATTTCAGCCGCCGGCGGCTGGCAGGCCAGGCTCACGAGTGCCAGTGACAGTGCGGCCAGCAGCACGGATCGCGCCTTCATGGTGTGACCTCCGGTTGTTTGGTAGTTGGGCCGTCCGGCAGTATGCCACGGAGCACGCGGGCAGGCAACAGCTAAGCGTAACAACTACAGCTATAGCCTCAGCCGACTAAGAAGCCGGGGGCGGTCGCGATAGCCACCCCCGGCGGTTGCTGCGAGGCTAGCGCTGACAGCGGACGGTGCGTGTCACTACCGCTCCGGCATGAACGTCCGCATCATGTCCATGAAGCTCTTACGCTCGTAGTCGGAGGGGACCGTGAACAAGCTCGCCGACAGCGACTTGCGCTCCACTGCTACGACTTCCTGAACGTCGTACTCGGCGCCGCCGAACATGCTGTACATGGTCAGCGTCTGCTCTAGCACGGGGAAGCCGTGTTCCGCCACGAGGAAGAACGTCTCGCTGCCCTCATCTTCCTCGTCGAACATCCCCATCCTCTTCATGCGCGTTTCGAACTCGCGGAATGCAGCGACCAGATCCTTGAGCTCCTCCGTGACCCAGGCGACCGTGGTCGCGTCCTCCAGCTTGATCTCGTAGGCGCTGCAGCGCATGCCGTTGATCTCTTTCGTCTGGCCGAGGGCACGGACCTGCGCGTCTGAGCCGGTCTCTTCTTCCTCCATCTCCGGCATCATCGCCTGGAGTTCTTCGAAGTCCTCGTTCGTCCACTCGATGTAGATCTTCTCAGATGGTTGGACGAGCTGGAAGGTGCCCGCGCCGAAATCGAGCAGCGCGTAGCCGGGCATCTCCTCGTCATCGTCACCGTCCATGCGCATCTTCGTGCCATTGATCGAGAACGTGAGCTGGTCGACTTCGACTTCGCCGCCCATCGAGCCGGCGAGGCTCAGGATGCGCGCCAGGGGGATGGCGAAGACGTTCTCAGGGTCGATGCTCGGTTCCTCCTCCATCTCCTCCTCACCGTAGAGGAGTTCGAACAGGGCCGCCTCACTCACCGTGATCTGCCGGGTGGTGATGGTGCCCTCGAAGCCCTGCGCCCAGGACGGATTGGGCAGGGCCAGGGCAATGAACAGCGTGGCCAGCAAGTAGTAGCGCGACAATCTCATCGGGCCTCCCGAGGTATGGTTGATACTGGAAAAAGGCGAGCGCCCAGCGTGGCGCTCGCGGCCCGATGTATAGCAGGGTGCCTGGCACCCGTCAACGCCTCGCTGCAACGGTGGAGCCTGGCAACGCTGGTTAACAAGGTACGGCGCGGTTCGCCGCGTCTGCGGCCCTGGCTGAGCTGGGAGGCACGGCGCCTTAGGGTGCTCGGTGCGTCAGCGACCTCAACCGCCTATCATATAGAATAGGCAGGGTTTCCCATTTCTCGGCCGCGCTGTCAGACGGATCCCGAGTGTACGGAGCAGCGAGGCCGGGTTTCGACGCCAAGGGAGCCCCGGTATGAGTTCAACCGCACGCATTGCACCCGTTCTGCTTGCCGTGCTCGTGGCCTGCCGCGGCGACGCCCGGCCCGGCGTGATGGGCCGGGTCACCGAGGCGGGCACAGGCTGGCCAGTGGTCGGCGTTCGGGTCTACGTGGAGGGCACGGGCCGCGGAACGTTGACGGACGAGGAGGGCCGCTACGCTATCCAGGCGGTTCCGCCTGGACGCTACGACATCGTGGCAGAAGCCGAGGGTTACCGCACGACTCGCCACACGGGTGTGATCCTGCGGGAGGCTGGCGCCACGGAGGTGGATTTCGAGCTCGTGCCGGAGGCAGTGGCCGCCGTGGAGGCTTTCACGCCCGCCGCCACGTTCGAGGAGCCGGGCGTGGGCCTTCGTGCGGCACGCCCGGCGCGTGATCCCATGCTGGTCCGCCGGGCCGAGGTCACTCTGGAGGTTGAGGACGTGGACAGCACGGCCGCACGGATCCGTGAGATCGCTGCCGACTTGGGCGGCCGCGTCGAGCGCTTCACGCATACGGCGGGAGCGCGGCAAACGCGGCGTACCAGCATGAGCCTGCGGCTTCCAGAATCGCGCTTGAACGCGGCTCTGGAGCGCGTGCAGGCGCTGGGTGTGCTGGAGCGTCTCAGCGTCTCCGAGCGCGCGGTGCGCGAGCAGGCGGAAGACTTGGACGCCCGGCTGCGGAATGTGCGGCGGCTGGAGGAGCGGCTCCTTCGCATGCTGGACGAGCGAGCGGGGACACTGCAGGAACTGCTGGGCGTCGAGCGCGAGCTGGCACGTGTGCGGGAGCAGGTCGAACGGTATGAGAGCCAGCTGCAGGACCTGGAGAGCGAGGCAGCCTGGTCGCTGCTGCAGATCGTCTTCCACGAACCGTATCCTGTGGTGGTCGCACGGCCGTCGCCGCGGGTGCGGGGGCGAATCGGGCGGGCCTTTGTGCGTGCTGGCGACAACTTCATGAGCATGATCGCTTGGGGGATCAGCGGACTCGGCTACGTCGCCCCCTTGGCGATCCTGGCGGTCGTGCTCGTCTGGTCGAGGCGCTGGATCCGGCGGCGCCGCGGCAGTCGCAGAGGGGCTGGGTCGGAGTCCAAGTCTTAGCCGCTCGCTCCTACAATCCCAGCCAGTAGTTGACCTTCAGCAGGAAGATGTTGTCCGCGTGTGTGTCGAAGAGCGCGCGGACGTCGCGGTCGAAGTCCATGTCGCCGACCGGCGCGGTGTCGCTGCGTGACTGGGTCCACACCAGATACAGGGTTGAGCCGGGCTGAAATTCCCACCGCAGTACTGCATTCCCTCGCAGCGAGCGGAAGTTGAAGTCGGGATCGTCGAACGTGAACGGCTCGGCCGGACCGTTGCCGTCCGGATCGACGGTGTACGAGCTTCCGTCTCGAGTGATGGTCCCGACGTCCTCACCGTAAACGCTCTTCGCCAGCCGACGTGGCGCGTCGAACTGCTTGAAGTTCGTGTAGCGTGCGCTCGAGATCAGCGGCTGGGCGAAGACCTCGAGCGTGAGCGTCGGCGTGAACGTCACGTTGAGCCGCGTGTTCATCGAGATGGTCTTCAGCTCGAGATCGGCGAATGCGTAACGCCGGCCATAGAAGGCGGCCGCGGTCGGGTCGTTTACCGCGGTCACGTACTGCGCTGACGACTCGGCGTGGTCGAACATCGGGCCGAGGCTGATCGACACGTTCGAGACGGGCCGGTACGTGACGTCCAGGTTGACGGAATAGTCACACGCACCTTCAGTGCTGCAGCTGTAGCTGGGACCCGTGCTCAGCACCAGGTTCTTGCGCGAGTCGGTGGACGCCTGGAAGAACCAGTAGTCCGTGCCCGGTCGCCGAAGCACGGGGCCGCCGCGCGTCAGCCGGTCGTCGAACGCCGGGAAGCGGTGGATCCAGAAGGTGGCGATGTCCCAATAGTTGGGGAACTCGATCTCGAAGAATCCCTGAACCTGTCGATCCGTGAGATCGCCATCGAAGTTGAACTGCTGTTGGCCACCTGCGATGAAAGCCATCGAGCGATAGATGCCCCTCGGCTCCGTGAATAGCCGGGCAACGTTCGCGTTCATCCAGACGTAGTCGGCGCGTGTGAGGAAGGCGAGATCGTTCACCTCGAACCCGGGGCTGCGGATGTTGGTGGAGATCTCTCCGAGCCAGTCGCCCGATTCCTTCGACAGCCGCGCGTAGGCGGCGAAGCCGCGCATCACGGTGAGGGAAGGGTCGTACGCGTCGCTGAACAGCCCGTTGCTGCCGTGCTGGCGGTCCGGCCGCTGGAAGTAGCGCGCGCTCGACTGCTGCGCACGGAGGATCGCGCTCGAGTCGCCCGCGATCTGCGAGACGGCGAGGCTCGTCGCCAGGCGGTAGGTACGCTGGTCCCACCAGAGCTCGGACTCCAGGCCCAGAGCCTCCGCATGGCTGTTCAGGCGGCTCCTGAGCGCCGGGTCGTTCAGGTCGCGCACCACCGACGTGAACATGCCACTTACCTGGAGGTTGCCTTCGCGCAGGTCCTTCGCCAGGCGTCCCACGAAGTAGTTGCTGAAGGGCTCGACCTCGACGCTGGAACGAGAGCTGTCCAATCCCATCACCGTGGCGTGCTCGCGGCGCGTCACTGCATCGAGGACCCCCACGGACCAGCCGCCTGCGGTCCGGCCGGTGATCTTGGCCGCGCCCAGGATGGTCGTGTTCTCCGGGATGTCGGCGTACTCGCCGGCATCGTAGGCGATGCCGTTGCCCTGCGGGACTCGCCCGATCCGTCGCGAGTAGAACAGGTCGAGGCTCTGAACGTTGCTGCAGAAAAAGCACCACAAGCCGCCGAATCGGATGAGTCCACGCCCCTCCACGAAGAACGGCCGCTTCTCGGGGAAATAGGTCTCGAAGGCGGACAGGTTCACGACGGCGGGATCAACCTCGACCTGGCCGAAATCGGGGTTGATCGTCGCGGTCAGGGTCAGGTTCGATGTCAACAGGTACTTCAGGTCGAGGCCCAGGCGATAGTCGAGCTCGTGCGGCTGTCGGAACGGGTCGTCCGGGTTGTCGGGTCGGACGTTCATCGAGCGACCCACGACGTACGGCAGCAGCTCGGCACGTCCCGGCGCCGCCCGGATCTCGAGGCCGTGAAGATGCCCGTAACGGCTGGGGCCGCCCGTCTCGTTCAGCCGCCAGAAGGCCCAGTGTGACCGCTCGTTGAGCCGGTTCACCAGCCGCACGATCTGCAGCCCCCAGGTCTGCAGCGAGTCACGTGGGAAGCGGAGCTGCGAGAACGGGATCCGAATCTCGGCGGTCCAGCCGAGCGAATCGATCCGGGTCTCCACCTCCCATACCGGGTCCCACGAGGGATCCGTTTCGGCGCCGCCGGGCCCGAATGCGTCGCCTTTCACGCCGGACGGGTTGATGCTGAACATCGTCCGGCCCAGGTGGTCGTGGAAGGTGTCGAAGACGATCATGAGCTCGTCGCTGTCGGCGCTGCGGTCGCGCCGGACCAGCCGCGTCTGCACACCTTCCCGGCCCAGATCGTCGTACATCCGCGCGCCGATGTAGATCGCGTCGTCGTCGAACAGGAACCGCACCTCGGTTCGCTGAGTCGCCGGCTGCTCCTCGTTGGGCTGCGATTGGATGAGGTCGGCGGCCGGTTGCGCGGCCTGCCAGGCGGACTCGTCGAGTCGCCCGTCCAGCTCTATCGGGCCAACCCGCCGGGCCGCCCGGACCTCCGGTGGCGGCGTCGGGTGCACCAGGCCTTCCTGGGCACGGGCCGTGGTCACGAGAAGGGCAACGGGGATGAACAGTACGGCGGCGCGCCCGAGCGGGCCGGTGGCGTCCGTGAACATGCGACTGAGCCTCTCGTGTAGCGGTGTGCCCCTCCGCGGACTTAGACAGGTTTGACCGCGGGATGGTTGCACCGGGTGGCGTTGTTCGCCTGTGGCCCGTACGTTCTCGCTAGTCCTCGGGTTTCGCGGGAGCGGCCGCTGGCCGGCGGACGCTGGCACGTGCGATGGCCTTCAGTGAGGAAGTCAGACAATGAAGACGTCAGCAAACGTCCTTGTCCTCGTGGCCAGCCTTGCTGCCGCAGGGTGCGAGGAGAGGACGGAAGCGGAGTCCCTTGGCCGTGCAGGCGAGCCGATACTGGGGGTTGGCCGTGGAGTCGACCACGTCGTCGTGGCGGTGAGGGATCTCGCGACCAGCGAACGATTCTTCTTCGACACGCTGTGCTTCACCGCCGGCCAGCGCGCACAATTCAGCGGCCTGGAGAACCGTACGATCTGGTTCGCGGATACAACCTACCTGGAGCTGGTCACGGTCCGTGATCGCGAGCAGGCGATGAATCTGATGCCCGAGTTGCCTGGCTTCCTCGATCGGGGTGAGGGTGCGATGTACGTGGGGCTGGCGGTCTCTTCAGCGGATACGGCCGCTGAGTTCCTGGCGTCGCGGGGCTTTCAGGTCACCGGGCCGACGGGAGGCACGGCGGCGGTCGAGGGCCTGGAAGAGGTTCCGCCGGTGATGTGGCGGTACGTGGTCTTCCGCGAGCCCGTGGTCGCGGCAAACGCGATCTTCTTTATCGAATACGAGCAGGCCGTTCTCGAGCAGTTGAGCGCGGAGTACCCCGATCTGAGTCCCCTGCGGTCCGCCGAACATGCCAATGGCGCTCTCGGTCTTGAGGCGGTCTGGATGGCGGTCGAGGATCTGAGAGCGGCGACACGTGCCTACGAGTCGGTGGGACTGCCGATGGGCAGGCGGCTTGACGTGCCTAGCCTGGGAGCTGAGGCGCACGAGATCAGAGCCGGGAAGGGAGCCATACTGTTGCTTCAGCCGAGCGATGAAGGTGGCACGGTCGCGTCGTTCCTGGCGGAGCGCGGCGAGGGTGTCATGGGCGTGAGCATCGAGGTGCGAGACCTCGAGAGGGCACTGATGATCGTGGAGTTCAACACGGATCTGGAGCTCGTCCCCTATGAAGGGCCCTACGGGCAGAGCATCCTCATCCCGGCCGATTTGGCCCGCGGGGTCTGGATCGAGTTCTTCCAGCGGTAACATTCGCCACACTCGCACGGTATAGCCGCTCGCCGTTGCCTGGGCGGCCGTTGACCCGGCGCAGCAGAGTCGGTAGCATGACGCATTCCCCGTGCGAGCGACAGCTTGAAGCACTATCGAGAACCTTTGGGACCGCGGTCAGCGGACAGGTGTTGCCATGAGTCTATGCAGATCAGCCAAAGTCGATTTCTTAGCGGCTGTGCTGGCGCTCGTTGCCTTCGCGCCCGCGTCGGCGCTGGCCCAGATCGAGTACCCGAAGGCGAGGAAGGTCGACGTCGTCGAGGACTACCACGGGACCCAGGTCGCCGACCCGTATCGCTGGCTCGAGGATGTGGATGCCGAGCAGACGAAGGCCTGGGTCGAGGCGCAGAACGCTGTGACCTTCGGCTACTTGGAGGCGATCCCCGAGCGCGAGCGCATCCGTGAGCGGCTGACCGAGCTCTGGGACTACGAGCGCTACGGTACTCCGTTCAAGGAAGGCGGCCGCTACTTCTTCTACAAGAACGACGGGCTACAGAACCAGTCGGTTCTCTACATGCAGTCCTCCCTCGACGCAGAGCCCGTCGTTGCACTCGATCCGAACAGGTTCTCAGAAGATGGTACGGTGGCGCTGAGGACGCTCTCGTTCACGGAGGACGCATCGCTGATGGTGTACGGAACCTCAGCCAGCGGTTCGGATTGGCAGGAATTTTTCGTACGCGATGTGGAGGCCGGCCGCGACCTAACCGATCATCTGAGCTGGGTCAAGTTCTCGGGCGCTTCCTGGACCCATGACGGGGCCGGCTTCTTCTATGGCCGTTATCCAGAACCCTCTGAGGGTGAGACCTTCGAGGGCACGAACCGCAACATGAAGCTCTACTACCATCGGGTTGGCACGCCTCAGTCGGAGGACCAGCTGATCTACGAGCGCCCCGACCAGCCGGATTGGGGCCTCGGCGCCTTCGTGAACGATGACGGTCGCTACGCGATCATGTACGTCTCGCAAGGGACGGACGAGCGGAATCGTATCTACTACGTGGATCTGGGTGACCCGCTCAATCCGCGCCTGGATGGTGAGATCGTCAAGCTGCTGGATGACTTCGATGCCAGCTACGGCTTCGTCGGCAACGACGGCCAGGTCTTCTACTTCCTGACGAACTTAGACGCGCCGCGCTATCGGCTGATCGCCATCGACACGAGAAGACCGGCCCGCGAGGACTGGCGGACCATCATCCCCGAGAAGGAAGATGTGCTCCGCAGCGTGGGCATCGTGAACAACCAGTTCGTGGCGCGCTACCTGCACGACGCCCACACGCAGATACTCATCTACGGCATGGACGGGACGTTCGAGAGGGAGGTCGAGCTGCCAAGCATTGGATCCGTGCAAAGGTTCAGCGGCGAGCGGGAGGACACTGAGGCGTTCTATTCTTTCACCTCGTATCTGTACCCCACCACCATCTTCCGCTACGACTTCGAGACCGGGAGGTCGACCGTCTTCAAGGCGCCGCAGGTGGACTTCGACCCCAGCGGTTACGAGACCAGGCAGGTCTTCTATACGTCGAGGGACGGGACCCGGATCCCGATGTTCATCACCCACAAGAAGGGGATCGAGCTGGACGGCTCGAACCCGACCTACCTCTACGGTTACGGCGGGTTCAACAGCACGCAGACACCGTACTTCTCGACCAGCATGCTGGTCTGGTACGAGATGGGCGGTGTCTACGCGGTGGCCTGCCTACGGGGCGGCGGCGAGTACGGCGAGGAGTGGCACCAGGCGGGGATGCTGAAGAAAAAGCAGAACGTCTTCGACGACTTCATCGCTGCGGCCGAGTACCTGATCGACGAGGGCTACACGTCGAGCGAGAAGCTGGCGGTCGGCGGCGCCTCGAACGGCGGCCTCTTGGTCGGCGCTGTGATGACCCAGCGCCCCGAGCTGTTCGGTGCGGCGCTGCCTGCCGTCGGCGTCATGGACATGCTGCGCTTCCACAAGTTCACGATCGGCTGGGCCTGGGTCTCGGACTACGGGTCTGCCGACGACCCTGAGATGTTCGGGTACCTGTATGCCTATTCACCGTACCACAACCTGCACCCGGCCTTCTATCCGCCCACGATGGTGACCACGGCGGACCACGACGACCGGGTGGTGCCCGGACACTCCTTCAAGTTCGCCGCGCGCCTACAGGAGATGCAGATGGGCGACGCGCCGGTGCTCATCCGCATTCAGACCAAGGCGGGCCACGGCGGCGGCAAGCCCACGACCATGGTCATCGAGGAGCAGGCGGACCGCTGGGCCTTCCTGATGAAGAGCCTGGGCATCGAGATGCCTGAGGGTGCCATGGACTGACTGCCCTGGTTCTTGCAGATGCGCCGCCTCGCTGGGTGTGACGCAGGTGGCGCTGACGGCCGCGCTCGCCGGGACGGGCGCGGCCGCCGTGCTTTGCCAGGCTCCGGTAAGAAGACCTTGCAGCGTCCTTCTACGCCGCGGTAGCTTACATGTAGAGCCACACGCGAGGGGGTCAAAAGTGGCCGCGCCTGCACGGTCGAAGGGAAGTGCCGGAGTTGCGCCGGTCCGGCGCAGCGAGGCGGCGTTCCGCGTCTGCCCTGCCGGGATCGCGTTGATCGGGGGCGCGCTGCTCGCCTTCTCGGTCGGCGGCTGCGGCTCGCCGGCGCTGGTCGATGTGGATGGGCGCCCGATCAGGCGGCCGCTGCTGGTCGCTCGGCTGGCCGATGGATGGGTCGCCGTGGATTCTTCCGGCGCCGGGGCCCGCGCCGTGCTGGAGCTGCGGGCCGAGACACCTCGCGACGATGTCCCGCCCTGGCAGGTCGGTGGCCTGCATCTCCAGTTCAGTTCGGGTGAGGCGTTGAAACCCGCCCGGGTGCGCTGTGACGCACCCAAGTGCAACCCGCCGCGCCCGCAGTCCGCGGAGCCTCCCACGGAGCGCGAGGTTCCGGAGGTCGAGGAAGCTGCCGAGGCGGTCGCGGAAGAGACCTGCCTGCACGTCGTGCGCGCCGAGTTCCGCCTCCCGGGTGTTCCGACGCCGGCCGACTCCCTGACCCTGAAGATCGGCGAGTCGGTGACCCTGCTGGCGTGGCAGCGCTGAGGGCCGGTCTGGCGCGAAGCTCATGAAGTCGCCACGCGACCTCTCCCTCCGCAGCAAGTTCATCCTCATCGTCCTCGGCGGCGCCGTACTGCCTCTGGCGCTGCTGGGTATCTGGCTCAACCGCACTGCCGAGCGCTCCGGCGAGCATCTGTTGCGCGGGCGGCTGCAGACCTCTCTGTCGCAGATCGTCGATGAGATCGGGCTACGCTGGTTGAGCCAGCGCTCGCAACTGTTGCGGCTGGCGGAAAACGCCGCCGTCCAGGCGGCGCTTCGTGAAGGTACCGGCGCGACGGCGCGCGACGATGCGGCCTTTCGGGAGCTGCGCGGGCTGTACACGGACATGCAGAGTGTCATCGAGCGGGCGGTGATCCGCGACGCTTCCGGGGCGGCGCGCTGGTCGCTGGCGCCGGAGCTCGGGTCGACATCGCGCTCGAGTGTTATTCCCGAACCGGCGCTCCCCGTTCGCTTGGGGATCTACGACAACGCGTCGGGCGACCGGCTCGGTGCGCTGGAGGCGCGCGTTCGCATGAGCAGCCTGCTCCCCAGCGGCGCCGGCTGGGGCGGCGTCAGCGGCTCGGTGCTTGCCGTCTTCGACCCGGTCAGCGGTGCCTCGCTGTTGCCGCTCTCCATCGATCCCGCGCTCTTCGCCCGTGAATCGTTCCTCTGGGGCGACGAGCCCTGGCTCACGGTTCGCCACGAACTGCACGAGCCGACCATGCAGCTGGTGCTGGCGGCACCGATCGCTCCCTTCACCGAGCCGTTCCAGCAGGCGGCACGTCGCAACCTCTGGATCCTGGCGATCGTCGCGGTCGCCGTCGTTGCCCTGGCGACGCTCCTTACCCGGCGCACCACGCGCGCCCTAGTGCGGTTGGCCGGCGCGGCAGAGGCGGTCTCGCGTGGCGACCTGGACAGGAAGGTCGAGGAGCTCCCCGGCGATGAAGTCGGTCGCGTCGGCCGTGCCTTCAACACGATGACCGAGAGCCTGCGTCGCACCCTGCGCGAGCTCTCACAGCGCCAGGCGCTCGCCGCCGTCGGCGAGTTCGCCGCGTCGCTCGCCCATGAAGTGCGTAACCCGCTCACATCGATTCGTCTCGATCTGCAGCGGGTCGAGGAGAAGCTGCCCGATGAATCTGATGCGCGAGACCTGCTGGGCCGCGCGCTGGGCGAGATCGAGCGCGTCGATCGCTCGGTGACGGGGGCGTTGCGTGTGGCGCGGAGCGGCAGTGTCACGCTCGGGTCCGTCGACATCCGCCAGCCGCTCGAGGCCGCGATTCACAGCGCCGAGCCTGAGTTGGAGGCGCACGGCGCGACGCTCAAGATGATGCTGCTGAGTGCAGATCCCCTGTGGGTGAAAGGGGATGCGCCTGCCCTCGAACAGCTCTTCCTCAACCTGCTCCTCAACGCCGCTCAAGCCCTGGACGAGGGCGGGCGCGTCGAGATCAGCGTCGCCCGACATCGGGATGGGGTGTCGATCTCGATTCGGGACACGGGACGCGGCATCCCACTTGAGAACATCGAGCGGATCTTCGAGCCGTTCTACTCGACCCGGCCCGAGGGTACCGGGCTCGGGCTCGCCATCGCCCAGCGGATCGCCACCGCGCACGGCGGCGATTTGGAGATCGAGAGCACGCCGGGCGCAGGCACCAGGGTCAGGCTGCGGCTGCCACAGGCGTCACCGGCGTAACGGTGTGAGCCGCCGACGTAACGGGTCGTTCCGTCCGAGCGGGCCTCGCTGAGCCGTCCAAACCCTCAGGACCCGTATGTTCACTGGCCTTTGACCGCCGGGCGGCTCTGGCACGCGGCTCGCCAGGTTCACGTCTGCGGAAGGGTCGGCTCACGGCCGCCCCACCATCGCTAAGCCTGAATCAGACCATGATCGAGTTCGTTCAAATGACAGTGCATAACCTAGGGCTGGAGGGCGGCGTCCTGACGGCCGCTCTGTGGTTCGGTGCCGGGCTCATCATCGGTCTGGTATTCGCAGCCGCCTCGATCGCGGCCCTGGCGATCGGGTGCTTGAGACGTGAGCAGTATCACCTGTAAGAGGAAGATGCCATGAACAAGGGGCTCGGTACTCTTGTACTCGGAGTCGTTGCGCTCGCGGGCTGCAAGCCGGAGGCATCGCACTCCAGCGACGGGGATGTGCTGGCGGCGGCCGGCATGCCGGGCGCCGTGGCGGCCACGGCGCTATCGGAGCAGGACTCGACGCCGATGGTGGTACGGCGCGTTTGGGGCGGCCCGCTGTGGGTGGCGTGGAGCGTTGTATCACCCGACGGGCGCTATCTGGCTTTCGTTGATCAGGAGAGCGGCAACTTGGCGGTCCGCGAGATCAGCACCGGCGACGTCCGGTATCTGACCCACGACGCCTCGCAGGACCAGTATGCGGAAGGCGCTGCGATATCGCCCGACGGCCAGCAAATAGCGTACGTATGGTGTCCCGAGGCGACGGAGCCCCCCTTTGAACTGCGCACCATCGATCGGGAGGGTGGCCAGCCACGCGTCCTGTTCAACGGCGAGTCCTTTGGCAGGTACAGTACCGTGGCGTGGTCCCCCGGCGGTCAGCAGATCTTGATCTTCGGTATGGACAAAGAGGGGGCCTTCCAGCTGGCCCTGGTCCGCGTGGCGGATGGGTCGGTGCGAACGCTGAAAGAGATAGGCTCGTTCTGGCGCTGGCCCCGGGGCGTGAGCTTCTCTCCAGACGGTCGGTATCTCGTCTACGACCTCCCGGAAGAAAGAAACTCCGACGAGCGAGACATCTTCGTGCTCACCGTGGATAGCGGTGAGGAAGTCCCGCTGATCCAGCACGCCGCAAACGATTTCGTGCTGGGCTGGGCGCCGGACGGCGAGCATATTCTGTTCGCCAGCGACCGTACAGGCACCTTGGGCGCCTGGCTTCTGCCCGTGACCGATGGGAAGGCGACCGGAACACCCCGACTGGTCAAGCCGGACCTGTGGCGCGCGACGCCGAGCGGTTTCACCCGGGACGGCTCCTTCTACTACGGTGTGCCCATGAGCACCCAGGCCATTTACGTCGCCAGCCTCGATCCAGCGACGGGTGCCGTGCTTGCAGCTCCGACTCCGGCAAGCCCGGACTACCTCGGAAATCATTTTTCCCCTGACTGGTCGCCTGACGGTCGGTACTTAGGCTACGCGTCGCGCGGGGGACAGTCGTCTTCCAGCGGCCTCGGCGAGCCGATGATTTCGATCCGCTCCGTCGAGACAGGTCAGACCCGGCAGCTGCGCGTGCCGAACCTGAAGCTTTTTGGCGGCTTTCGCTGGTTTGCTGACGGTCACCACCTTCTCGTGCCGGGCGTGGATCGGAACGATCAAGTCGGTGTTTTCAAGGTCGATGTCCAGACCGGCAACGCGGAACCACTGCCGGCATTGACGGGTGTGAGAGTGCCGAGTCTCATTGATTGGTCGGCGGACGGAAAGTCCGTCTTCTACCTGTTGTGGCAGAGCGGCGAGACTCGCATCGCCGTAACGGATCTGGAGAGTGGCGAACAAAAGCTGCTCTACGATAAGCAACCGAGCTCTGCTGTGGCCCTGTCGCCGGACGGCCGACAGCTCGCGTTCACCGTCGGGGACGGCGGCGAGCGCAGCCTGATGCTGATGCCGGCAACCGGTGGCGCTCCGTCGGAGCTACTGCGCTTCCAGGTCGGGAACGATCAGAATGTTTCTGATATCGCTTGGTCTTCTGACGGTCGATATGTCCTTTATGTCAGACCGTGGGAGGACAAGTCGGAGCTGTGGCGAGTGCCGGTCGCCGGCGGCCCGCCGGAAGAGCTGGACTTGTCGGTGGAGGGATTGGAGAAGATTCGCTTCCATCCCGATGGCCGGCGCATCGCCATCGAAGCATTTCGCAGTGGGGGCGAGGTCTGGGTGATGGAGGACTTCCTGCCGGCGACGGCCGGTACATCCGACGAGAAGTAGGAGAGGGATTCGATGAAGAACGTGATCGGCATTCTCGCACTTGGGATCTTCGCTCTGGCGGGTTGCCAGTCGGAGTCTGCACGCTCAGCCGGCGCGAGCGACGCCCTGGCGGCGGCCGGGATCCCGGGCGCGGGGGCGAGCACGGCGCTGTCCGAACAGGACTCGACGCCGATGGTTGTGCGCCGGGTTTGGGGTGGCCCCGACGTCGACATCAGCGGTGGCCCGTCACCCGACGGGCGCTACCTGTGCTACGTCGATTGGAGCACCGGCAACGTGGCGCTCCGGGACCTCAGCAACCGTGAGGCTCGTCAGTTGACGACGGACGGTTCGCTGGACCCCTACGAGAGTGCCATGGATTGTGGCTTCTCGCCGGACGGCACGCACGTTATCTACCATCGATGGGTCGATCACAGCGATCGTCCCTGGGAACTGAAGATTGTTGGCCTGAGCGGAACGGAACCTCGCGTCCTCTATCGAGCTGAGGATTGGTTTGGGTCGACTTGGGCCCCGGATGGAAGACACCTCTTGCTGAGCGTCGGATTCGGATACGGGGACGCTCGGCAACTCGTAGAGCTATCCGTTGCAGATGGCGCCACCCGGACCATGGAAGAGTTGGGTTCGGATTGGCCGCACTATCTGGAAGGGCTCAGTTATACACCGGACGGGCGTTACCTGGTTTACGATGTTCCAACCAAAGGGAAGCAGTTGCAGGATCGCGATATTTTCGTGCGTGCCGTGGATGGGGGGCATGAGGCGGCGCTCGTTCGACATCCCGCCGATGACTTCGTGCTGGGCTGGGCGCCGAACGGGAGGCACTTGCTGTTCGCTAGCGACCGTACCGGCACTCTCGGTGCCTGGCTGCTACCTGTCGAGGATGGAAGGCCCGCCGGCGAAGCGCGGCTGGTGAAGCCCGAAATGTGGCGGGTGTGGCCGATGGGGTTCACTCGCGGCGGGTCGTTCTTCTACGGGGTCAACATGGGTTCAGACGGTGTTCTTGTCGCGACCCTTGATCCCGAGACCGGGCAGGTATTGGCGGCCCCGACCGCCGTGGACCTGAATGAGCCTAATTTCAATACGGCTCCCAGCTGGTCACCGGATGGCCGCTTGCTCGCCTACCTCTCCTCACGAGCTCCACGAAACTACTCGATGTACGATCGAGAGTTCTTACTGATACGTTCGGTCGAGACCGGGGAAACGCGCCAGCTGATTCCAAAGTTGAGCGGTTTCGGCAGCGGCCTCTGGTGGGTCGACAGCCGTTCCCTGCTGGTGCCGGGCACAGACAGCGACAATCGGAGCGGCCTGTTCCTCGTCGACTATCAGACGGGCGAGGCCGAGCCGCTGCCTGCGTTCTGGAACGTCGATATGAGATCGTTGATCGCTCCGTCGCCGGACGGGAAGGCGGTCTTCTACAGGAAGTGGGTGGGCGGAGAAGGTCGGCTGGCCGTCATGGATCTGGAGACCGGCGAGGAGACGGTGCTCTTCGACCGAGAGCCCGAGTACGGCAATGCCCTGTCACCGGACGGCCGGTCCCTGGCGTTTGCCTACCGAACTGACACCACTCATCGGTTGGTGGTGATGCCAGCGCGGGGCGGAGAGCCGCGTGAGCTGTACCGGTTCGAGGCGGCAGCATCCCCGGTGGTCCGCGCGATGGCCTGGTCGCCCGATGGAGAATACCTGCTCTACGCGTTGGACACGGGCGAGGCACACGAGCTGTGGCGCATACGCGCGGCGGGTGGACAACCCGAACAACTGGACCTGACGATTGAGAACATGAGGAGGCTCCGTGTGCACCCGGATGGGCGGCGAATCGCCTTCGAAACTCGGCGGAATGGATACGAGGTCTGGGTGATGGAGAACTTCCTGCCGGCGACGGCCGGCACAGCGGACGAGAGATAGGAGTTGGATGTCATGAGCAAGGAGTTCGGTGTTCTAGCGATCGTAATAGCTGCGCTGGCGGGCTGCAGCTCCGAGTCACCTCGCGTCAACGCCGAGGGCGACCTGTTGGCGGCCGGCATCCCGGGCGCCGTGGCGGCCACGGTGCTGGCCGAGCAGGACTCGACGCCGCTGGTCGCGCGACGCGTCTGGGGCGGCCCGGATGTCGATCTATTCGGTGGAGTATCGCCCGACGGGCGGTATCTGAGCTTCGTCGATTGGGAGAGTGGCAACATCGCGGTTCGTGAGCTCGCGACCGGAGAGACTCGCCTGGTGACCGACGAGGGTTCGATGTCTGCGCCGCGCCAGTTCACGGAAGAGGGGGCCGTCATATCAGCGGACGGCAGATCCCTCTGCTACGACTGGTTTAACAGTAAGACAGAACCTTGGCGCGAGCTGCGGGTCACCGATCTGCGTGGTTCCGAGTATCGGACCTTCTACCGAGCCGATGTGGAGGTACTGAGTTGCGAGGCATGGTCTCCCGACGGCAGACATGTCGTTGTCGAACAGGCCGGAGAGGAAGGCACCCCTCAGCTCGTTCTGATCTCGCTGGCGGACGGGTCAGCCCAGACTTTGAAAGAACGGACTTCGGGTTGGTCCACCAAGGTGAGCTTTTCTCCGGACGGTCGCTTCATCGTTTACGACCTTCCGAATAAGGACGACGGTCTGCGGGACATCTTCGTCTTCTCGTTGAATACTGGGCGTGAGACGGCGCTGGTTGAGCACCCGGCGAACGATGTCGTCCTGGGTTGGGCGCCTGATGGCCGCCACATACTGTTCGCGAGCCACCGTGCAGGGACGTTGGGTGCCTGGCTAATGCCGGTGGCGGATGGGCGACCGGCCGGGGAGGCGAGGCTGGTGAAGCCGGATATGTGGCGCGTTAGGCCGCTGGGCTTCACCCGGGATGGCTCGTTCTACTACGGTGTAAACATGACGGGGCGGTCCGTGTACGTCGCCAGTCTGGATCCGGAGACGGGCGAGATGCTAGCCGCGCCGGGGGCGGTGAGCGGAGAGTATTATGGGGACGAGCGTCTGTGCGACTGGTCACCCGACGGACGTTACCTCCTCTACCGCTCGGCACGGCGTGACGGAGGCAACGCTTACTCGATCCGTTCCGTCGAAACGGGTGCGATCCGGCAGCTGGTACCGGACCTCAACGCCTTCGTCTACGCTCGTTGGTCGCCCGACGGATATTCACTGATCGTGCCGGGTTTGGATCGCGAGGGTCGACCCGGAGTCTACACAGTCGATGTCCAGACGGGAGATAGCGAGCCGCTGGCGCCCTTCGACGATCCGGAACTGTTCGACTGGTTCGGCAAGTTGATCGGTGTCTCACCCGATGGTCGCAAGCTCTATTACACGGGAAAGGCTGAGGGCGGGGCGGGGATCGCGGAAATGGATCTGGAAAGTGGAAGCGAAAGGCTGCTCGGTCATCGGGGGGGCCCCGGCCTCGATCCCTGGGCACTGTCGCCAGACGGCGAGTACGTCGCCTTCGCCACGGAGGATGGCACGCTCCACCGATTGATGGTCGTGCGAACCGCGGGCGGTGAGCCTCGTGAGTTGCATCGTTACGAGGCCGAGGCCTCCTGGGTGCAGAGCATAGCGTGGTCACGAGACGGAAAGAATCTGCTCTACAGCGTGCGCGGTGACCCCCAGGTCTGGCGCATCGGTGTGGATGGTGGGCCTCCCGAAAAGACCGGTTTGTCTGGGGAGGGCACGCCGGCCCACGTCCGTGTGCACCCCGATGGGCGGCGCATCGCCTTCGACTCGGGAGCCGGCGGCGCGGAGGTCTGGGTGATGGAGAACTTCCTGCCGGCGGTGCAGACGCCCTAGACGCGGCCGTGGACGCAGCGGGCGAGAACGAGCAGATTGTCAGTGGGAGTCGTTCCTTCAAGGCCTTCAGGCCGTTATGCCTGCTGCAAGAAGTTCCTGGGGCGCGCTGCTCGTCCTGTGCGCCGCGGCTTGCGGCCCGCCTCCGTCAGGGCCCTCTCGAGTGCTGGCCATTCGCCGCCAGTCGTGAACGGTGCCGCGAGAGATACGGTGACACACAGGTGTGCACGTACATGATGCAGCCGGACGAAGCGGAGTGCTGTTACATCCTGTCTGCGGAGTTCCCCCTCAGGGAGCTGCCGAGCCCCAAGGATCGGGTCATCTTGAGCGTCGGAGGCTCGCTGACTATCCTGCAGTTGGCGGCGGTTAAGTGAGCGCCGCGCTCCTCAGCCTCAAGTCCGTATACTGATGAGACACGTTCTGGTCGTCGACGACGACGCCAAGATCCGCGAGTCGCTGTCGGAGGCGCTGAGCGACAGCGTCACCGACGTACGCACGGCCGAGGATGCCGACCGGGCCCTCTCTATAATAGATGAGCGCCTGCCCGACGTCGTGATCTCCGACGTGCGGATGCCCGGGCTCGACGGTCTCGCCCTGCTCAAGCTGTTGCGTGAGCGCGCGCCGTCGGTGGACGTCATCCTGATGACGGCCTACGACGACATGCCGACGGTGGTGACGGCGATGCGCGAGGGCGCCATCGATTTCCTCGTGAAGCCCCTCGATTTGCACGATCTGCGGCGTGTGATCGGCAAGGTGTTCGAGGACCGGCGCACGCGTGAGCGGGCACGCCGCGCCGTCGAGGAAGAGGCCAGTGCGTACAGGCTCGACGAGCTGGTCGGTCACGACCCGCACATGATCGAGATCTATAAGCTGGTGGGTCAGCTGGCCGCCAATCGCGCTAACGTGCTGATCCGCGGCGAGACCGGCACGGGGAAAGAGGTCATCGCGCGAGCTGTCCACTACAACTCGCCGGACGCCGCCGAGCCGTTCGTCCCAGTGAACTGCACGGCGTTCGCGCCGACGCTGCTCGAGTCGGAGCTGTTCGGTCACGTGAAGGGCGCGTTCACGGGTGCGATCTCGGATCATCGCGGCCGCTTCGCGCTAGCCGGGCGCGGCACGATCTTCCTGGACGAGGTGGGTGACACCTCGATCGAGTTCCAGAGCAAGCTCCTGCGAGCACTCGAGGACCACGAGTACTACCCCGTGGGCGGCGAGCACCCGGAGCGCAGCGAGGCGCGGGTGATCGCCGCCACCCACCGTAACCTGGAGGAGCTGATCGGGGAGGGCAGGTTCCGTGAGGACCTCTACTACCGGCTGCGAGTGGTCGAGATCATTGTGCCGCCGCTGCGCGAGCGCCTCGCCGATCTGCCGATCCTGGTGGAGCACCTGGTACGCCGCTCCAGCGAGACGCTACACCGTCCGCCACCGGTGATCGCGCGCGAGGCGATGGATGCGCTTACGCGCCACCGCTGGCCCGGCAACGTGCGCGAGCTGGAGAACTGCCTCACCCGCGCCGTCGTGCTTGCCACCGGCGACGTGATCCGGCCCGAGCACCTTGCCATCGTGCCGGTACCGGTGGAATCGCCGGCTCACCTATCCACGCTGGACGAGCTGGAGCGCGAGCACATCGCCCGTGTGCTTGCGGCGACGGGAGGTCATAAGGCCCGGGCCGCGGAGATCCTCGGCGTCTCACGTCCCCGCCTCAACAGGCTGATGGAGAAGTACGGGCTGGAGTAGGCCGGCCGCGTCGCGCCAACCCGATTGAATCCGCAGGCGAAGCCGCCTCGTAGGTGATGGCCGGGAGGGCTGGTTCGCCGGCCGGCGTGCCCCCATCCTGTCCGGCAACGCTCGGGCCCGGTTGCCGGTCTAACTCTTGTGGAACGGCGCCCGGGCGCTGGCTGTCACGCTTCATACACCCCGAAAAGGCAGGAGAAGACGGATGCGACGCATTCCAGCGATGCTCATCCTTTTGCTCGCCACGACGGCGTACGCGCAGGAGGAGACGCGGATCACTGTGCCCTACGAGCGCTTCGTGCTGCCCAACGGGCTGAACGTGATCCTGCATGAGGACCACACAACGCCCATGGTGAGCGTCAACATCTGGTACCACGTGGGTTCCGGGCGCGAGAAGCCCGGGCGCACGGGATTCGCCCACCTGTTCGAGCACATCATGTTCGAGGGCTCAGGGCACGTGCCCGAGGGCGCCTTCGACGAGTGGCTCGAGGCGGCGGGCGGCGACAACAACGCGTCGACGAGCCAGGACGTGACCAACTACTACGAGGACGTACCGAGCAACGCGCTGGAGCTGGCGCTGTTCCTGGACTCGGACCGGATGGGATACCTGCTGGACGCGATGTCGCCGGAAACGGTGGACGGCCAGCGGCCCAGTCGGAGATCCGCATCGGGCGGATCGGTGCCCAGCGGCTCAGCGAGGACTACTACGCCATCGTGGTGATGAACACGATCCTTGGCGGCTCGTACACCTCGCGGCTGAACGACAACCTTCGTGAGCAGCACGGGTACACCTACGGCGCCGGCTCGTCGTTCGAATTCCAGCCGTTGCCCGGTCCCTTCCAGGCCCGCGCCGCGGTGGGGACAGCGGTGACCGATAAGGCTTTGACCGAGTTCTTTAACGAGCTGCGGGGTATCCTGGAGCCGGTCCCCGACGAGGAGTTGACGCGAGCGAAGAACTACGTGGCGCTCCGCTTCCCCAGCCGCTTCCAGACGGTGTCACGCATCGCCGAGCAGCTGACCCAGCTCGTGCTGTACGACCTGTCGGACGACTACTTCGACGACTACGTCGGGAGCATCCTCACGGTGACGCAGGAGGATGTGCAGCGCGTGGCGCGGGAGTACATCGATCCGCAGCGAATGGCGATCATCGTCGTGGGGGATCGTCAGGTGATCGAGGAGGGCGTGCTCGGCCTCGGCCTCGGGCCCGTCTACCAGCTCACGATCGAGGACGTGCTGGGCCCGGCACCCGACCTCACGGGCAACCAGTAGGTCACGCAGCGCATACCGAGCGCAGACCTTGGTTCGGGCCCGGTCGCGGAAATCGGCCGGGCCCGAGTCATCTAGTTGGCCTCGGTCAGGTGCTCGATGTGGAGGCGCGTGATGTACGGCACCTCCAGCTCGTCCCGCACCACCGCCCAGACGGTGTCGCCGCGGATGACCGGCGTCGGATAGGTCGAGAAACCCTCCGGTGCCCTAACCATCCCCAGGTAGCGGCCGCTCGGTTCGAACACGTCGAAGGCCACCGGCTCGATCCACGTCTGTTCGGGGGTCTCGCCGGGAGCGAGTTCTCGCTCGGGTTGCTCCTGCTTGATCTGGTAGGCCTCCTGATGGAGCCGGACCCAGATGCGGCCGTGCGCTCCGACGCAGAAACCGGTGTAGGGTGGCTTGCTGTCCGGAATCGGAGGCCCGTTCCAGCGCCAGCCGGGCTCGGTGTGCCGCATGTTGGCGGTCATGATGCGCTCGCGTTCCGCCTTCTCTTCCGCCAGGACCGGTACCGGCTGCCAGTTGGCGCGCTCGATCCGGAGTATGTGGTCGGGCGCCTTGAGCAGGTCGAACGAGTAGCGCGTGGCGACGCCGCCCACCATGTAGCCCAGCGGACTGAACATCCACTCTTCCTGCGGTGAGAAGGGCACGGAGTTGACGGAGGTGCTACGATCGTCACCCTCAACGTGCGTGGCAACCAACCTCGGCTCCTCGTAGTCCCACTTGGGCGCCGCGATGGTGTCGCCCGGGACGCCATCGGGCCCGTAGCGAACGAGCCCAAACTCCCACTCGGTCACGTCGGCCTCGTAGTCGAGCAGCAGGAAGACGTACGCGTTACCCTCCGTGTCGATCGAGA
>JBDHKG010000068.1:0-15964 GCA_039586495.1 Gemmatimonadota bacterium | reverse complement strand
GAGCCTGGATGTGCCGATCCTGAAGGGGACGACCGGCGTCATCGTCCTCAGCCGCGATGAGACCAAGCCGAAAGAATCGTATCCCTGCATCCGCTGCGGGCACTGTCTGGACGCCTGCCCGGTTTTCCTCAACCCGCAGCTGCTGGGGCAGCTGGCGCTGGCAGGGCGCTACGAGGAGACGGAGGTGCACCACATCTGGGACTGCGTGCTTTGCGGGTGCTGCTCCTACGTCTGCCCGTCGAACATCCCGCTGTCACAGCTGTTCCAAGTCACACGGACCGCCATCGGGCGGCTCAAAGCGCAAGCGGCGGCATGAGGCTGCCGCAGCTGCTCGTCACGGCGTCGCCCCACCTGAAGGGGCCCGATACGACGCCGAAGATCATGTGGAACGTGGTGGGCAGCCTAGTGCCCGTGATCGCGGCGGCGGGCTACTTCTTCGGGTTTGGCGCACTGCTGGTGATCTTCTCGGCCACGCTAGGCTCGCTGCTCAGCGAATGGGTGTTCGGTCCGAGAGGCTCGTTGCGGGATGGGTCGGGTGTCATCACCGGTCTGCTGCTCGGCCTGACCTTGCCGCCTGGCTTCCCGCTCTGGATGGCGTTCGTCGGCGGCGTGGTCGCGATCGGTTTCGGCAAGCTCATCTTCGGCGGGCTGGGTCAAAACATATTCAATCCAGCCCTGCTGGGGCGCGCCTTCTTGCAGGCGGCGTTCCCCGTGGCCATCACGACCTGGCCGGTGGGCGGCGCGGGGTTCTGGGATGTCAGAGCGGAGAACCTGTCTCTGCCCTTCATGGGGCTAGGGCAGACGGACACGGTCACGGGAGCGACGCCGCTCGGGCTGATGAAGTTCGAGGGCGTGGCGACCGCGGTGCGTGATCTCTTCCTGGGCACCATCGGTGGGTCGGCGGGTGAGACCTCGGCTCTCATCATCACGCTCTGCGCTGGCTACCTGGCGCTCCGCAACTTCCTGAACTGGCGCATCCCCATCAGCATCTTCATCACGGTCGCTGTGCTTTCCGAGTTACTTCACCTGCTGAACCCGGCGTACCCCGGGCCGCTGTTCATGCTGTTCTCCGGCGGCCTGATGATTGGTGCCTGGTTCATGGCCACGGACATGGTCACGTCGCCGGTGACTCACAAGGGGTGCTGGATCTTCGGGGCCGGCGTGGGTGCCTTGGTGGTCGTCATCCGGCTGTGGGGCGGGCTCCCGGAAGGCGTGATGTACGCGATCCTGATCATGAACGCGTTCGTCCCCTACATCAATCGGGCCACGCAACCGACGGTGTTCGGGACGCGGGTGACGGAGGCGGCCTCGTGAGCGGCGCGGGGAACGGCGAGAAGCGGGTGCTGCCGCAGGCACCCGGGGCCACGCCGCCGGCGCCCGAGCAGAAGCAGGTCCCGGCCTGGAGGCTGCTGCTCACGCTGGGGACCGCCGGCGCGCTCGCCGGGCTGCTCATCGTCTTTGTGTACCAGGCGACGCAACCGCGGATCCAGGCCTACAAGGCGATGATGCTCAGGCTGGCGGTGTCGGAGGTGCTCAAGGCACCCGCGCGCTGGGATACCCTATACGTCGTCGATGGCGCTCTCACCGCGACTGCCCCTGAAGGCGTCGCTGCGGGGGACACGGTCTTCCTAGGTTATCGGGAGGACGGCGTTCGGGTGGGGTTCGCGATCACCGGTGCCGAGCCAGGTTTCCAAGACTTCATCGAGCTCATCTTCGGCTACGATGCTGAGACAAACACGGTCCTTGGCATGAAGGTGCTGTCGAGCAAGGAGACGCCGGGCCTCGGAGACAAGATCGAGAAGGACAGCGCGTTTGTCGCCGAGTTCGAAGGGCCCGAGGCGCCGCTACAGGGCGTCACAGCGGCGCGCGCGACGGGCGCAGCCAACGAAGTCGACATGATCACCGGTGCGACGATCTCGTCGCGCACGGTGATCGGGATCATGAACCACCAGCTCGAGAGGCTCGGCCCGATGTTACAGGCCTATCTGGAGGAGGCGAGCTGATGCCGCGGAAGGGGACCCCCGGTCAGGTTCTGACGCGAGGCATCTGGCGCGAGAACCCCGTGCTGATCCAGATGCTCGGGCTCTGCCCGGCCCTGGCCGTCACCAACACGGTGGAAAACGCGCTTGCCATGGGGGGTGCGACGTTCTTCGTGCTTTTCTGTTCGAGCCTGCTGGTCTCCAGCTTCAAGCGGTTCATACCGCAAGAGGTCCGTATCTCCACCTTCATCCTGATCATTGCCACGTTCGTCACCATCGCCGACATGACACTGGAGGCGATCGTGCCGGAGATCCACAAGGCGCTGGGCGCGTTCATCGCCCTGATCGTGGTGAACTGCATCATCCTCGGGCGTCAGGAGGCCTTCGCTTCCAAGAACTCGGTACCGCGCGCGCTGCTCGATGCGGTGGGTACGGGGATCGGCTTCATCATCGCCATGTTCCTCATGGGTGCGCTGCGCGAAGTTGTGGGATACGGCAGCTTTCTGGGCTACCCGCTGTTCGGGAGTTCCTATGAGCCGTGGATTATCATGATCCTGCCGCCGGGCGGGTTCCTGTCCATCGGGTTCATCCTCATCGCCCTCAATTGGTGGCAACGCCGGCAGCTCGAGCGGGCGAAGGCGAGGGAGCTCGTCGAGGGTGCGCTAGTGGGGAGGGCCGCCTGATGGGTGATCTGTTCTGGATCTTCATCTCGGCGATGGTGGTGAACAACTTCACCCTCTTCTACTTCCTGGGGCTCTGCCCCTTCATGGGCGTCTCCGGCCGGATCTACACGGCTCTGCGGATGGGCGCGGCGGACATCTTCGTCCTCACGATCGCGTCGACGTGTGCCTGGTTCCTGAACACGTATATCCTACCCGCCGCGCCGTACCTGCGGCTGATCTCGTTCATCGTCGTGATCGCGTCGCTGGTGCAAATCACCGAGATGGCGATCAAGAAGCTGAGCCCGGCGCTCTTCCGGGCGCTGGGGATCTATCTACCGCTGATCACGACGAACTGCGCGATCCTGGGGCTGGCGATCTTCCAGACGAATCGCGGCTACAACTTCCTCGAGGGTCTGTCTTTCGCGCTGGGTGGCGGCCTTGGCCTCACTCTGGCCCTCGTGCTCATGGCGTCGATTCGCGAGGACCTGCTGTTCTCCAAGGTCCCCGAGATCGCCAAGGGCAACGCGATCGTGTTCATCATCGCCGGGATTCTGTCGCTGGCCTTCATGGGATTCGCTGGACTGTTGAGCGTATGACGGGTGCTTTGCTGTCTGTTCTGGCCTTCGCCGCTCTGTTCGCCGGTTTCGCGCTCATTAATCGGGGCAGGGAGGGCGGTCATGGCTGCGGCGCCTGCGACAAGGAGTGCAGCCACGGACAGGCTGATCGCAATGTGATTAGGGAACTGAAACGATGACTCTTACTGAGCGTCCTGAACGTCGCCACCCGAATCGGCGCGAGTTCATCGCGCTGGGGGTCGGCGCCTTGGTGGTGGCCTCGCTGCCTGTCGGTCTGGGGCGCCGTCGCAGGTTGGTGCGCCGCAGCGTCCCCGTTATGGGCACGATCGCCGACATCGCGGTGGTGCACCGGGATCCGCGTTATGCGCACGCGGCGATCGACGCGGCGATCGCCGAGCTGCGCTTTGTGGACCGCACGATGTCCCGCTTTAGCTCGAGCTCCGATGTGGGCCGCGCCAATCTCGAAGCCGGTGCGGGTCCGGTGGCCGTCACGCCGGAGACCGCCCTGGTTCTGGAGGAGGCGCTTCGCTGGGCGGCGGCGAGCGAGGGAGCGTTCGACCCCTGCCTGGGCCGCGTGCTCGCCCTTTGGGACGTCGGCGGGCGTCGCGAACCGCCGCCGGCGGATCAGGTGGCGCGTTTCGCTGGCCGCGGGCTCTACCAGTGCATGGAGTTCGGCACCCGGGCAGGCGAGCCGGTCGTCCTCTTCCGTGACGCGGATGTCGCCATCGACCTGGGCGGGATCGCCAAGGGCTACGGCGTCGATCGGGCCGTCGAGGCGCTGCGCTCCTATGGCATCTACAACGGGCTGGTGAACTGCGGCGGCGATCTCTACGCGATGGGTCACTCGGAGGATGGAGATCCCTGGACCGTGGGCATCCGTGATCCTGAGGATCCCGACCGTTTGATCGAAACCATCGCGGCCAGCGATTGCGCAATGGCGACCTCCGGCGACTACCTGCAGTACTTCCAGTACGGCGGCCGCCGCTACCATCACATGCTGGATCCCATCTCAGGCGAGCCGAAGCGCTCCAGTATGCGCAGCCTGACCGTGACCGCGGAGAACTGCATGGCGGCGGACGCCGCAGCGACCGCGGCGTTTGGGATGCCGGCCGCTGAGGCGGCGCGGCTGCTCCGCGAGTGCGCTCTGGGTGCGCGCACTGTGCACAGCGCCTGAGATTCGGCGGGCCGAAGCTCCGAACAGGGTCAGGGCAGGCGACAGTAAGAGTGGCTGTCAGTCGCGCAGGGAGTTAGATTAAAGAGTAAGCCTGCAAACTCTTGCCAGGAGATACGGCTGTGACGGGAATCGGTCTTCTAGATCTTGTCGGCGGAGCGCTGGTCATCCTCGGGATCTTCGGCGCCTTCATGGTCTGGGCCATCTTCCCGCTGCTGCCTTTCCTCCTCATCGGCGCGGTCTACGCGGCAGTCCGTTATGGCGTGCCCGCACTCGGTCGCTCCGCCTTGGCGGTGGAGCAGGGCGTCATCCGAGGCGCACGCCGGGTGTTGTACCCCGTGGCTCTCTGGGCCTTGCGCGAGCCGCTGCCCGCCCTGACGAAACGCAGCGAGCGCAGGCGCTAGAACGGCCGCAGGGCGAGAGCCACTCACCTTCAGACGCACCTGAGCACGCTCGTCAGGTGCGTCGTCGTTTGTTGTCACGTTGACACTGTAGCGGTGCGCGACCCGTAGTGGTCCCCGTGGGTCAAGCCATGGGGATGGCGACTATGAGAAAGAAGGTCGGTGCCTGCTGTGCTCTCCTGGGTCTGTTGGCCTTGCTGATCGTCGTGAGCTGGTGGCTGCCCACGACCGCGATCAGTCGTTGGCAGGCGAGTCATCTGCGCTGGAACTACGCCTATCACACGCTCTTCCCGATTCTTCCGCTGCTGGGTCTAGCGCTGCTGAGATCCAGGGCGGCAACCTACGGGCTTTCTCTCAAAGGCTGGCGCCTGGATGCACGGGTCGGCGTGTACCTGGCGATACCGCTGATCGCGCTCCCGCTGCTGGCCGACGCGCTTTTCGGTGATCTGGCGGTCAAGCCGAGCGTCGCCCGCTTCGGCCTCGGCAACGCACTCGTGTTTCAGATCATCTTCTCCGCGTTCTTTGAGGAGCTACTGTTTCGCGGCTTCTTCCAGGGTGAGTTCAATCGCGTGTTCGGCCGGCCTTTCACCTTCGGGAGCACCCGCTTCGGGCTCGGTCTGTTCGTCACGGCGTTGCTCTTCGGGATCGCGCATCTGCTGAATCCCTTCAACCCGCTGCGTGGTGGTTATTCTCTCGACTGGGTGATGTTCGGTAGCTCGGCGGCGTTCGCCTTGATTGCCGGTTTGATCCGGGAGCGAACCGGCGGCCTGATCGCCGTGTCCCTCTTCCATTTCGGGTATGGGATGTTTCCGAAGCTCTTCGTCGTGGGGCGCGTGTCCGGCTCGGGGATGTTGCTTTCCTGGCTCGTCGCTCTGGCGGTGATCGCCTGGCTGCTGTTCGAGAGGGAAGAAATGCCTGCGACGCAGACTGCTTGAGGCTCCTCGAAACTCAGGCAACCCCTCGATCAAATCGCTTGACATCCCAAACGGCTCCGTGCTATAGCGGAAAGGGCCTACAGGGGCACCTGAAGCCCCTGAACGCTTTCCTGCATCAGCAGATATGCGATTGCCCGGACTGGGGATTGGCCAGCTTCACGTCTTTCTAAGGAATGCAGCGGACGGGGTCACTATGAAGTGCTGGGACGAAAAGTTCGAGGCCATGCCTTTGGAGGATATGGAGAGATATCAGCTGGAGAGCCTTCAGAAAACGCTGCGCTGGGCCTATGAGAAGGTGCCGTACTACAAGAACAAGTTCGACGATGCCGGTGTGAAGCCGGAAGACCTCAAGAGCCTGGAGGATCTGGCCAAGTTTCCCTTCACAAACAAGGCGGATCTCAGAGACAACTATCCCTTTGGCCTGTGTGCGGTCCCCATGCACGAGGTCGTGAGGATCCATGCTTCGTCGGGCACAACAGGCAAACCGATAACGGGCCCGTACACCAGGGAGGATATCGATCAGTGGGCTGAGTGCATGGCCAGGAATCTCTACGCCGCCGGGGTCCGTTCCAACGACATCTGTCAGAATGCCTATGGGATGGGACTCTTCACGGGGGGGCTCGGCTTTCACCAGGGAGCCGAGAAGATCGGGTGTGCCGTAATCCCGGCTTCCTCTGGAATGACCGAGCGACAGGTCCTGCTTATGCAGGATTTCGGTACGACCGTCCTCTTCTGCACGCCATCTTATGCCCTGACACTTGCCGAGAAGGCCAGGGACATGGGTGTGGATCTGAGAGGACTCCCGCTTCGGGTCGGAATCTTCGGTGCCGAGGTTTGGACCGCCGAGATGCGGAAGGGGATCGAGGAGAGACTGGGCATCCGTGCCATGGAAGCTTACGGCTTGACGGAGATGGGAGGACCTGGGGTCTCATTTGACTGCTCGGAACAGAACGGGCTCCATATCAGTGAGGACCACTTCATTCCGGAGATTATCGATCCGATTACGGAGGAAGTACTCCCTCTGGGCGCTCAGGGAGAGCTCGTCTTCACCTCTATCCGCCGGCAGGCCATGCCCCTGATCCGATACAGGACCCGAGACATCACTACTTTGAGACGGGACAGATGTCCCTGCGGGAGAACACTGGTCAAGATGGATAAGGTTTACGGGCGGAGCGATGACATGCTGATCATCAGCGGTGTCAATCTCTTTCCGTCCCAGATTGAGAGTCTTCTGCTCGACGTCCCGGAGGTGGAGCCTCAATACGTGATCATACTCAAGAAGAAAGGATACCTCGACACCGTCAATATCGATGTGGAGAGCAGGCCGGACGTCTACGACTCTGGCAAAGAGAAGATCTCTGAGATCGAGGAGAAGATTTCGAGTAGGATCAAGGGAATCATCGGCATCACCGCTGTCGTAAGGGTTGTACCCCCCAAGACGATCACCCGAAGCGAGGGGAAGGCCGAGCGGGTATTGGATCAGCGGAAGATGTAGCGCGAGGTAGGATACCGTAGTCTGGTCCTCGCTGAAAACTGCTCCTTCGAGAACAGGGCCTGAGCTCTGGTCGTGGCCGGCTCACTCCTGCAACTGCCACACCGTGTCCAGCACCGTCCCGTCCACCCACTTGATCACCGCCACCGGCCGGTCGGTAAGGCGCGCCTTCGCCGGCGGACCGCCTGTGATGCGCTCGACCTCTTCCTTGATCTCCTCGATGGGCCGGATGGGCAGCTTCGAACCCTTGAGGCGGTCGAGCAGGTCGATCCTCCGCGGGTTGACGGCGATGCCACGCTCGCTGACCACGACGTCGATGAGCTCGCCCGGCCCGGTGATCGTGGTGACCTGATCGACGAGCACGGGGATGCGGTCGCGGAAAGAGGGCAGGGCGAGGATGGTGCAGCCGGCGAACAGGCAGTTCTGCCAGCCGCCGATCCCGTGGAGGAGTATGCCGTCGGAGTGGGTGTTCACGTTGGCGTTGAAGTCCACGTCTACCTCGGTGGCGCCCAGCACCACGGCATCGACCAGCGTGGCGAAGTTGCCCTTGCCGTGGTAGTTGTACGAGGTAAACGGCGAGGTGGCGACGTGGCGCGGGTCGGAGGCGATGGACTCGACACCTGCCAGGTCGAAGGTCTGGCCATCGAGGATATAGTCGGTCAGCCCCTCCTTCAGCAGGTCCACCAGATACTTCGTCGAGCCGCCGCGGACGAAACGCGCCTTCACGCCGGCCTCCTTCATCAGCTCCTTGAGGAACTCGACGAAGGCGAGGGCGATGCCGCCGGCGCCTGCCTGGAAGGAGAAGTCGTCGCGCATGATGCCGGCTTCCTTCAGGAAGCAGGCCACGAACTCGGCGATCAGCAGCCGGTCCGGGCTCTTGGTGATCTCGGTCGTTCCCGAGACGATCTTTGCCGGGTCACCGATGGAGTCGACCTCGACCACGTAGTCCACGTTGTTGCCCTGGACCTGCCAGGGGATGCAGGGGAAGGGCACCAGGTTGTCGGTGACCACGATCACATGGTCGGCATAGATCGAGTCGGCCAGCGCGAAGCCGAGTGAGCCGCAGGCCGAGGGGCCGTGCGAGCCGTCGGCGTTGCCGAACGGGTCGGCGCTGGGTGCCGCGATCACCGCTATGTCGATGTGTACCTCACCATCCTGGATCGCCTGCCAGCGGCCGCCGTGCGAGCGTAGCACACCCATCCCCCGCATCTTGCCGCGCGAGCAGTACTCGCCGAGGGGACCGTTCATGCTGCCCTCGATGTGGTGCACGACGCCCCGATCCATGAGTTCGATCACCGGCTCGTGGCAAGGGAAGGAGGCGCTGGGAAACCACACGAGGTCCTTGACGCCCAGCTCGGCGGCGGCGCGTAGCGCCAACAGCGCGACAGCATCGCCGTTCCGGAGATGGTGATGGGTGGAGATCGTCATGCCGTCCGCGATGCCACACTTCTTCAACGCGGTTTTCAAGTCCGTGACCCGCTTGTCGCCGCTGGCAGGGTAGTCCCGGCAGGAGCGGATCGGCGGAGCCTGCTTGCGGCCTTCCGGCTCGTAGGCGCCCACGCCCAGGAAGGGGGCCTGCTCCCGGCCGTTCACCACTGTGGGGACGCGGCGTCCGACTTTGTTGAGCACCAATTCCACGCTCATACGTCCACCTCTCCTACGCGCCGCTCTTGTCCTGAGCGGGCGCATCCTCCTGGGGTATCAGACCGGCACGCCGTGCGGTCTCGACCAGCCGCCGGGCCCGCAGCACCACCGGGGGGTCGATCATCTTGGTTCCGAGGCTCACGACGCCAAGGCCCTTGGCCTCCGCCTCTCGGAAGGCGGCGACGATCTTCAGCGCCTTCTCGATCTCCTGTGCGGGCGGCGCGAAGGCCTCGTGGATGGGCTCGATCTGGCGCGGATGGATGCAGCCCATCCCCTCGAAGCCCAGCCCCCGCGAGCGCATCGCCCAGGCCCTGAGGCCTTCCATGTCGCCGACGTCGCCGTAGACGGAATCGATGGCCTGGATGCCGGCGGCCCGCGCCGCGTTGACCAGGCGGGTCCGGGCGAACAGCGTCTCGGCGCCCTCCTGCGTCTTCACCACGCCCAGGTCGGCCGTGTAGTCCTCCAGGCCAACCGTTAGAGCCACCACGGTCTCGTCGGCCGTGGCGACGGCGAAGGCGTTCTCGATCCCGAGCGCCGACTCAAGGATTGGCATCAGCCAGATCGGGTGGCCATCGCCCGCCTGAGCGGAGATCTCCCGGATCCGCTCCGCCACCTCCCGCACCTGGTCGGGCCTCTCGGTCTTCGGCAGGAGGATGAGGTCGGGAGCCTCGGGCACCACCGCCAGCAGATCCTCCAGGCCCAGCGGAAGCTGGTTGATCCGCACCATGCGCTCGGCGCCGATGAAATCGACGCAGCGCAAAGCGTTCCGCACCAGCAGACGGGCCGTGTCCTTCTCGGACGGGTGGACGGAGTCCTCCAGGTCGAGGATCACGCCGTCGGGCCGGTGAATGCCGGCGTTGATCATGAACTTGGGCTGGCTGCCGGGCAGGTAGAGACGCGAGCGCCGCAGCCGGTCCCGGGGACTGGGTCCGCTACGAGCTACCGTCCGCTCGGGCCGCGGGTCGCCTTTCGGTTCGGCGCCGGCGCGGAGGGCGGCCGCCTCTACACGGGCCGCGATGGTGAAGGGGAGTCCTCCCTTATCGTCGATCGTTACCCGAGCGTGTGGCACGCCGAGCGCGGTGAGCACGTGCTCTGCCGCGTCGTGGATGGAACCACCGTAGAGCGCACCCACCTTTGAGGCGAGCTCGATCTGCAGCCCACCCGAGCCGGTGAGCTCGACCGCCACATGAAGGTCGGAACGGACGTCATCGCCCTGAGGTCCGGCCTCACCCCGGCGCGGTGCCGTCTTGCGAGCGCTGCGGGCCATCTGCACCTCCCTCAGCTCAGATGGGCGATGATCGCTTCGGTCACTTGGGTCGTGCTCGCCGCGCCTTTCGAGAGGGCGTCGGGGCCGCCCGGCAGGCGCATCATGTCATAGGTACGGACTTTCCCCTCTTCCACCACGGCGGCGATAGCGTTCCGGACGGCCTCCGCCTTGTCGGTCTCCCCCACGTGATCGAGCATCATGACGGCGCTCAGGATCATGGCGATCGGGTTCACGATCGGCGGGTCGAGTTTCTCGTACTTGGGCGCCGAGCCGTGTGTGGGCTCGAACACGGCCACCTCATCTCCGATGTTTGCCGAGCAGGCGAACCCGAGGCCGCCCACCAGGCCGGCGAACGCGTCGGAGACGATATCTCCGAACATGTTGCCGGCCACGATCACGGAGTAGTCCTCAGGGTTCTTGGTCAACCACATCATCTGGGCGTCGATGTTGGTGGACCAGCGCTGGATGTCGGGGTAGTCGGCGTGCACCCCCTTCGCTACCTCCTCCATCATCCCCGAGGTCTCACGCAGCACGTTCGGCTTCTCGCAGATCGTCACGGACGGGTAGCCATGCTTCTTCGCGTACTCGAAGGCGGCCGTCACGATGCGCCTGCAGGCGTTGCGGGTGAACACACGCGTCGATATGGCGATGTCCTCGCTGGGCACGGACTCGAACGCCTTGAACTTCCCGTGCGTGGCCAACGCGGCGCGCACCTGCTCCGGCGGATTCGTCCATTCGATGCCGGCATAAAGACCTTCGGTGTTCTGACGGAAGATCACCGCGTCGACCTTCGGCTCCTCGAAGCCGCCGCCAGCCTTCTGGCGGATGAAGTTGAGTGGGTTGCCCGGGAACGAGCGGCAGGGGCGGATGCAGACATCGAGTTTGAACACCTGCCGCAATCCGACGATCGGGCTGTAGTAGACGTAACCCTTGTCGCGCAGCTCCGGGCGCAGCTCGGCCTGTGCCTGGGTCTTCGGCTTCGAGGTGATCGCGCCGAACAGGCCCAGCTTGTGCTTGCGCAGCACGTCCAGCGTCGCCTCGGGCAGGGGGACCCCATCGTTTACCCAACGTTCCCAGCCGATATCGGCGTGCAGATAGTCGGCGTCGAAGCCGACGGCATCCAGGACACGGATGGCTTCCGGCAGAACGATCTTGCCGATGCCGTCACCCGGCATCTTCACCACGGTGTATTTCGCCATGTGCGAGCTCTTCCTTGCCTTGTTTTGTTGAGGTTCGTTCGCTTTGCCTGCTTCGACTCGCTTGCTCCCTTCAGCGCTCGGTCAGCGGCCGTCGCCTGCGGCCCGCCGAACGGCTCATCACACGTTGCTCTCCAGCCCCAGCTTCTTGCGTATCAGCTTCTCGATACCGCCCGCCACGACCAGCGACTGGGGCACGGAACCGAGGGGCGAGAAACGGTACGTATCGCCGTGCCAGTCTAACGTCGCACCGGCGAAGTCGATCTCCAGCACGTCGCCGGGAATGATGGTCAGCTCTCCCGCCTTCACGGTGCTGGCCAGCTCCAGCTTCAGGCGATCGACCAGTTCCGGGCAGGCGATGCAGGGGAACCCGTTGTTGTAGGCGTTTCGCAGGTAGGTTTGCGAGAAGCTGCCTGCGATAACCAGCGGAATGCCCGCCGCCTGCAGCGCTGTGGCCGCCTGCTCGCGGCTGGAGCCGGTGCCGAAGTTGTAGCCACCCAGGATGACATCCCCGGGATGTATCCGCTCCCTGAACGCCGGATCGTAGTTCTCCATCACGACCCGCGCCATCTCCTCGCGGGTGAGCTCCCGGTAGGTGTAGTCCTTCCCGTAGATGCCGTCGGTATTGAGGTTGTCCTGGGGCAGGAAAACCAGCCGGCCGCGGATCCGCGCTGGGAAGCCCGGCTGGATGGTCACCGTCTCCGGCGGCGCCGCGGCCTCGGCGGCGAGGATGCTGATGCGGCGATCGGGACGGCGCCCGTCCGACGGCCGTGGCCCGGTGATTTGCCCGGCGACGGCCGAGGCTGCCACGACCTCCGGGCTAGCCAGGTAGGCCTGCGCCTCGCGGGAGCCCATCCGCCCCTTGAAGTTGCGGTTGGTGGCGGAGATCCCGACCTCACCCGGCTCGAGCAGCCCGGCACCGAGGCCGATGCACGGCCCGCAGCCAGGGGGTAGCGGCCGCGCGCCCGCTTCGAGCAACGCCCCCCAGGCGCTACTCTCCTCGGCTTCGTGCTGGACCTCCGCGCTCGCTGCCGAGATGTAGAGCTCGACCCCGTCGCGGACCTTCTTGCCGCGGATCACCTGGGCTGCCGCCTCGAGATCCTCCAGCCGGCTGTTCACGCACGATACCAGGTAGGCTTTCTGAACGGCGATGTGCTCCTCTTCGATGTCGGCGAGCGAGCGCATCACCTGGACGGTATCGGGCCCCGAGACGTGTGGACTCACGTCGCCCAGGTCGAGCTCGATCCGCGCCACGTAGCTGGCATCCGCGTCGGGACGTGGAGGGTCCTTCGCCCAGGCGGCGAGATCCTTGTCCGTGAAACGTTTGACGCCGCGCCCCGCGAGCAGGGTCCAGCGTTTCCGCAGGTAGCCGATCGTAACGTCGTCCACCGGGAACCAGCCCACCAACGCGCCCCACTCGGTGGTCATGTTGGAGATGGTCATGCGGGCGTCCATGCTGAGCGCGGCCACGCCGGGCCCGCTGAACTCGACGGCCGCGTTCAACGCCTCGCCCTGATTGTAGAGTCCGCAGAGCGTGATGATTACGTCCTTGCCTGTCGCACCGTCACGGAGCTCCCCGTCCAGCACCACCTGGACGCTACGCGGGATCTGCCACCAGAACTCCCCAGTGCACCAGATCGCCGCCGCGTCGGTGCGCACGACGGGCGTGCCCAGGGCGCCCAGCGCCCCGTACATGTTCGAGTGTGAATCGGACGCCACCACAAGCGCGCCGGGCACTGCATAGCCCTGGGCAACCATGATCTGGTGCCCGATGCCGGTGCCCGCCGGGTAGAAGTCGACGCCCTGCTCCTCGGCGAACGCCTCGATCTCCCGGTACTTGGCCAGGTTGCTTTCCGAGGTGTTCTGTATGTCGTGATCGAGGGCGAAAACCGGCTGGCGCGGGTCGTAGATACGCGACGCGCCGATCGCCCGGAACTTCTTCAGCACGGCCGCGGTGTTGTCGTGCGTCATCACGTGCCGTGGCCGCAGGGAGACCACGTCGCCCGGGCGCAGCGGACGATCCGGCCCCTCGGTCATGTGGCTCCTCGCGATCTTCTCTACGACTGTCTGACCCATCCTTCCCTACCTTCGCCGCTTCGCTCCTTCCGCCTCTCGAGGCGCTCAGCGGTCGGAGCGGCAGCGGTCCATCAGCTTGGTCACCGAATCGAGCTTCTCCAACTCCCAGACCGTCTTCTTGAGGCGGTCCCGCGCTTTCTCCGACAAGACCGGCGCAGCAAGGGCGTCGAACTTCCCCTCGATCTCCTCGTCGGTGAGTGGATTGCGTGGATCGCCCTTGGGGTAGTCGAGCTGTGCCTCCAGCTCGCGGCCGTCGCTGGTGCGGATGGTGACGATGACGCGCTGCAGCTTCGGGAACACGGCCTCGATCTCCGGATCCGCCACGACTTCGACCTTCTCGAGCTGCTGGCGGACCCGCGGGTCCATGATCTTCTCCATCTCGAATTGGGCAGGGGTCACCTGGCGGTCGACCAGCGCCGCCGCGATCACGTAGGGCAAGCTATGATCGGCCGTTTCCTTGGTGTGCGGATCGTACTTCGAGGGGTCCGCCAGGATGTCCGCCGCGCGGGCGAGCGAGCGGATGTGCACCTTCTCGATCTGTTCCGGCTGGAGGTCGTGCTCCTGGACCAGCTGGAGGACCGCCGAGATCGGGGCGTGGGTGAGCGCCTCGGTGGGGAAGGCCTTCATGCCGCAGCGCTCGATGCGCCAGGAGTCGCCCAGGCCTTCGGTGAGTACCTCGAGCTTCCACTCCGGCCCCAGACAGTGGGTGAGCCCCTCCTTGCCGTCGATGACGTGCTCGGGCCCGGTGTAGCCTTTCTCCGCCAGGAGCGCCGCCCTCACGCCGGCTTCGGTGGCCATGGGGTCAACCGTGTTCTTCATCATCGTGAGCTTGCCAGCGGTCACCGCGCCCAAAGTCGCATGGTGGGATGCCGAAATGCCGATGGCGTGCTGGATCTTGTCCCACGGCAGCCGGAGCATGCGGCCCGCGACGATCGGTGACACGAAGGCGGTGAGCGTCGCATGATGCCAGCCCCGCTCGCGGATGCCGGGGAAAGCTGCCTCACAGAGACGCATCTCGAACTCATGACCCAGCACGATCCCGACGATCAGCTCTTTGCCACCGCTGCCTTGACGCTCGGCGCAGGCGATGGCGGCCGGGATGATGTCCGACGGGTGGGAGGGATCCTGCTGCCAGTAGATGTCGTTGTAGTCCATCACCCGGACCATCAGCGCGTTGGCCAGCGCCGCAGAGACCACGTCGGTCTTCTTGCCACTACCGAGAATCGTGGCCGGCCCTACTCCGGCAATCTCGTCCAGCACCTCGAGAGCGTGGCCGGTATCTTTCTGGCGATACCCCCCAAAGCCGCAGCCCAGCGAGTCCAGCAGGTAGCGGCGCGCCTCGTGGACGGCACGCTCATCGACGTCCTCATACTTGAGATCGGCTGCCCAGCGGGCCATCGCCGCCGTGATCGTCTCTGACATCGCAACCTCCTTCCGCGCGCCAGCCGATCGACTCAGCGAGCCAGGTTCTTGAATGGCAGGAAGCTCATGAAGTCGGCGTGGTGCACGATGTAGGCCTCCGTGCTCCGCTTGACCAGATCGCCCTCCGCGGCGTGGGCCGCGACGATATGGCAAACCTCATCGGGAACGCCGCAGGACAGGGCGAGGGCGACGCCCGTGAAGGGATGACGAAGCGCCTCACCGCGTTTGCTCTGCTGTGCCTTCCCGCCCACGCGCTCGTACTCCAGGAGCTTCCCCACATCGGCCAAAATCGCGCCGGCGATCACCGTATCCAGGTCGATCTTCAACGCTTTGCCCAGAAACTCCCGCATCGACTCGGCAGCCCGGCGCGCGATGTGCACGACGCAGCGTTTGTGCTCCATGAAGGTAGCCGGGCAGTCGGGCACCAGCAGCGTGAAGGGGATCTCCTTGAGGTCGTCAGGCTCCAGGGGGCTCAGCTCGAACGCCCGGACCCACGTCTGAGTGACTTGTTCCCGCAGCTCCCGGTTCTGGATCCACCCCAGCTCCGGCCAGAGTTCCTCTACGGCCTCCCGCATGGCACTCCCCCTTCAGGTTGACGCCGTTCCTGGCGCAGCAACTGTGCTACAGCGGACCTCGAGCGGCGCTGAGCTATCGCTTGCAGGAGCACAAAATCTATCGGTTTGCCACAAACCCGAACAGACGCCGTGGCTAGCGCGAACTCGGTGCCCGGCTTCCTGTTCGCGACTGTGGACGGGGGACTGCCGGGAGTGCTGGACGCTCTGTCGCTAGTCTTTCCGGTTATTGACAGAGGCCCCATTCCCGATATCATCCGGCGTCTACCTAGGAACCGTCTCGATTGCGTCACTGGAGCCGGGAGGCACGTATGAGCGAGGAGCACCAGCGAGCGTCATCCGACCCGGACGCCGACATCGGGGGACACCCCAAAGGGACCCTGGCCATCGTTGGGGTCTACGGCCTGCTCTTCGCCTTGGGCTGGCTGGTCCTCTATTTCCTGGTCTTCGTCCCGCGCGGCCCGCTAACGCAGTGAGGCAGCCATGAAGGTTGACCTGTACGAGAAGATCTGGATGTGGGCTGCGCTCGGCATCGTCGTGCTGTTTCTCGCCTCGCTGGGGTTCACCTACGT